>REBX01000293.1 GCA_007692505.1 Gemmatimonadales bacterium | reverse complement strand
AACCCTCGACCTCTTCCTTACCAAGGAAGCGCTCTACCACTGAGCTACCGGAGCGGTGCACTTCCGGGGGCGCCTTCCAGGCCCCCTTCTCTTCAGAGCGGGAGACGGGACTCGAACCCGCGACCCTCAGCTTGGAAGGCTGATGCTCTAGCCAACTGAGCTACTCCCGCGGCACCTGCCACACGCCCGGCCGCCGGGCACCGTACTCCTCCACCCATGTGGAAGCAGGTCCGATACACCGGCGGAAGTGGTGGGGGAAGGATTCGAACCTTCGAAGGCATAGCCAGCAGATTTACAGTCTGCCCCGTTTGACCGCTTCGGTACCCCACCTGAATGTGCTGTCCTCGCGGCGGATCGCCTCCCTCGCGCCGGTCCGCCCGCCCCGTCTCAAGGAGCTGACGGAGGGATTCGAACCCTCAACCTGCCGCTTACAAGGCGGCTGCTCTGCCAGTTGAGCTACGTCAGCGAAAACAGAGCCTTAAAGTCTATTCCCCGCTCGCCGCGGTGTCAACCGCTGGCGGGCCACATGCCGTCCGCTCCTCCACCGCGGGACCCCGGCGCTTCCGCACCCCCGGGGCGGCCTATCCGTCCCGCCGCGTCCAGCGCGTCCCGGAGGGACCGTCCTCCAGCTCAACTCCCGCCTCACCGAGCTCGTCCCGAAGGGCATCGGCGCGGGCCCAGTCCCGGGCCTCCCGGGCCTCGGTCCTCTGGCGGATCCGCTCCTCCACCCAGGCCCGGAACTCCTCCTCCCGTTCCCGGCCATCAGCGGCGGACCCCTCCTCCTGGGCAGCCGACGCCGCCTCCAGGAGCCCCAGGACCCGGTCCATGGAGTGGAGGGCCGCGAGGCCCGCCGCCGCATCCCGGGGGGCAGCCCCGTCGAGCCGGGGGTTCACCGACTTCACGAAGACGAAGAGGGCGGCCAGCGCCCCGGACACGTTCAGGTCGTCCTCCAGGGCCGCCCGGAACCGGGGGAGGGCCTCCCGGGCCGCGGCCTCCACCGGCCCCGCCCCGCCCAGCTCCTGTCCCCCACCCGGCCGATCCGCATCCAGGGAGCCCGCATCCTGCCCCTCCGCCGCCTCCACGCTCCCACCCCACCCCGCTTCCGGGGCATCGCCGGAGAGCGCCGGGTGGAGTTCCGCTGCCTCTCCTGCCGTGACCCCGGCTGCCTCCTCCAGCCGCAGGGCAAAGCGCACCAGGCGCGCCACGGCGCCGCGGGACCCGGCCAGCCCTTCGGCACCCAGGTTCAGCTCCGTCCGGTAATGGGTGGAGACGAGCTGGTGCCGCACGGCCGCTGCCGACTCCCCTCCCTCCAGGAGCTCCCGCAGCGTCAACATGTTCCCCAGGGACTTGGACATCTTCCGGTCCTGGATCCGGAGGTGCTTCACGTGTAGCCAGGTCCCCACGAACCGGCATCCGGTGGCCCCTTCGGACTGGGCAATCTCGCCCTCGTGGTGGGGGAAGATGAGGTCCTCGCCCCCCAGGTGGAGGTCCAGGCTGGGCCCCAGTTCGGCCATGGACATGGCGGAGCACTCCAGGTGCCATCCCGGCCGCCCCCGTCCCCAGGGGGCATCCCAGGCGGCCCCCACCTCCTCGTCACCGGGGGCCGTGGCCTTCCATAGGGCAAAGTCCCGCACGTCGTTCTTGTCGTGCTCGTCGGCCAGGACCCGCTCCCCCTGCCGCCCCTCCTCCAGGTCCCGGCCCGAGAGCCGCCCGTACTCGGGGAAAGCCGAGATGTCGAAGTAGACCGATCCGTCCTCCGCCACGTAGGCCATCTCCCGCTCCAGGAGGGTGGCCACCAGCTCGATCATGGCGTCCACGTGGGCCGTGGCCTTCGGATAGGCGTCGAAGCGCCGCATGGCCAGCGCGTCGGCATCCCGCAGGAACGACTCCCGAAAGGGCTCCGTCCACCCTGGCAGGTCCGTGCCTGCCTCCCGGGCCGCCCGGATCGTCTTGTCGTCCACATCGGTGAGGTTCATGACGAACCGCACCCGGTAGCCCAGCCACTCCAGCGCCCGATGGACCAGGTCGTAGAAGACGAAGGTCCGGAAGTTGCCCACGTGGGCGTGCCCGTAGATCGTGGGCCCGCAGGCGTAGATCCGCACATCCTCCGGATCGTCGGGCTCGAAGGGGACCAGGGTCCGCCTCTCTGTGTCGTGGAGCCTGAGGGCCATGGCGGCGTGGGTGGGGTTCCGGATGGAGGAGGAGTGGGAGATGGCGGTCCGGGCGCCGGGGGTTCGCGGGGAACCGGGGCCACCGCCGGGGGACCCCGACCGCCCAAGATCGTCAAACGCCGCCCGGGATCAAGTCCCGGGGCCGGACGAAGCCCACCGGGTGGATGGCGGGTCAACGCCGGGGGACCCGTCGGAACTCGTCGATGCGCCAGCCGTCCTCGGTGCGGACCACCCCTGCGAAGTAGCTGTGCTCCACGGCGTGGGACGTCCCCTTCACCCGGGCTGTCCAGACGAACTCCACCAGCCCCCGGTTCGACGACCCGGCCACCGGCGCGACGCGGGTGACCTCGGTGGCACCGTCCTCGTGGTCCCGGAGGACCTCCCGGAAGGCGGCCAGGACGTGGCGGGGGGCCAGGTTCTCCCGGGCGGGCCCCTCCAGCTGGAGCCGGATCCCGTCGGCCCGGAGCCAGGGGCCCAGCCGCTCCGTGTCGCCGGCCGCCCACGCCGAGGCCACCTCCCCGGCCATCTCGGTGAGGGCCGGGTCCAGCCCGGTGGTCTGGCGGGCCTCCACCGGCTCGGCGAGCAGGACCCCCGCCAGGGCCACCACCGGGAGGAGAGTCTGGAGGGTCCGGCGGATCACCTGGATCCTCCGGGGGCGGGCATCGGGTCGTGCGGCTCCCCGGCCACCTCCCGGGTCGCCTCCCGGGCCGTCCGGGCCCGGATCCCGGCCAGGGCCCGGGCCGGGTCCGCCGTCGCGGTGACGGCGCGACCCACCACCAGGTGGCTCGCCCCCCCGCGGACCGCCTCCTCGGGGGTGGCCACCCGGACCTGGTCGTGACGGTCGCCGCCCGCCTCCCGGATCCCCGGGGTGACCAACAGTGGCCCGGGGCCGAAGCGGGCCCGGAGGGCCGGCGCCTCCAGGGGCGAGGCCACCACACCGTGGAGCCCCGAGTCCAGAGCCAGCCCCGCCAGGCGGAGGACGTCGGCCTCGGGGCGGGTCTGTCCCGTCCCCCGACCCCACGCCTCGTCCACCTGGGCCGGCCCCAGCGCGGTGAGGACGGTGACGCCCAGGAGCTGGAGCCCGCCTTCGTGGGGCCCGCGTCCGGCACCGCTCTGCCCGGAAGCCTCCCGGCAGGCAGTGGCCGCCGCCTCCAGCATGGGTCGCCCCCCGGAGGCATGGACGGTGAGGAGGCGAACCCCCAGGGAGGCCGCAGATCGCACGGCGCCAGCCACCGTGGCCGGGATGTCGTGGAGCTTCAGGTCCAGGAAGACGGGGTGGCCCTGCTCCCGGAGGGCCCGGACGATGTCCGGTCCCTCCCGGACGAAGAGCTCCAGCCCCACCTTCACGAAGGCGGGCTCGTCTCCGCCCAGCCTGTGGGCCAGCTCCAGCGCCCTGGGGGCGTCGGGGACATCCAGGGCAACGATGACGTGGGCCATGGGCGGGTCGTCCGGGAGTGCGGGGAGTGCGAGAGGTGCGGGAGATGCGGGGACCGGGGGCGCAGGGCCGGCAGCGTTCGGGCCGGGCTCAGCCGGCGAGCCCCTCCACCTTCCCCGTGAGTTCGTCCACGGAGGAGAGGCCCATCTGGCGCCCCAGCCGGGCAAGCTCCTTTCGTACACGGCCCTCCGAGCGGGGGTCCCAGAACGAGGCGCTCCCCACCTGCACCAGGGAAGCACCGGCCCGGAGGTACTGCACGGCGTCGCCTCCGCCGGCGATCCCGCCCACCCCCACCAGGGGGAGGTCGGTGACTTGCGAAGCCGTCCACACGGCCCGGACCCCCATGGCCCGGATGGCCGGTCCGCTCACCCCACCCACCCCGGCGCCCAGGGCGGGCCGCCCCGTGAGGGGGTCCAGGGCCAGCCCCGGCATGGTGTTCACCAGGGTGAAGCCGTCGGCCCCGGCCTCCTCCACGGCCTTCACCACGGCGGCCAGGTCCGGGGCGTTGGGGGCCAGCTTGGCCACCAGGGGGCGGTCCGTGAGGCCCCGCACCCGGGCCGTCACGCCGGCGGCGGCCTCCGGGTCCAGGGCAAAGGGCTGCCCCCCCAGCCGGGTGTCGTTGGGGCAGGAGAGGTTCAGCTCCCAGGCCTGGAAGCCGGGCCCATCGTCCAGGAGGGACACGATCTCGGCGTATTCCTCCGGCGAGTGCCCGGCCACGGAGACGAAAACCGGGGTGCCGGAGAGGTTCGCCTCCAGCCAGGGGAGGACGTCGTGCCGAACGGCAGGGGCGCCGGGGTTCGTGAGACCGATGGAGTTCATCATCCCGCCGTCCACACCGGCGACCCGGGGCGACGGATTGCCGGCCCTGGGCTCCAGGGTAACCGACTTGGTCACCAGGCCCCCCACGGCGGAGAGGTCGATGACCTCCGCCACCTCCCGTCCGAATCCGCACGTCCCTGCCGCCAGGAGGACGGGGTTCCGGAAGCTCAGGCCGAACACGGTCTGCTCTAGCCTCACCTCCCACCTCCCGACGGGTAGCGGTCCAGGAAGCGGTCCACGGCCCTGGCCAGCGCCTCGGCGGTGTCCCGGTGGAAGGAGGGCTGGTTCAGGAGCCGCTCCTCGGCGGGGTTCGTGATGAAGCCCACCTCCACCAGGACGGAGGGCATGAGGGCGTTGGTGATCACGGCGAAGGGCCCCTGCTTCACCCCACGGTCCGGACCCGGGTGGAATCGGCCCAGCTCCTCCTGGACGATCTCCGCCAGGAGGGAGGACCACTGCTGGTGGTCGAAGGTCCTGAGGTCCCGGAGGATGGCGTCCAGGAGGGGGTCCGACTCCGGCGGCGGCTCGTCGGGGTCGGGACGATCCCGGTGGAGGGGAGCGTTCTCCGCGGCCGCCACCCGGCGCTCGTGCTCCGTCCGGGCCTCCGACAGGAAGTACGTCTCGAAGCCCCGCACCTCGGGACGGCCCGGGAGGGCGTTGGCGTGGATGGAGAGGAAGACCCCGGTTCGGCCGTCCTTCCACTCGGTGGCCATCTCCCCCCGGCTCCAGATGGCCACGAGCTCGTCGCTGTCCCGGGTCATGTGGACCTCCACGTCGGGACGGGAGGCCAGCTCCCGGGCCAGTGCCCTGGAGATGGCCAGGGCCACGTCCTTCTCCCGGGTCCCGCCGGGGCCCACCGCCCCCGTGTCCTCGCCGCCGTGGCCCGCATCGATGATGACCACCCGGCCGGGACGGTCCTCCTGCGGAGCGGCGGCCGGGGCGGCGGGGGCC
>REBX01000171.1 GCA_007692505.1 Gemmatimonadales bacterium | reverse complement strand
TGGAGTCCATCCGCGAGTTCGAGATCATCACGAACGGCTTCGACGTGGAGTTCGGGAACTACTCTGGCGGCGTGATCAACGTGGTGACCCGGGGCGGTACGAACAGCTTCGAGGGGAACGTCTACTCCAACTTCCGGAACGAGCAGCTCACGGCCCGGAACTTCAACGGGAACGAGGTCGATGACTACCGGGTGAACCAGTTCGCCGGCCGCTTCTCGGGCCCCATCCTGGAGGATCGGGCCTTCTTCCTCTTCTCCATGGATGGCCAGGTCCGGCGCGAGCCCCGGAACCCGGTGGGCCTCCAGTCCTTCATGGACGAGGAGGAGCCCGACGAGCTGGGCATACAGGAGTTCAACCGGTACCTGGACATCCTCGAGAACCAGTACGGCATCGACAACCCGGGAGCTGGCTACGCTCCCTTCCAGACGAGTGCGGACCAGATCACGCTTTTCGGACGGGTCGACTGGACGATCAACGACGTCCACCGCCTCTCCACCCGGCACAACTGGGCCGCCTTCACCAACGCGGACCTGGGCGGGTCGAACCTGGCCGGTCGCTCCGGCGCCGAGCGCCTGGAGTCCAATTCCCACTCCTTCGTGACGGAGCTCCAGTCGGTGTTCGGCGAGGGGACCTTCAACGTGGCCCGCCTCCAGATCGCCAGCGAGCGGCGCCCCCGGGACGGGAACGAGGTCCGCCCGCGGCTCCGCGTGGACGGGATCGGAGACAGCAACCAGACGATCCAGTACGGCGGCACGAACTTCGCGTACCAGAATCGTCTGGAAGAGGACAAGGTCGAGTTCTCCAACACCCTGAACCACGTCATCGGCAACCATACGATGAAGGTGGGTGGGTCGCTCCTCTACACGAGCATCGTGAACCAGTTCATCGCCTTCGGGGCCGGGGAGTACCGGTTCCGAAACCTGGAGGACCTGGAAAACTTCCAGCCCTACGAGTACACCCGGAACCAGCGGGCGGACGGGGTGGTGCCCACCGCCGACTTCGGAGTGCTGGAGTGGGCCCTCTACGCCCAGAACGAGTGGGAGATGACGGACCGTCTCACCACCACCCTGGGCCTCCGCTACGACCAGCAGAACTTCCGGGACCGGCCCTCCCGGGTCGTGGACCTGGAGCGCGCCTTCGGCGTGACCACCGGTGTGGCCCCCTTCAGCTCCACGAACTTCTCGCCCCGCCTCAGCGTGGCCTTCGACCGGGTGGGGGATGGCAGCTCGGTGATCCGGGCGGGAGCAGGCTACTACTACGGTCGCCTCCCCTACGTGCTGGGCGGGAACGTGGAGCAGACCGAACTCCCCGTGCTGGCGCTGGAGTGCCTGGGGTCCATCGCCGACGGGGACGCGGACGCGCCTCCGACCCCCTCGAACTGGCGGGACTGGAACCGGGACGGTTCCGACAACCCCTTCACCTGTGCCGATGCCGGCGACCTGCGGGGCATCCCCGAGTACGCCCTCTGGCAGGAGGACTTCAAGTACCCCGAGACGTTCAAGGCCAGCCTGGGGATGGAGCAGATCTTCGGGAACCGGACCCGGGCCTCGGTGGACTTCGTCTACACGGACAGCCGGAACCTGTATACGGTGCGGAACCTGAACCTCCGGGACGCCCAGTTCACCATCGAGGGTGAGGGTGGCCGCGAGGTCTACGTGCCCGAAGACCAGTTCGACCCCACCTCGAGCCCCGGCGCAAACAACCGCCGGAACACGGACTTCGCCAACGTCTACGTGAACTACAACGACGGCGTGTCGCAGGCCTTTTCGGGCACGGCAGAGCTGGACCACCGCTTTGGCACCACGTCCAACGTCCGGGTGTCGTACACCTTCTCCCGGTCCTTCGACAACTCCTCGTACTCCTGCTGCACCGCGAACGCAGGGTGGACGAACCCCCGAGTGGGCACCTCGAGCCCCAACAACCTGGGCGGCATCGATGGCCAGGCCTGGGGGCCCAGCGACTTCAATCGTCGCCACACCTTCATCCTCTCCAGCTCCACGGAGCTGCCCCTGGGAGTGCGGGCCTCGGCGATCTGGCGCCTGAACACCGGAGCGCCCTGGACACCGGAGCAGAACGGAGACCTGAACGCAGACGGGATCAACTTCAACGATCGCCTCTTCATCTTCACGCCGGAGGACCTTCCCCTGGCCACCGATGACCCGGAGAGCGCTGCAGAGCAGAGGGAAATCTACGCCGGGTACCTGGACGAGTGGAGCTGCGTGGGCGACCATGTGGGAGGAATCATCCCGCGGAATACCTGCACGCAGCCCCGTTTCAACCGGCTGGACCTGCGCCTGAACCGGACCTTCGAGACGGTCCGGGGCCAGAGCCTGGAGCTGGAGGTGGACTTCTTCAACGTGCTGAATGGCCTCAATTCGGACTGGGGTCGCTACATTTCGGTGTCGGCCGCCCGTCGGAACCTGCTCCTGCCCCGGAACTACAATCCCGACACGAACGAGATCGAGTACGAGGTCTCGAACAATTTCGGGAACACCACGCAGATCGGGTCCAACCTGCTCCTGCAGTTCCAGACACAGATCGGCGTGCGGTACCGCTTCTGACCGAGGGACGCCGGGGGAACGCCCCCCGACGTTGACTGCGGGGAGCGGCCCCCCCGGGCATACGGGACCCCCGGGCCCCCCCCCCGGTTTTTGGGGGGGGGGGGCGCCCCGGGGTTCGTGGGGCCGGGGGGGGCCGCGTCCGCATGGGATGCCTCCAGCCCTGGACGTCATGGTTCCGGTCCTCAGCCTGCTCCTCGCCATCCAGGACGTCGCGCCGGAGATGGGCATCCCGGAGCTCACCCCGGCCATCCTGGTGGTCTTCGGGCTCGTGGGTCTGGCGCTCGTGCTCTTCATCTCCGAGGCCATGCGCATCGACGTGACGGCGATCCTGCTCATGGTTCTCGTCGTCGTCCTTTCTCCCTGGACGGGGGTCGACGCCGGGGTCGGCCTCTCCGGTTTCTCCAGCCAGGCGACCATCGCGGTTCTCGCCATGTTCATCCTGAGCGAGGGGGTGCGGCGAACCGGTGTGCTTCAGCGCCTCGGACACTTCATTTCGAAGGTCACCGGGGGAAACCCCCGCCGACAGCTCGCCGCCCTGGTGGGCCTGTCCGGGGGAACCGCCGGGTTCATCAATAACACGCCAGTCGTGGCAATGATGATCCCCATGGCGGTTAACATTGCCAATCGGAGCAACGTCTCTCCGTCCCGGTATCTGATCCCCATTTCCTACGCGGCCATGATGGGGGGGATGCTTACGGTTGTCGGCACATCTACCAATCTCCTGGCTTCCGACGTATCGGACCGCCTCCTGGACCATCCCTTTTCGATGTTCGAGTTCACCCTGCTGGGTCTGCTCGTCCTGAGCACGGGCACGATCTATCTCTTGACGGTGGGGTGGTGGCTCACCCCGGCCCGGATCAAACCGCGTGAGGACCCCATTGACACCTTCGAAATGGGGAACTACCTGACCGAGCTCCATGTGCTACCCGGTTCCAGTCTGGCGGGAATGACTGTCGAGCGTGCAAGGGAGGCCCTGGGGCTTGATCTCGAGGTGCTCCGCATTCGTCGTGAGGGAAGGGCGGTCACGACACCCATGGGAGATCGACGAATTCGCCAGGAGGATGTTCTCATCGTCCGAACCGACCCCGAGACCGTGCAAAAGCTCTTGAGCCTCCCGAACGTAGGCCTCGGAGGTGGAGGGGCTGTTGAGCGGGAGGAGCTTGGAGTCGAGGACGACCCCCTCCTGAAGGGCAAGCTACCCAGTGAAGTCGACGAATCAGACGGCGACGCGGATGAACCTGAACGAAGCCTGGTTGAACTCGTCGTCCTTTCGGAGACCCCGCTGGTGGGCGAGACCCTCCGCTCCCTCAACTTTTCACAGACCTATCAGGCATGGGTCCTTGCGATTCGTCGTGGGAGCGGGATCGTCCACAGCAAGCTGAACCGCACGAAGTTGGTTGGCGGGGACACCCTTCTGGTCCAGGCCGGTCCCGAGGCGATCGAACGGCTTGGAAGGAATCGTAGTTTCATCGTTTCCCGGGTCATCAAGGAGCCCGAGTTCCGGCGGGGAAGGACTTCCATCGCTCTCGGGATCGTCGCGGGGGTGGTTGCCGTTTCCGCCCTCGACCTTCTCCCGATTGCCATCGCTGCCATGGGCGGTGTTGTTGCCATGGTCCTGACCCGCTGCCTCCGTGCAAACGAGCTCTACACCGCCGTCGACTGGAACGTGATCTTCCTCCTGGCCGGTCTGATTCCACTAGGGGTCGCCCTGGAGGAGTCAGGAGGAGCGGAGTTCCTCGCACATTCCCTTGTCGTTGCAGCGGGGGACTGGCATCCCCTCCTCCTTGTCTTCGTGTTCTACCTCTTTACAGCGCTCTTGACCGACCTGATCAGCAACAACGCAAGTGTGGTCCTGATGATCCCGGTGGCAGTGGGGACGGCACTCGTGGTCGATTCCAACCCGTTCGCGTTTGTCATGGCCGTGACCTTTGCAGCAAGTACTCCCATGCTGACTCCTGTCGGATACCAGACCAACCTCATGGTCTACGGGCCCGGAGGATATCGCTTTACCGACTTCTTCCGGGTCGGGGCACCCCTTCAGGTCATCCTGGCTGTAGTCACGACCCTGGGCATCGGGTGGATCTGGGGTGTCTGACCCGCATCCCCTCGCCGGCCCCCCTCCCTGGAGGGGAATGACCGCCGGGGACCTGAGAGGTGATCTGCGGGCCGGGCTCGTGGTGGGGGTCATGCTGGTCCCACAGGCCATGGCCTACGCGGTCATTGCGGGCCTTCCTCCCATCTTCGGGCTCTATGCCGGGCTCGTCCCCCTCCTGATCTACCCGCTCCTGGCCACCTCCCGGCACCTGGCCTCGGGGCCGGTGGCCATCGACATGCTCATCGTGGCCGCCGGGGTGGGGCTCCTGGCCCAGGCCGGATCCGACCGGTACCTCTCCCTGGTCCTCCTCCTCACCGCCATGGTGGGGCTCGTGCAGATCCTCATGGGGCTGGGGCGCCTGGGTGCCCTGGTGAGCCTCCTGGCCCGGCCCGTCATCGTGGGCTTCGCCTCGGCGGCGGGGATCATCATCGCCCTGTCTCAGGTGGGAAACCTCACCGGGATGCCCCTGGAGGGGTCCCCCTACGTCCTGGTCCTCCTCCGGGACATCTGGGCCGGGATCGGCGAGGTGCACATGCCCACTCTGGCCCTGGGGCTTGGGTCCATCGTGGTCCTCCTCCTCATCCGCCGGCTTCCCATCCGGGTTCCGGGTGCCCTGGTGGTGGTGGTGGGAGGGATCCTGCTGGTCCGCCTCCTGGGCCTCGCCGACGAGGGTGTCGCCATTACCGGAGAGGTGCCCTCGGGCCGGGGGGGCCCCCCCCCCCCCCCCCCCC
>REBX01000259.1 GCA_007692505.1 Gemmatimonadales bacterium | reverse complement strand
GGGAGTGCGGCACCGTCCTCGGGCTCCATCCGGTCCAGGAGGGTGGCCGGGTCGACCCGTCGGAGGCGGGCCTGCTCGTGGCGACCGGCCAGGAGCTCCACCTCCCGGATGAGTTCGTCGGCGGCGGAGCGGTAGGCTGCCAGCGCCCGGCCCATGGCCCCGCCGGCCTGCCCGGTGGGGAACCGGACGCCGCTGTCGTCCTCGGCCTCCCCGTCTGCCGCGCCCTCGAGCCCCGTGCTCCCGGTCACCGGGTCCCGCCGGAGGGCGACCAGGAGGTCGTTCACCTCGACGCCGGTGGAGACCAGGGCGTCCAGGTCGCCGGTGGAGACGCCCCGTGCGTGGTCGGGCCAGTCCCGGAGGAGGGCCAGGTAGGCCTGGGCGGCCACGGCCCACTCCACGGGGTTCGCTCCGCCCCGCCCGCCCCGGAGCCCGCCGTAGCCCAGGCGCTGCTCCGCTGTCCGGGCCAGGAGGGGAAGGCGGCGGGCCAGGTTCTGGGAGGAGGTGTCCGCCAGGGCCTGCAGGATGGCGGCGTCCTCCACCGGGGTGGTCCGGTCCGTGAGGAGGGCGTCCCGGGCATCCATGGTGCCCCGGGTCCGGAAGTCGGCCAGGCACGAGGAGAAGACGGAGAAGGGCATCTCGTCGAACGGGGGCACGTGGCGCTCCCGGTGCTCCAGGCAGCGGACCAGGGTGCGGGCGTGCTCCCGGTCGAAGCCGGCCTCCAGGTACGTGACCAGGTTCGCGTCCAGTCGGTCGATGCGCCCGGCCACCCGGTCCAGCTCGTCCCGGACCCGGGCCAGCTCGGTCTGCACCTCGCGCTGGCCGGACCGGACCAGGGTCTCCATGCGGCCGAACCCCCGGTCCAGCTCGCCCATCACCTCGTCGAAGCGGGTATCCATCTCCTGGAAGCCCGTGTCCACCCGGGTGGAGAGGGTCTCCACCATGGACCGGATTTCCCGGAGGTCCCGGGCGGCCTCGGGATCGAGCCCCGGGCTGGTGAGTCCCAGGAAGCCAGCCACGCCGGAGGCCACCCCCAGCGCGTTCCCGCTCAGGAGGGAGACGGCGAGCCCGGGGCCCAGGTCCCGGCGATTCACGGCAAAGGCCCGGAGCTCCTGCCGCAGGTCGACGGAGGACGCCCCCAGGCTCCGAATCCGCTCCACCGTGGAGCCATCCAGCCCGGCCAGCGCCGCCGTGCCGGAGACGAGCTGGGCGAAGGCCCGCTCGCTGGCCCAGTCCACGGGCCGATCCGCCTCGGCTGCCACCCGGTCCAGGAGGCTCCGCACGGGGTCCCGCCCCAGACGGGTCAGGTCCCGGACGCCGGCCTCCACGTCCTCGGCCAGGAACCGGCGGGCCTCGCCGGGTGCGGAGGAGAGGAAGGACCGGTAGTCGGAGAGGACCGACTCGGCTTCCAGGAAGAGGTCACCGGGTCCGCCCCGGACCGCCCGCTCCAGGGAGGCCATGGACGGATGGCCCCGGACCAGCTGGCGGATCTCCGGGACCTCGGCCAGGATCACGCCCACCTCGGCTCCGGGATCCAGCCCCGCCAGCACCTGGAGCGCCGTGGACACGGTGGAGGCCGATCCGGCGGCACCCCCGCCCGCATCCAGGCGCCCAGCCACGGCGGATCCCAGAGCCGTGGCCACCAGGTCGTGGAGGGGACCGAAGCGGAGCGCCTCGCCGCCGGCAAAGCCACTCCCTGCGCCGGCCACACCGGGAACGGGGAGCTCGCCGGGCCGGACCCAGGCGTTCATGAGCCGCCCGGCCTCGTCCACCAGGTCGGGCCGGAGCTCGGGCGGCAGGAGGGGGAGGAGGACCTCCACGGTGCAGAGGGTGCCTTCCACCGGGTCCTCCCGGCCCCGACAGCGTTGGAGCCCGGGGTTCGACAGGGCCTGAAGCCAGTCGGGCACGGAAGCCATCCCGTCTGCCGGGCCGCCCGGGGCCAGCTCGAGGTCCGTGTCGGGGTCCCCGTCGGGGGGGTCTGCCGTCGGATCACCCGGCGCATCCAGATCCGGCGCCTCCGGCCCGGCCTCGCCGGCCAGGACGGCCAGGGCCAGGACAGCAGGGATGTCCCGTTCCGCCAGGAGGCGCCGGAGGGCCGCGGCCTGACGCACCGCCTGGGCCCATTCCTCCCCGTCCACGACCACGACGCGGGCCGCCGGACCCGTGGAGGACTCCGCCACGGGAGGCCCCGCGGCCGGCTCGGGATCCAGGGGAAAGGCGGCGTGGGCCGGTGCCCCCCCAGGCACGAGGACCAGAAGGAGGAAGAGGGTCACGGCCCCCGCCGGACACAGGCGGAGGGCCGGATGGGGTGGACGCATGGAAGCGCAGGGGGAAGGGGGAGACCGCAGGCTCGTCCTGTTGGAGTCACTACCCGAAGATGGAGGTCGGAGTGCCCCGTGTCACGCGCACGGACCCGACATGGGGGCGGCGGGCCATGGACCCGACCCCGTCTTCCATGTGAATACAATTGACACGAATAATTGGCGACAGTACCGTAAACATGGATTGGACGTCGGCTGGCTGGCAGATCCCGTGGCTGGCCGGAAACACCAACACCGTCACGGAGAACAGCCTCGACGATGACCCGCCCCTACAACATGACCCGGCGGAATCGGCTCGCCGCCGCCACCGCTGACCGAATCCTCGACGCCACCGAGTCCCGTCTAAAGAGCGGGGCCCTGGCAGACGTCACACTCTCGGCCGTGTCCAAGGATGCAGGGGTCTCGGTCCAGACTGTCCTGAGGCACTTCGGGAGCAGGACCGGGCTGATGGAAGAGACATCGAGGAGGGTGGGAGAGCGGATCGACCGGCACCGCAGTCGTGCCTCCCCGGACAACCCCGACGCGGCCCTCGACATACTCCTGGAGCACTACGAGGAAGAGGGCGCTCTCGTCCTGAACCTCCTGGCCCACGAGACGGCCGAGCCCGTGGCGCTCCGGGCAGTGGAAGAGGGGCGCCGATTCCATCGCGCCTGGGTCGACCGGGTCTTCGGCCCCACCGAGGACCCGGAGATCCTCGATGCCCTGGTGGCCGCAACCGACATCAGCATCTGGAAGCTCCTGCGGGTCGACCTGAAACGATCCCCGAGCCAGGTCCGCCGAACCATGGAGGCACTGGTGGCAGGGGTGCGGTCCGAGACCGAATCCGAACCGGGAGTGTCCCAATGACCGCCCAAACCTCCACCGTTCTCCTCTATACCTCCCCGGCCCGAGGCCACCTCTACCCCATGATGGACGTGGCCCTCGAGCTCCATGGCCGTGGCCACCACGTCGTGGTGCAGACCCTTGCAGCCGAGGCCGACACGGTACGCGCCGCAGGGGTGGAACACCGCCCCATCAACCCCCGCATCGAGGCCATCGAACTGGATGACTTCCGTGCGGGACACCCCATCGCCGCCCTCCGACGGACCTTCGAATGCTGGCTCGCCCGGGCCCCCTTCGAGATCCAGGACCTGGCGAGAGCCGTGCACGAGCTGGCCCCCGACCTCCTCCTGGTGGACACCAACTCCTGGGGGGCCTCTGCATTCGCCGAAGGGAGTGGGCGCAGGTGGGCCGGCTTCCTCCCTTACGTCCTCCCGGTGCCATCCCGAGACGCCCCGGCGTTCGGACCCGGCTTTCCCCCACCCCGGGGGCCGCTCCACCGAGTGCGGGATCGGATGGTGCATGGAGCACTCCGCCTGGGAACCCGCCGCCAGGTCCGGGCGCTGAATGTGCTCCGCAGTCAGGTGGGGGCCGAACCCCTGAGGGCATTCACGGACCTCTTCCTCCGCCCAGACCCACTCCTCTACCGCAGCGCCCCGCCCTTCGACTACCCACGCTCGGACCTCCCCCCATCGATCCAACCCATCGGGCCGGGCCTCTGGGCTCCACCGGGAGAGGTGCCCGGTTGGCTCCACGACCTCCCCCGACCACGGATCCTCGTGAGTGTCTCCACCGAGTTCCAGGCAGACGGGGCCATCATCGAGATGTCGCTGGAGGCCTTCGGCGATGACGAGGGAAGCCTGATCGTCACCACCGCCGCACTGGACCCCTCCCGGTTCCGGGCTCCCAACGATCGCACTCGCATCGTCCGCTTTCTCCCACATGGGGAGGTGATCCCCCACGTGGACCTGGTGATCACCCACGGAGGGATGGGTACCACCCAGCGTGCTCTGGCTGCCGGGGTTCCCGTCTGCGCCATTCCATGGGGCCGCGACCAGATGGAAACGGGCCGGCGGGTGGAGGTGTCGGGCGCAGGCCGCCTCCTGCCCCGAGGCCAGCTCGACCCCCGACGACTCCGGGAGGCGTCCCTCGACGGGCTGACCCGGCGGGGCCGGGCCGCGGAGGTTGCCGATGCCTTCCGGGCGGCCGGAGGGGCAAACCGGGCGGCGGACCTCCTGGAGGACGGTTGGAGGCGTGCAGGAGGCCGCCTCCCGGAGCGCCAGGGGGCCAGACCGAGGCCGCCGGACCGGACGGGCCGGCCCTGACCCGGGCCCTGCTCACTCGACCCGGGCCACGTCCCTACCGTCGGTAGCCGATCTGGAAGCGGTAGAAGGGATCGTCGTCGGCGGAGTCAATGCCGATCTCGGCCCGGAAGTGGACGTCGTCCAGGGCCAGGGTCCCACCGGCGATGGCGAAGAAGGAGTTCTCCGTCTCGGTGGTGTCGATGAGGTCACCGGAGAGCCGGCGGTGCGCGATACCCGCCCGGGCCGAGGGCACCAGACTGATCCCGTCACCCACATTGGCCCGCCCGCCCACGGAGAGACCCAGGGGGATCCGGATGAGGTTCGTGGAGGCGCCGTCCCGGGTGTCCCGGGTGAAGTCGGCCCCCGTCACCGGGCACACGCTGATCCCGCCCCCGTTCCCGCCCAGGAGGTCGTAGGACACCCGCCCCTCGAACCGGGTCTGGCGGTCATCCTCGTCGAAGTCGTCCACGGACACCCCCACCCGGGCCCCCAGGGGTCCGGGGAAGTTGGCCTCCACCCCGATCCCGAAGTCGTTGGCCCCGCTGGTGATGTTCGCATCGCCGGTGATGGAGTACTGCCCCTGCGAGTTCGGGCTGCCGATGCAGACCTGGGCCGCCGCACCCAGGGGCAGGAGGAGGAGGGCTCCGCCCATGGCGGCAAGGGCCGGAAGGCGACGAAGGGCAACCTGGGTCTTCATGGATTTGCTCCTGAAATGGGACGTGCCGGGAATGTCGGGTCGAGGTCGAACCGGTCCAGTCGGGGGGACGTCGGCAACCCGGGGGGCCTGGAAAGCGGCACCTGGCCCCTCCATGTTCAAGCGGAATGACCCGCACGACACCGCACTCCACCCTCCCCCCCGATCCCGACTACCTCGCGGGCCGGAGGACCGTTCCCGGAAGTGCCCCGGTGAGCTCCCCGCCTGCCACCACGGCCATACCACCCACCAGGAC
>REBX01000292.1 GCA_007692505.1 Gemmatimonadales bacterium | reverse complement strand
TGGGGGAGGTCGGGCTCGTACTCGTACCCCTTCCCGTAGCCCCACTCCTTCATGGGCCGGGTGGGCGCGTTCCGGATGTGCATGGGGACGGGGGCAGAGCCGGTCTCCCGGGCCAGCGCCGAAGCCCGCTTCCAGGCCACGTACACCCGGTTCGACTTGGGGGCGGTGGCCAGGTGGACCGCGGCCTCCGCCAGGGCCAGCTCCCCCTCGGGGCTCCCCAGGTAGTCGAAGGCCCGCCAGGCCGAAACGGCCATCCCCAGGGCCCCGGGATCGGCCAGGCCGATGTCCTCCGAGGCCATACGCACCAGTCGCCGGGCCACGAAGCGGGGGTCCTCCCCACCCCGAAGCATGCGGGCCAGCCAGTAGAGGGCCGCGTCGGGGTCGCTCCCCCGAATGCTCTTGTGGAGGGCCGAAATGAGGTTGTAGTGCTCTTCCCCCGACTTGTCGTGGATCGCGAACCGGTGCTGAAGGGCGTCGGCGGCCACCCCGGCGTCGATGCGCCCTCCTTCGCCCACCAGCCGGGAGGCGGTCTCCAGGGCCCCCAGGGCCCGGCGGGCATCGCCGTCGCTGGACCGGGCCAGGAAGGCCAGGGCCTCGGGGTCCGCCTCGAGCCCCATCTGCCCCAGCCCCCGCTCCCCATCGGCCAGGGCCTCCTGGAGCACCTGTACCAGGGCGTCCTCCCCCAGTGGCTCCAGGATGAAGACGGGGGCCCGGGAGAGGAGGGGACGGTTCACCTCGAAAGAGGGGTTCTCCGTGGTGGCTCCCACCAGGACGATGGTCCCGTCCTCCACGTGGGGTAGGAAGGCGTCCTGCTGGGCCCGGTTGAAGCGGTGGATCTCGTCGCAGAAGAGGATCGTCCCTCGTCCCGTGGCCCGTCGGAGGGCCTTCGCCTCCGCAATGATCTCCCGGACCCGGGCCACCCCCTCGGTGACGGCGGAGAAGGCCACGAAACGGGCATCTGCCGTGCGGGCCAGGAGGCGGGCGATGGTGGTCTTCCCGCTCCCCGGAGGACCCCACAGGATGCAGCTCTGGAGCTCGCCTCCGTCCAGCATGCGCCGGAGGGGCCGACCCTCGCCCACCAGGTCCTCCTGCCCCCGGAGCTCCTCCGGTGACCGGGGCCGCATGCGGGCGGCCAGGGGGGCATCGGGTCCGGCAGCCCCACCCCCGGCCTCTTCTCCGGTGCCTTCGGTGGCGCCGGAGCCACCGGCCTCACCGAAGAGGTTCAGTGCATCGCCGGTCATCGGCCGTCCTCCCGCTGGCGGAGGAGCTCGTCGGCCCGGAGGAGGAGCACGTCCTCCCGGTTCCGCTCCGGATCCGCCAGGACCTCCTGTAGGAGGGTGTCCAGGACGGTGCCGAAGGCCGGGCCCGGGCGATGGCCCTGCCGAATCAGGTCCCGGCCCGTGACGGCGAGCTCGTCGGTGGCCAGGGGGACCCCGGAGCGGAGCTCGCGACGGAGGGCACGCAGGAGGTGGGCGATGTCCCGCCGGGCCTCCCCGAACGCCCCGCCCTGCCCGCCGTCCCTCCCGGGCAGGGCTCGGACGGCCCGTGCCGCCAGGGTGGCCGAGAGGACGCGGAGTGCGCCGGGTGCCTCCTCCCTCCCCACCCGGGCCAGCCACCGGCGGAGCTCCAGCCCCGATGCACCCAGCGCCGGTGGGGCTGCTGCGCCCCCGGCTCGGGCCGCCACACGCCGGGCCCGGGCCCGGGACGAACGAAGCCGATCCAGGAAGGCCACGGAGGCCAGGACGGCGGCCTCGAAGGGATCCGACTCCCCCGGGTGCACGGCCTGGGCCAGGAGGACGGACAGGCGGTCTTCGATGCGGGCCTCTCCCGACGTCCCGCGGCCCGCCCACTCCACGGCCCTGAGGGCCCGGGCCCAGCGGTCGCCGCCCTCGGGGACCCGCTCCCCGATGCGGTCCCGCCACTCGGGGTGGAGGAAGCGGAGGGCGCCGGACGCCGCCTGGAGGGAGAGGATGGCAGCGGCCGCCTCCCGGTCCGCCAGCGACTTCTCCAGCTCCTCCCGGATCCGCTCCCGGGAGAGGACCTCCATCCCGGGGACCGCCCGGCAGAGGGCCCTCCACGTGGCGGGCTCCACCTCAAGCCGGAACCGTCCGGCGAAGCGGAGGCCCCGGAGAATGCGGAGGTAATCCTCCGCGAAGCGCTCCTCGGGCACGCCCACGGTGCGGAGTCGCCTGCGGGCCAGGTCGCCGGCCCCGTCCCAGGGGTCCAGGAGCTCGTCCCGGAGGGGGTGCCAGGCCACCGCGTTGATGGTGAAGTCACGCCGCGCCAGGTCCTCCTCCACCCGGTCCGCGAAGGCCACCACCGCGTGGCGACCCGTGGTCTCCACATCGCGGCGGAAGGTGGTGACCTCGTGGAGGCCCCCCTCCCGATCCAGGACCCCCACCGTGCCGTGGTCGATGCCGATGGGCACGGTCCGGCGGAAGAGCCGCTGTACCTCCCGGGGACGGGCCCGGGTGGTCAGGTCCCAGTCGTCGGTGACCCTCCCCGCCAGGGCATCCCGCACGGCGCCCCCGACCGCCCAGGTCTCGTGGCCGGCATCCTCCAGGGTGCGCACGACCCAGCGGACCGAGTCCGGGGGGTTCAGGGAAGGGCTCGCCCCGCTCATCAGCCGATGCGCACCGCGCCGCCGTTCACGTTCAGGACCTCGGCGGTGACGTGACGGGCCAGGGGCGAGGCCAGGAACACGATGGGTCCGGCCACGTCCTCGGCGCTGGCGATGCGGCCCAGGGGGATCCCCCGCCGGGCCTCCTCCAGGCGGGGCCCCTGGAGGGCCGGGGCCGCCATCTCCGTATCCACCCACCCCGGCG
The DNA here is from genome assembly GCA_007692505.1 of Gemmatimonadales bacterium. Taxonomy (GTDB): domain Bacteria; phylum Gemmatimonadota; class Gemmatimonadetes; order Longimicrobiales; family Gaopeijiaceae; genus REBX01. The sequence goes on along the minus strand of REBX01000292.1, from coordinate 2,588 downwards.
CCACCGCGTTCACCGTGATGTCCCGGGGGGCCAGCTCCACGGCGAGCCCCTTCACCAGCGAGACCACGGCGCCCTTGGAGGCGGCGTAATCGCCGTGCCCGGCCTCGCCCCGCTGGGCCGCCGTGGAGCTCACCAGGACGATGCGCCCCCCTTCCGCCAGCCGCCGGGCCGCCTCCCGGGTGGTCCAGAAGAGGGAGTCCAGGTTCACCCGCATGGTCCGGGCCCACTGCTCCGAGGTCATGTCGGAGAGGGGGACGGACCGGTGGGGCCAGATCCCGTGGTTCCCCACGAAGACGTCCAGCCCTCCCAGCGCGGACTCCGCCTCGTCGAAGAGGCGGACGCACTCCGACTCCTCCGAGAGGTCCCCGCCCAGGGCCAGCGCCTCCCCGCCCCCGTTCTCGATCTCCCGGCAGAGGGCTGCCGCATCGGCGGATCGGGTCCGGTACCCCACGGCCACCCGGGCGCCGGCCCGGGCCAGGAGCCGCGCCGTGGCCGCCCCCACGCCCCGGGACCCACCGGTGACCAGGGCCCGCTTCCCCGACAGGTCCAGGAGGGGGGCCGTCATGCGGACATCCACTTGCCGGACAGGTCGCGGGCCTGATTACGCTCCCCCTCCAGGATCTCCTGCAGGACGGCCCGGGTCCGGTCGTCGGACCAGTCCTCCTCCAGGACGCCCACGTACCAGGCAACCTCGGCGGCCTCCCGGCGCCGCGCCTCCGCCTCCCACACCTCCCGCCAGTCATCACCGGGCAGGGCGGGACGCTCCCCCCCATCCAGGGGAGGGGTGCCCCCCAGCTCCAGGAGGCGGGCCGCCAGCCTGGAGAGGTGGTGCTGCTCGTCGGCGTGGAGGTCGTTCAGGCGGTCCACCAGGGCCGCAGGGGCGTCCCCGTCCTCCACATCCATGGCGGCCCGTGCGGCCATGGCCCGATACCAGCGGGCCTGGCCCCGCTCCCTCCGGCACGCCTCCTCCAGGAGCTCCAGCACCTTCGAAGCCGTCTCCCGTGTCTCCTCGCTCATCGTCCCTCTCCTCCGAACAGTCCCTTGAGTCGTCCCATGACGCCCCCTTTCCGGACCACCGGGGGGACGGGAAGGGGTGCCTCCCCGGCCAGGATCCGGCTGGGGTTCGTGGCGGTGAGGAGCTCCCACGCCCGATGGGCGCCCCGGGCTTCGAACCAGTCCCGGGTCTCCTGCAGGCGGCACCGCTGCCCGGGCCGGGGGTGCAGGTCGCTGGAGAGGCAGTCCACCAGCCCGTGGGCCAGGAGCCGGACTGCCGCCTCCCGGGCCTCCGGACCATAGCGTCCGGTGACGGAGCCCATGTTGACCTGGAGCCAGACCCCCATCTCCCGCCAGCGGGCCGCCGTTTCCCAGCGGGGCCCCCGGGTCCGGAAGCGCTCCGGATGGGCCACCAGGGGCTGCACGTCGGCCCCCAGGAGGCGCTCCAGGACGCCCCGGGACGCCGGGGGCACCTGCAGCCCGGGCCACTCCACCAGGAGGACCCGGGTACCGGCCAGGAAGAGGGCGGGGTCGTCGGGCTCCGGGTCGGGCACGTCCAGCATGACCTCGAACCCCAGGCCGAACTCCACGTCGGGGAAGCGCTCCCGATGCACCTGGCAGGCCCGCGCCCACGCCGCCTCCACTGCGTCGATGCGGGCCCGGAGGCGCTCCGGGTCGTGGGTCAGGCTCACGTCCAGGTGGGGAGTGGTCACGATGCGCCGGACCCCTGCATCCACCAGGGTGGCCACCCCGGCCCCGCTCTCCTCCAGGTCCCGGGCACCGTCGTCCACGGCGGGGACCAGGTGGGAGTGGAGGTCCGTGGGCCGGTGTTCGCCAGATCCGGTGGATCCGGTCACGACAGATCGGCCGTTGGATCGCCCCCCCGCGCCACCGCCTCCAGGGCCGCCCTCAGGTGGCCCTCCGGATCGGGGGACCGGGCCGCCTCCTCCAGGACCGTGGTCAGGAGTGCATCGGCCGCCAGGAGGGCCCGGGCGCCGTCCCGGTCCCGGCCCGTCCGCTCCAGCGCCTGGCGCAGGGCCTCCAGGGCCCCCGGGAGGGCCGTGCCCTCCTCACCTGCCGAGGGGGCCCACTCCCGGATCCACTCCGGAATGGGTCCGGCGCCGGAAACGGGGCCCTCCCCGCCCCCTGCCCGGAGCGCCCCCTCTTCCCGCCGGCCCTCGCCTGCGGCCCCCGACGTCACTTCGCCCCCTTCGCCACGAGGGCGCCCACCTGCGCCGGGCCCGCCTTCAGGGCATCGTCGAGCCGGGCCGGGTCTCCCACCCCTCCCTGGGCCATGTGGGGACGTCCCCCTCCACCCGCCCCGGTCATCCGGGCCAGCTCCCGAACCAGGTCTCCGGCCCGGACGCCGTCGTGGATGAGGGCGTCGCTGACGAAAACGAAGAGGGCATGGGAGTCCCCCATCTCGGCGGCCACCACCAGGACGCCCCGGTCCGTCTCCTCCCGGAAGGCATCCCCCCGGGCCCGCACGTCATCGGCATCCATGGCCCGCATGCGGCTCCCCCGGTAGAGGGCGCCCCCGCCGGGCTCCAGCGTCTCCTCCACCCCCACGTCCACGCCCCCCCCACCCCCGGAGC
>REBX01000254.1 GCA_007692505.1 Gemmatimonadales bacterium | reverse complement strand
GAGGAGGGTCCGCATGGGGGACACCCCCAGGGAGCGGGACGTCTCGTCCAGGCTCCCGCAGAGCCGCTCGAAGCCCGAGTCCGTGGGGTTCAGCGCCACCGCCAGGAAGCGGACCACGTAGGCGAAGACGAGTGCGGCCACCGTCCCGGTGATGAGGAGCCCGCCGGGATGGGCGCCCACGGCCTGCAGGAGGTCCAGGAGCCGTCGGTCCAGCCAGAGGAAGGGGACCAGCACCCCCACGGCGATGACGGCCCCGGGCACGGAGTAGCCCAGGGAGGCGGCCCGGCTGGAGAGCCGGAGGAGGGGCGTGGGCCCAAGTCGGACCGAGTAGACGATGACCACGGCCACGACCACGGCCAGGACGGCGGCGGCGGTGGCCAGCCCGAAGGAGTGGAGGGTGAGGCGGACGAACCGGCCGTCCAGGGTGGCCGGTGCGACCTGGACCGTCCAGGCCACCAGCTGGGCAACCGGCACCAGGAAGCCCAGGAGGACGGGGACCCCGCAGGCCACGAAGGCGGCCCACGCCTTTGTCCCGGTCAGTCGGTAGGGGACCACCGGGCGGAACTGCCGGGCCGAGTCGTCGAAGCGGGCCCGGCCCCGCTGGGCCCGCTCTGCCATGATGAGGATGAAGACCAGGGCCAGGAGGCAGGCGGAGAGGCGAATGGCCGCCGGGCCGTCTCCCAGGGCGAACCAGGCCCTGAAGATCCCCGTGGTGAAGGTGGGGACCCCGAAGTAGGCCACGGCGCCGTACTCGTTCAGGACCTCCATGAGGACCAGGGTGACCCCGGCCACCACGGCAGGGCGGGCCATGGGGAGGGCCACCTGCACGAAGGTGGCCCACGGGGACTTCCCCAGGATCCGGGAGGACTCCAGGATCCCCCCGGACTGTTTCTGGAAGGAGGTCCGGGTGATGAGGTAGACGTACGGGTAGAGGACCAGTGACATCATGACCGTCACCCCCCCCAGCGACATGAGGGCGCTCCGGAGGCCCGTCACCCGTTCCGTGGGGAGGAGGGGACCCAGGAGGGCCTGGGCCGAGCCCCCGGGGGCCAGGATTTCGGCGTAGGTGTAGGCCACGATGTAGGTGGGGATGGCCAGGGGCAGGATGAGGAGCCACTCGAACTGCCTGCGGCCCGGGAAGTCGCAGGTGGTGACGAGCCAGGCGGTGGCGACCCCCGTGACCAGGGTGAGCCCCCCCACCCCCAGGACCAGGACCACCGAATTGCCGATGTAGAGGGGGAGGACCGTGCGGGCCAGGTGGTCCCAGGTCTCGCTGCCCCCGGTGAAGACCCCCAGAACGATGGAGGCGATGGGGAGGAGGACCAGGGCCACCAGGACGGCGGTGGCCACCGTCCAGGGGGTGAAGCTCACATGGGGTCGAGGACGAAGCTCCGCACGGAGCCTGGCCCACCGGGACTTCACCTCCATCCGGCCCGGTCGAAGGCCTGAACGGCGTCGTTGTTCAACTCACCCAGGCGAGAGAGGGGAAGGGGGTCCGCCACAAAGTCGCCCCAGCCGGCCAGGGTCTCGCCAGGCTCCACGTCCTCCCGCACCGGGTACTCGTAGTTCGCCTGGGCGAAGGCCTCCTGGGCCTCGGGGCTCGTGAGGAACTCCAGGAGGCGCACCGCGTGGTCCCGATTCGGGGCGTGGGCGGTCACTCCGGCCCCGCTCACGTTGATGTGGGTCCCCCGGTCGTCCTGGTTCGGGAAGAAGACCCCCACCTGCCGGCCCAGCTCCCGGGAGGCCTGGTCCTCGGCGTTCAGGAGGCGGCCCACGTAGTAGGAGTTCACCAGGGCCACGTCGCCCACCCCGGCGGCCACGTCCCGGATCTGGTCCGTGTCGTTGCCCCGGGGGCTCCGGGCCATGTTCTCCACGATCCCCCGAGCCCATGCCTCGCCGGACTCCAGGCTGCCGGCGGCGATGAGGGAGGCCATGTGGCTCACGTTGTAGATGTTCTCGGAGGTCCGGGCCAGGATCCGGTCGTTCCAGCGCTCGTCCGTCAGGTCCTCGTACGTGGAGAGCTCGTCGGGGTCCACCCGCTCGAGGGAATAGGCGATGATCCGGGCCCTCCGGGTCAGGCCCCACCAGTACCCGTCGGGGTCCCGGAGGTGGTCGGGGACGGCGGACGCCAGGGCATCGGTGCGGACGGGCTGGAGGAGCCCCCGCTCCATGGCCCGGTGGAGTCGACCGGCATCCACCGTGATGAGGAGGTCGGCCGGCGAGGCATCCCCCTCCCGCTCCAGGCGGGCGATGAGCTCGTCGGCGGAGGCACTCACCACCCGGACCCGGATCCCCGTCTCCTCGGTGAACTGTCGGAAGAGGGCCTCGTCCGTGTCGTAGTGCCGGTGGCTGTATACGTTCACCACGTCTCCGTCGCCGGTCCCGCAGGCGGCCAGGGCCCCCAGAGGGAGGACGAGGGCGGCGAGGAGGACCAGGCGGGCCAGACCGGCAGGGAGGGAGAGGCGCATGGAGGGGTTGTCCTGTCTGGGGAGCCGGGGGGCCGGGGCTGGCCCGGAGGGCAATGCCTCCGAATCTACCTGGTTGAGAATCGATCTCAACCCCCCGGGGGAGGATCGGTCCCTCCAGGGGGCTCGATCCGGAGTCCCGGGGAGAGGTTCAGCCCTCGCCCAGGGTGAGGGGGAGGGCGGCCCCGTTCACGATGGCGGCGTCGTCGGAGGCCAGGAAGGCCAGGACCCGGCCGATGTCGGCAGGGGCGAGCCAGTGGTCCGTGTCGGCATCGGGCATGGCCTCCCGGTTCCCCGGGGTGTCGATGATGGAGGGGAGCACGCTGTTCGCCGTGATCCCGTGCTCCACCCCCTCCCGGGCCAGGGTCCGGGTGAGGTTCAGCACGGCGGCCTTGGACGCCCCGTAGGCGCTCATGCCCGCCGCACCCCGGTCCAGGGCCGGGAGGGCCGACACAGTGAGGATCCGGCCGCCCCCTCCGTCCCGCATGGCGGTGAAGGCCGCCCGGGCCATGTGGAAGGTAGTGGTGGCGTTCATGGCCATCATCCGGATCCAGGTGTCGGGTTCCGTCTCCTCCACCGGGCCCATGGCGAACCCGCCGGCCAGGTGGACCAGGACCCGGAGGGGGCCTTCGCCGGCCTCGGTGACCTCGGACACGATGCGCTGCGCGGTCTCCGGGTCCGTCAGGTCGGCGTCCCGGTGGATGTGCACCGCGTCGGCGGCGTCTCCCAGGGCCTCCCGGAAGGGGCCCAGCTCGTCGTCGGAGAACACGGGCACGTGGACCCGGGCCCCGGCCTCCAGGAAGGTGCGGACCACCCCCCGCCCCAGCCCCCCGGTGCCTCCGGTGACGAGTACGACCCGGCCGGCCAGCCCGGGAGGATGGCCGGCGGGGGCCAGGTGGGGGGCCGTCACGCCGCCCTCGGAGGAGGTGGGAGAGGGGGATGGGGACGAGGAATGCGAGGTCATGGCGATCCGGGACGTGGGGATGGAGGATGGGGTTGGGGGAGGGGGTCCCGCTGCCCTACACGGATCCCCACCCCGGGTGCCCCTGCCGGATCGTCTTGCCCCCTTCCGCGACCTTTCTCTACCTTCGGAGGCTGCCGAAGCGCCCCCGAAGGCCGGAGGGCGCCCCCGCGGCCCTTCCCCACGAACCCCTTCCCCCCCTTCAGCCTCGAGGTTGCCCGCTCCATGTCTTCCTACCGACACGCCGTCGTCCCAGAGAACGGAGAGACCATCCGGGTGGAGGATGGCTCCCTCCGGGTCCCCGACCAGCCCATCATCCCCTTCATCGAGGGCGACGGGATCGGCCCCGACATCTGGGCGGCCACCCGCGCCGTGGTGGAGGCGGCCGTGGAGAAGTCCTACGGGCGCGACCGGACGATCCGGTGGATGGAGGTCCTGGCCGGCGAGAAGGCGAACGAGCGGACCGGCGAGTGGCTCCCCGAGGAGACCTTCCAGGCCCTCCGGGAGTTCAAGGTGGGGATCAAGGGCCCCCTCACGACCCCGGTGGGCGGGGGGATCCGCTCCCTGAACGTGACCCTCCGGCAGGTCCTGGACCTCTACTCCTGCATCCGGCCCGTGCGCTGGATCCCCGGGGTGCCCTCGCCCATGCGGGAGCCCGAGCGCCTGGACGTGGTCATCTTCCGCGAGAACACGGAGGACGTGTACGCCGGGATCGAGTGGGCCTCGGGGACCCCGGAGGCCGAGAAGGTGCGGCGTTTCCTGGTGGACGAGATGGGGGCCTCCATCCGCGAGCTGAGCGGGATCGGGATCAAGCCCATTTCGCCCTTCGGGACGAAGCGCCACGTGGCGGCGGCGATCCGGTACGGGCTGGAGCGGGAGCGGACGTCGGTGACCCTGGTCCACAAGGGCAACATCATGAAGTTCACCGAAGGGGCCTTCAGCGACTGGGGGTACGAGGCGGCCCGGGAGCAGTTCCCGGACCGGACCCTTCCGGAGTCCCGGGTGTGGGACGGAGAGGCGCCGAATGGCCGGATCGTCATCGGGGACCGCATTGCCGATGCCATGTTCCAGCAGGTCCTCCTCCGCCCCGACGAGTATGACATCCTGGCCACGCCCAACCTGAACGGCGACTACCTCTCCGATGCCTGCGCGGCGCAGGTGGGTGGGCTGGGGATGGCGCCCGGCGCCAATGTGGGCGACGAAGTGGCCCTCTTCGAGGCCACCCACGGTACGGCGCCCAAGTACGCGGGCCAGAACAAGGTGAACCCCGGTTCCCTCATCCTCTCTGCCGTCATGATGCTGGAGCACATGGGGTGGGGCGAGGCGGCCCGGCGCATCGACGCAGGGCTGGAGGGCGCCATCGGGGCGAAGACCGTCACGTACGACCTGGAGCGCCAGATGGAGGGGGCCACCAAGGTCTCCACGTCGGAGTTCGGCGAACAGATCATCCGCCACATGTGAGGCACCATGCCGTCGCTGTTTCCTGAGCACGAGATGGAGATCATCCCCCTGGCCGGGGAGTCCGGATGGGCCGAGTGGCCCCTCCTGGCCGTCCTGGTGCCCAGGGGCGACGGGGAGCTGAAGGGAGCGCTGGCCCGGCTGGACCGGATGGCTGGGGGCGCACTCTCCCGGGCCCGGGCCTCCGGCGACTTCGCCGGGCGGGACGAGGACGTCCTGGTGGTCCGCCCCGAGGGCGACGGGACGCCGGCCCGGCTGGTCTTCGTGGGACTGGGGACGGTGGACGGTTCCCGCCCCGTCCACGACGGGGACCGGATCCGGAACGCGGCGGGCCGTGCGGTCCGGCAGGCCGAGTCCCTCCGGGTGGACCGGATCGGCCTGGTGGTTCCGGCCCAGGTCCGGGAGGCGGCGGACCTGACGGACGAGGGTGCGGCCCAGATGGCGGCGGAGGGGCTGGCCCTGGCTGCCTTCGACTTCCGCGAGCTCCGTTCGCCGGATGCCGAGGAGGACCGGGACGAGGGTGATGATCAG
>REBX01000285.1 GCA_007692505.1 Gemmatimonadales bacterium | reverse complement strand
GGAGGTGCGGTTGAAGGTGGCGAAGTCCACCTCGTTCCGGATGAACGGGATGCGAGCCGCCACGCTCAACCAGGGGAGGAGGCCTGCCCCCACGTCGATGTCGGCCCGGTGGACGGTCCGGCTCAGCGGCACCATGGTCCAGTCGGCCAGGACGAGCTGCCGGGGGATCTCGCTGCGACCCTGGAAGAGGGTCTCCTGGGACCGGGTGCGCCACGTGGCCCGGATCTCCAGCGTGCCCGGCTGCAGGACGCGGTCCGCGAAGCTTCCCGCCGGAGCAAAGCGATCGGGCCGCTCGGTCCAGTCGCTCTCGGACACCTGACCATGGGCAGGGGGCGCCACGAGGAGAAGGGAGGCTGCAACCAACCCTGCCAGGAAAGAACGAATCATGGGGTCCTCCGGAAGGTGGGACGGGTTTCGACCCCCAATGTACGACCCCGACGGCAAAAGCAAAACATCCGTTTCCCCGGGGCCCGGATCGCAGGCGCTGCCCCTGCGCGGGCACTCCCTGCGGAGGCCGGGGTTCCACGGGCTTCAACTTCCATCTACGGAGGACCCGGGTGTCATCGAAATCGAGGGACTACGACCTCCTGGTGGTGGGGGCCGGCCACAACGCACTGGTCTCGGCTGCCTACGTGGCCGCTGCCGGCTACCGAGTGTGCGTCCTGGAGCGGCGCCGCTCTCCCGGCGGGGCCGTGTCCACGGCAGAGATCATCCCCGGGTACCGGTTCGACCTGGGGGGGAGTGCCCACATCCTGATCCGGCTGACCCCGGTGGTGGAGGAGCTGGAGCTCGAATCCCACGGGCTCGAATACCTGGACCTCGATCCCCTCTTCTTCGCCCCTTGGGAGGATGGCACCTCCCTCTTCATCCATCGCTCCGAGGAGCGGACCATCGAAGGGCTGGAGGCCCAGTGGCCGGGAGAGGGAGAGGCATATCGGCGGTTCCTGGACGCCTGGCGCCCCTTCTCCAGGCGGGTCCGGGATGCCTTCCTCTCCGTGCCCAGCCCCTGGCAGCTGGGCCGCCGGTTCGCCTTCGACCGGTCGGGCCCCAGCTGGCAGGACATGCTCCCCCGGATCCTCCGCCCCTACGGAGAGGTGGTGGACGAGTACTTCACCGAGGAGCGGGTCAAGACACCCCTGGTCTGGATGGCGGCCCAGTCGGGCCCTCCCCCGTCGGAGCCCCTCTCGGCCCCCTTCGTCCTCTGGCACCCCCTCTACCACGAGGGCGGGGTGGCACGTCCCCGGGGCGGCTCCGGGGGACTCACCCGGGCCCTGGTCCGGAAGATCCGGAGCCACGGCGGCGACGTCCTCTCGGGAACTCCGGTGACCCGCATCCTCGTGGAGGGTGGGAGGGCCGTGGGGGTGGAGGTGGCCGTTCCCCCGTCCTCGGCTCCGGCGGCCGACGGCATCCCGGGACCGGACGGCTGGTCCGCCCCCTCCCCGGAGGCGATCCGCGATGCCCCCAGAGAGGTCCTCACGGCCCGGGGGGTCCTCTCCGGCGCCCACGCATCGGAGACCCTCCTCCGCCTCCTGCCCGAGGAGCACCGCCCCCCCGGCGCCCGGAACATGCGGTCGGGGAACGGCTTCGGGGCCGTGCTGCGCCTCGCCCTGGACCGGCCCATCCGGTACTCGGCCCATCCTGGGCCCGAGGCGCGGACCGCGCTCCAGCTCGTGTGTCGGGACCGGCAGCAGATCCGGAGCGCCTACGCCGACTACCTCAAGGGAGAGCCGGCCCGGGACCCCCCCATCGTGGGGATGTCCTTCTCGGCCGTGGACGACACCCTGGCGCCTCCGGGCCACGAGGTCCTGTGGCTCTGGGCGCAGTACTACCCCTACGAACTGGCCGGCAAACTGGCAGGCGCCCGCTGGGAGGACATCGCGGAGCGGGAAGCCGATCGGATCCTGGACACCTTCGAGCGGTATGCGCCGGGAACCCGGGACTCCGTCCAGGGGCAGCTCTTCCAGCACCCGCAGTGGCTGGAGAGGGAGCTGGCCCTCCCCCGGGGCAACGTCATGCACCTGGAGATGAGCATGGACCAGATGTTCGCCATGCGCCCCATGCTGGGGATGTCCGGCTACCGATCCCACATGAAGGGCCTCTACCTCACCGGTGCAAGCACCCATCCCGGGGGCGGGATCATGGGGGCATCCGGACGGAACGCTGCCCGGGTCCTCCTGGGCGACCTCTCCAGGCGCAGGATCTGAGCCCGTGACCTACCTCCAGTTCCACCTGATCTTCATCGTGCCCCCCATCCTCCTCCTCATGGCCGGCATGGGGAAGGCCAGGCCCGCCCTGGGCCGGAGGGGGTGGTGGCCCGTACCCGCCGTCATGGCCATTGCCTTCGTCTACACCACCCCCTGGGACAACTACCTGGTGTGGCGAGAGGTCTGGTGGTACGGGCCGGACCGCGTCCTGGGCACCATTGGCTGGGTCCCCATCGAGGAGTACATGTTCTTCCTCCTGCAGCCGGTCCTCACCGGGCTCTTCACCCTGCACCTGGTGGCCCGGCGGAAGGAGGCAGAGGGTGTGGGCCCAGCCACCATCCCCGGGCTCCGGCTGGAACCCCTGCCTTCCCGCCCGGGCCTCGTCCGCCTGGCCGGCGGGGCCCTCTGGTTCGGGTTCGCCGGGCTGGGGGCGTGGCTCCTCACCTTCGAGTCCGGCGTCTACATGGGACTCATCCTGGCCTGGGCCTGTCCGGTCCTGGCCCTCATGTGGCTCTACATGGGCCACCGGCTCTGGCGCTGGGTCCACGTCATGGGGCTCGCCATCGGCCTGCCTACCCTGTGGCTCTGGGTTGCCGACACCATCGCCATCCGGCAGGGGATCTGGACGATCTCCCCGAACTTCACGCTGGGTCCGGCGCCCCTGGGCCTTCCCGTGGAGGAGGCGGTGTTCTTCCTCGTCACCAACGTCCTCTGCGTGATGGGCGTCCTCCTCTTCGCCATTCCGGGGCTGGACAGCCGGGAGGACGGAGAGTTTTCCCCGGGAGAGCCGGGTCGTTAACTTTGATCCTCCCCGATCCGTCCCTCCGGAGGTCCCAGCATGAAGAAGCAGAAGGATACCCGCAGCCTCGTTCTTGCCATCGTTCCCCTCCTGGCCGCCGTCCTCCTGGTGGTGGTCTGGCTGGGCATGGATCGGGAGGGTGAGGCTGCCGCGCCGGTGGAGGGCATGGGAGCCGTTGCCGGGTCCTTCGAGGTGGAGGTCGATCCCCAGCGGACCCCCATCCCCCTGGACCACGGCGACCCCATCCCCATGACGGTCTACCAGGCCCCCACCTGCGGGTGCTGCGGGCTCTGGAACGAACACGTGGAGGAGTACGGGTTCGAGGTCACCTCCCACATGCGGGAGGACATGGGGGCCGTGAAGGAGAGCTTTGCCATCCACCCCCGGCTGGCTTCCTGCCATACCGCCATCGTGGAGGGGTACGTGGTGGAGGGGCATGTCCCGGCGGAAGACATCCGTCGCCTCCTGGCCGAGGCCCCCAGAGCCCGGGGGCTGGCGGTGCCGGGGATGCCCATCGGCTCTCCCGGGATGGAGCAGGGCGACCGGGTGGATCCCTACGAAGTCCTCATCTTCAACGATGCCGGCGAGACCGCCGTGTGGGCCCGCCACGGGGACGACGGCTCCGGGGACTGACCCGGAGGAGCTCCCTCAGCCCCCGTTCCCGGGCCCGGCTTCCCTCGTCCTCCCGGGTCGCCCCGACCCGAAGGCTGCCGGGGCCCGCAAGACGGAATCCGGGATCCCGAAGGCGTCCACCAGGGGGACGGCCTGGTCGGCCAGTTCGCCGCAGAGGCGGTTCACCAGTCCCCGCAGGGCCCTGGACTGGGGGGGCTCCATCCAGCCTGCTTCCAGGAACCACGCCCGATCCGCCTCCAGCCGTTCCAGGGCCCAGAGCGCAGCCAGGGACTCCAGGACCAGGCGGACGTCCTCGTCGGGGGCGTCGGCGGCCCCGGCCAGGAAGGCATCCAGGACCTCGGCCTCCATGTGGGCCCGCCCCAGCGAGACCACGTGGTCCTGGCACTCGTTCAGGGCCTCGAAGGAATCCATTTCCCCATCGATGCGGTGCTTGAGCCGGCGGGCCACCGACGACAGGAGACGCTGCTCCCGGAACCGGAAGGCCTCCCGATGGGTCTCGGGGTCCCGGAGGTGCTCCTCGCCGGTGCGGCGGGACCGGATCGGATTCCTTCGCTGGACCTCCGCCCCGGCCCGCTCCGACACCAGGCGGATGATCCCCCTCAGGTCCAGCTCTCCCATCTGGTCCCGGTATTCCGAGAGGAGGCTCCGGGCCACCAGCTGGAGGAGCACCACGTTGGCTCCCTCGAAGGTGGTGAACACGTCGGTGTCATCCCTCAGCGTACCCAGGCGGTTCTCCGCCAGGTAGCCCCGGCCCCCGCAGGCCTCCCGGCAGGCCTGAAGCGTTTCCTGGGCGTTCCTGGAGGCCAGGACCTTGAGCCCGGCCGCCAGGGTCTCGATTCCGGGGTCGTCCTCGTGGGAGCTCCGGGCGCCCATGCGCTCCACCAGCTGCCGCACGGCGAAATGGAGGCCGTAGGTGGCGGCGAGTCGGGGCAGGAGGAGGCGCTGCTGGCTGAGGTAGCCCAAAATGGGCATCTCCGGCTTTCCGGAGGGCCCGAACTGCCGTCGGTCGGCGGAATAGCGGATGGCGATGGCCAGTCCAGTCTTGGCCGCGGACACGGAGGCTGCGGCAATGGAGATCCGACCCGTAACCAGGGTCTCCAGCATGGTGAAGAAGCGGCGTCCGGGGGAGGAGATCGAACTCTCGTAGCGGCCGTCCTTCGTCACCTGCCCGAAGCGGTCCAGGAGGTGGCCCCGGGGTATCGTCACGTCCCGGAAGGCGAGGCGCCCGTTGTCCACCCCGTGAAGCCCCACCTTGGCCCCGCAGTCCTCGATCTCCACTCCGGCCATGGTTCGCCCCTCCTCGTCGCGGATGGGCACGAGGAAGGCATGGACCCCGTGGTCCTCTCCCTCCACCACGAGGCGAGCGAAGACGGTGGCCATGCGCCCGTGGAGGGCGGCGTTCCCGATCCAGTCCTTCCTGGCCCCGGGGTGGGGCGTCCGGATCCGGAACCCCTCCACCTCGGGGTCCCAGTGGGCCTCCGTCTCCAGGTCCCGAACGTTGGAGCCGTGGTCCACCTCCGTCATGGCGTAGCAGCCCGGCAGCTCCAGCCGCCCCACCGAGGCCAGCCAGGTCCGGTGGTGGTGCTCCGTGCCCAGCTGCAGGATGCTTCCCCCGAAGAGCCCGAACTGGACACCGAACTTCACCAGCACGCTCATGTCGCCGAACCCCAGGGTCTCGAAGACCAGGATGGAGGCGGGGATGTCGTTCTCGCCCCCCAGCTCCCCGGGTAGGCCCAGCATGCCGAATCCCTCCTCGGCGATCCGCCCCAGCGCACGATAGACCTGCTCCCG
>REBX01000284.1 GCA_007692505.1 Gemmatimonadales bacterium | reverse complement strand
GGGGGGGGGGGGGGGGGGGGGGGGGGGGGGGGGGTGGGGGGGGGTGGGGGGGCGGGGGCGGGGGTGCCGGGCAGCGCCATCGCCGCGCGCGCTGCGGACGGTGCCGGGCCCCGCGGACGGTATCGCGCCCTGCCGGTCGGCATCGCGCCCCGCGGTCGGCCCGGCGGCCCCCAGACGGCATCGCGCCCCGCGGACGGCATCGCACGCTGCGCCCCGTCAGCCGCGGATCCCGGAAGGTGGGAAAAATCCGGATTTCGGCGTGTTGCCGAGGCAACGCATCTGAGTTCTTCCCGGTGCTCGGGAAAAAACCGGATGCGTCTCGAGGGGGAGCCGAAATGCATCCGGAATCTTCCCGGCAAGCGGGCAAAATCCGGATGCATCCTTGGCGCGGACCCTCGATCTCCGAGTTTTTCCCGGTTCGACGCGGGAAGCGGGTGGCGCGAGGGGTTGGCGGGGCGCGGGTGGGTGGCGGCCCGGCTGGCGCACTCCGCGCCGACGGGGCACCTTTCGGACCCCGGCTGACCCGACACTGAGCCGCTGCCCTTCGCGCCGTCCCGACTCCCGCCCCGCATCATCCACCCCAGCTCCGCCCCGAGCCCACCATGACCCAGCCCACGAAGCGCCCCGTCGTTCCCGCCGCCGAGGAGATCCTGGGCGGCTACTTCCAGGTCCTGGACCACGGATTCGTGTCGCTGGTGGACTACATGGGCTCCGACGAGGACGTGGAGCGGGCCGCCCGGGTCAGCTACGGCTACGGGACCCGGAAGAAGTCCGCCACCCGCGGGCTCGTCCGGTACCTGAGGCGGCATCGGCACACCACGCCCACCGAGATGGTGGAACTAAAGTTCCACTGCTCCATGCCCATGTTCGTGGCGCGCCAGTGGATCCGGCACCGCACTGCCTCGGTGAACGAGTACAGCGGCCGCTACTCCCTCATGCCCCTCCTCTTCTACACGCCGGACGCCGGCGACTTCGCCCTGCAGAGCCAGGGGAACAACCAGGGCCGGGAGGACGATTCCGCCGATGCGACGCTCCACAAGGAGGCCGTGCGGCGATGGGAGGCCGGGCGGGCCGGGATCACCGAGGGCTATGAGTGGATGCTGGGGGAGGACGTTGCCCGGGAGATCGCCCGTATCGACCTGCCCCTCTCCACCTATACCCAGTGGTACTGGAAGATCGACCTCCACAACCTCCTCCACTTCCTCTCGCTCCGGGTGGATCCACACGCCCAGTGGGAGATCCGGGCCTATGCGGAGGTCATGGCGGGAATGGTGAAGCGGGTGGCCCCCCTCACGTACGAGGCCTGGGTGGACTACGACCTCCTGGGACACCCCATGAGCCGAGGCGAGCTGGATGCCCTTCGGGCCCTTGTCCAGGCGGGCGCCGATGGTGGACTCCACGCGCGGCCCGGCACGTCGCTGGATGCCGACGAACTGGCGGCCAGGGGGCTCTCGCCGCGGGAGATCCGGGAGCTGGTGGCGAAGCTGGAGCCCGCACCTCGCCCCGACTTCGAGCTGGACCCGGAGGCCATGCGGTCCGCCGAGGAGGTGGCCGGGGAGATGGCCCGCGCGGTCCCCTCCATCGAGCGGAATGCCGGCGACCAGGGCTGAGGGCGACCGGGTTTCCCCACACCGGCAACCACACCTCACCTCCACCCCAACCCCTCCTGGAGCCGACATGAAAGCAGACCAGTTGAAGATGGCCCTCCTGGCCATTGCCGCGACGCTCCTCGTCGTCCTCATGGTCCAGAACACCGAGATCGTGCAGACGAGGATCTACTTCTGGGTCCTCCCGATGCCCCGTTTCCTCCTCCTGGGGACCATGCTGGTCCTGGGTGGTGTGATCGGATACGTGCTGGGCCGGAAGCGCACCCGGACCGAGGAGGAAGCAAAGGCAACACCGGCCCATACGCCGCCGCCACCGGAGCCGCCCCGGCAGGATGGCGGTACGGCTCCCTCATGACCCCCACGCCATGACGGACCGCGACTCCGTCCTCCCCGGTGGGATGCCCGACCGGGATCCCGGCCGCGACCCGGCCCGATCCGGCGACGGGTCCAGCCGCGAATCGGCCCGGTCCGGAGGGGTCCGTCTGAAGGAGGATGCCCCGGTCCTCCTGCGGCTCCAGACCGACGTGTCCGCTCCCCCCGAGGCCGTTTGGGACCTCCTGGTGGAGGTGCGGCGGTGGCCCCTCTGGCACCGGGGAGCCGATTTCGCGGACCTCCGGGGAGAGCTCGAGCCGGGCACGCAGCTCCGCTGGCGGATGGACGGGATGCGGATCCGGTCCCGAATCCGGGAGGTGGACCCCCCGGTGCGGCTGGGGTGGACCATGGGGACCCTGGGGGCCCGGGGCTACCAGCGGTGGTCCCTCCGACCCACCCCGACGGGTACGGAGGTCACCCTGGAGGAGGCCTGGGGCGGGCTCTTCGCCCTGGTCCTGAAGCGGACGCTCAAGCGGACCCTCCTCCGGGCCCGGACCCACTGGCTGGCGGCCCTCCGCGACAGGGCCGAGGCCGACGAAGACGCTGGCGCGCCGCCGGAGGGCGACGAGGGCGACAAATGGCCGGGGCGCTGAAACGCCTCTATTCCCTCTACGCCCCCTTCTACGACGGCGTCGTGAGGATGCATGGGGCCCGCCGCACCGCCGTTGAGACACTGGAGCTCGCCGCCGGGGACCGGGTCGTGATCCCCGGTGCCGGGACCGGAGCGGACCTCCGCCACCTCCCCGCCGGCGTCCGCGCCGTAGCCGGCGACATCTCCCCCGGCATGCTCCGGAGGCTCCGCTCCCGGGCCGGGGAGGCCACGGCGGCGGTGGAGGTCCGGGAGATGGATGCCCGCAGCACGGGGCTCGAGGCCGGAAGCTTCGATGCGGCGATCCTCCACCTCATCGTGGCGGTGGTCCCCGAGCCCCGGGCGTGCCTGGAGGAGACGGTCCGCCTGGTCCGACCCGGAGGCCGGATCTCCATCCTGGACAAGTTTGCCCCGGACGGACGGCCGGTGGCGGCGTGGCGCCGAGTGCTGGATCCGTTGACTCGGCGTGTGGCCACGTCCATAATCTGCCGGCTCGAGGACCTCCTGCCGGGCCTGCCCGTGGAGGTCCGGAGCCGGGAGCCCGCCGCTTTCGGGGGGTTCTTCGAGCGGATCCTCCTGGAGCGCCTTTGACCGGGCTCCCGGCACGTGCTGCCAGGGACCCGCAGGACGTCATCGCTCGGAGTTAGCAGGGCACGCAGGGCGTCGACGCGCAGTATGCACAGGGCACGCAAGGCCTCCACTCACTGGGCACCGGCCCGGACCCCACTCATCCCTCCCCGCCTTCCCCCCTCGTCATGACCAACACCTCCTCATCCCCCGCGCCGGCGCTGGCTCGGCTCATCGAGCAGAACCGGAGCTGGGCCCGCGAAGAGCAGGGGCGGGACCCCGGGATCTTTGACGGCCTCTCCGCCACCCACGCCCCGGTGGCCATGGTGGTGGGATGCTGCGACGCCCGGGTTTCCATGGACCAGGCGCTGGGTGTCCGGCCCGGCGAGATCTTCTACCACCGGAACGTGGCGAACCTGGTCCGCCCCTCCGACGCCGCCATCGGCGCCTCCATGGAGTTCTGCCTGGGTGTGCTCCGGGCCCCCCACCTCATCGTGTGCGGGCACTCCCGGTGCGGCGGGATCCAGGCATCCCTGGCGGGGCACTCCGATGGCGATCTGGGACGCTGGATCGCCCCGGTGCGCTCGCTGGTGGGCGAGGTGGGCGAAGAGCTGGAGGCCCTGGACGAGGTGGCGGACCGGGTGGAGGCCCTGGCCCGGATGAACGTGGTCCGCCAGGTGGCCAACGCCCTTCGCCACCCGGCTGTCCAGGCCCGTCTGGACGACCGCGCCCATCCCCTGCAGGTCCACGGGTGGTACTACCGAATCGAGGAGGGGATGGTGGAGGAGGTGGAACTCCCCCGCGAGCGCTGGCAGAAGAAGGGGCTCCTCCCCGGCTGACGGCCCCCGCCGGGCCGACGAGGAGGGGCTCCGCCTCGGCGGACGGCGTTTCGAGGTTGGGCGTGGGCGCGGCAGGGCGCCCCTGCCCCCGCCCCTGGCCCGCACCCCGACTCTTCCTTGCTCTCGGCCCTACTCCCGCCCCGACCCCCGGGCTCCGCCCCCGCCCCGGCGGACTCGCTCCGCGTGGTGGCGAACCAGGGGTTCGGAAGTCCCCGCCGAACCCTGTCCCGTGTAGGGTTTTCGCCGATAATGGCGAATATCCTACACGGAGTTCGGGCGCTGGCGCTGCTTGTAGGATTTCGTTCAAATGCGGCGAAAATCCACACACGGAGCGGAGGGACGTGGGGGGGCGGGGAGTGCCGTTGGCGTAGGGGCCCCCGCACCGCTCGCCGCCTGTTCCGGGATAGTGTTGGCGAGCAGCTTTCCGTGTCCCCCACCGCCTGTTCCGGGATAGTGTTGGTGGCGCCAGGGAGAACGGCGCCTGCGCTGGAGGCCTGGCCGCTCCACCAACAGCATCCCGGTACAGGGGCCCAGGGCGGTCGGATGCGGGCGACCAACAGCATCCGGGAACAGGAGCCGAGGCTCGCCAGGTGGGATCACCAACACCATCCCGGAACAGGCGGCGAGCACCGCGAAACGGGGTGTCTGGCGAGCACCGCGAAACGGGTTGTCTGGAGGCGGGCTGAAGCGGGGGCTGAAGCGGGTGCTGGAGGCGGGGCCGGAGAGGTCGAGTAGGTGGCCCCCGGAGGCGCCGGCTGGGGGTCGGCTGCTGGGTACCTGACGGCTGCCGGGGACCTGTCGGTTGCTGGGGGGCTCCCGGCGGCGCGCCTCAGCGGGCCAGGCGCTCCAGGATCCGGTCCCGTCGCCACTCCATGCGGGCCGGGTTGTGGCTGGGGTTCGAGGTGCGCGGGTGGGGGAGGGTTGCGGCCAGGGAGGCCGCCTCTACCCGTCCCAGCTCCCACACGTCCCGGCCGAAGTGGACTTCCGCCGCCGCACCCACCCCGAACACGCCGTCGCCGAACTCCGCCAGGTTCAGGTAGAGCTCCAGGATCCGGTCCTTGGAGAGGAACCACTCGAGCCGCCAGGCGATGACCAGCTCCTGGCCCTTCCGGACCATGGAGCGATCCGGCGAGAGGTAGAGGTTCCGGGCCAGCTGCTGGGTGATCGTGCTGCGCCCGCGGACCGAGTCGCGGTTCGTGAGGACGTGCTGCACCGCTTCCAGGACAGCGGCCCGATCCGACGCGATCAGCGGCGATGGCGGCAGCGGTCCCCGGTAGCGAACTTCCTCCGCGAGGGCCTCCCAATCCACACCCCCATGCGAACGGAAGCGATCGTCTTCTGCCAGCAGCACGGCGCGAATCAGGACCGGCGGGATGGAGTCCAGGGGCACCGGGCGGTGGCGGATTTCCAGGGGTGTGCCGGCCTGGCGCGCTTCGGCCAGGCGGAACTGCATGTAGGCCGAAGTGGTTGGTT
>REBX01000220.1 GCA_007692505.1 Gemmatimonadales bacterium | reverse complement strand
GCCATTGCACAGGCCGTCTCTCCCGATACGGCCCCCTTCTCCCGAATCGTCACGGGGGGGACGTCCAGAAGCGCCTCCTTCAGGTCGTCCGAGTAAGCCACGACACCTCCCAGGAAAGTGCGGGAACTCCCGGGTACGTCCGTGAGCCGCCCGGCCAGCCGACCTCCGGTGCAGCTCTCCGCCAGGGAGAGGGTCCATCCCCTGGAGGACAGGGCATGGAGGACCGCCTCCGCCAGGTCCCCGGAGGGGGCCTCCCACTGCCAGGGGGCCAGGAGGTCCCGAATCTCCTCCTCCACGGCCTGGAGGAGGTCCGGTGCCGAATCCCCACCCGCCGAGAGCCTGACCTCCACCCCCCGAAGGGACGCCCTCCAGGCCACGGTGACCCGGGGATGCCGGACCAGGTGGGGCTCCAGGGCCTGAGCCAGTGCAGACTCGGGGATCCCGGTGGTGCGGAAGACCCGAACCCGATCTGCCTCCGGCCGATTGGGATGGAGGTCGTCCAGGACCGGGAGTACGGATGCCTCCCACACCGCCCGAAGCTCCCGGGGAGGGCCGGGCAGGAGGATCCAATGTCGCCCCTCCCCGGCCTCCAGGAGGAGCCCGGGGGCCGTCCCTGCCGGATTCGCCAGGGTACGGGCGCCCTCCGGAACCCGGGCAATCCTGCGGTTCGTCTCCGGGGCATCCGGGAACCCGCGGGCCCGGAAGCGCCGACGGATCTCCTCCAGGACCCAGGGAGCCTCCTGGAGCTCCCGGCCCAGAAGCCGGGCCACCACCGGGCGGGTCCGGTCGTCTTCGGTGGGACCAAGCCCACCGGTAACGACCAGGAGGTCCGCCGAGCCTCCGCCTCTGCGCAGGGCCTCCTCCAGGGGGCCGGGTGCATCCCCCACGGACTCCAGCCCCCCGACCCGGAAACCGGCCTTCTGAAGGCGCGCGGCCAGCCATGGACCATTGGTGTCACTCCGTTCCCCGGAAAGGAGTTCGTCTCCCACGGTGAGGATCCGGGCGGTGGGGCGCCCCCCCACATCCTCCGCTTCTCCGGACGTCACTCCGCACCTCCCGGGACGGACCCGGCCCGGAACAGGTGACGGTTCTCCCGGAGGTAGACGGCAAGCGAGTACACGGTGAGGACGATGGCCACGGCCAGGGAGAGGACCACGACAGTCCCGTGGAAGACGGACCAGTACTCCCAGAGGACATGGGACGTCCACCCCTCCTCCGTGGCAAACCGGACCAGGGAAAGCCAGAGGAGGAAGCTGCCGCAGAAGATGTTCTGGACAAACGCCTTGATCTTCCCTGACGATCCCGCGGCAATGACCGAACCCCGCCGCCCTGCCGCCCAGCTCCGGAACACGGTGATGGCCACCTCGCGTCCGAAGATGACCACGAGGACCCAGAGGGGCATCCCCCCCCAGAAGGGGAGATCCGTGAGCGGGTCCGGCTCCCGCCCGATGAGATAGAACGGGAGGAAGGTGGAGACCAGGAGAAGCTTGTCTGCAAGGGGGTCCAGGAGCTTGCCCAGATCCGTGACGATCCCGTGCTTGCGGGCCAGGTAGCCGTCCCACAGATCGCTCACCGCTGCAGCCACGAAGAGCCAGAAGGCCAGCATGAGCCAGCCGGCGTGGGGCTGCAGCGCGAGGATGAAGATGACCGGGCAGGCCGCAATGCGGACGACCGTGATCGTGTTGGGAAGGTTGAGGGGAAGCACGACGGCCAGTTTCAGCTCAACGTCTTCACGACCAGCTTGCTCACACCCTTCAGGGTCTCGAAAACCCCGGTGCCCTCCGTGGCCACCGCTTCGAAGTCCGGCACACCTCCGGGGTTCAGCTGCTCCCGCATCTCCTCCACGGACATGACGTCGTCCAGGTCCCGCTTGTTGTACTGGATGGCGAAGGGGATGGTGGAGAGGTCATACCCGTACGACTCCAGGTTCTCGTAGAGGTTGTGCATGGCCTCCACATTCGCCTCCGCCCGATGCCGTTGCGAGTCGGCCACGAAGATGATCCCGTCCACGCCCTTCAGGATCAGCTTTCGGGAGGCATTGTAGTAAACCTGGCCCGGCACCGTGTAGAGGTGGAACCGGGTCTTGAAGCCACGGATGCTCCCCAGGTCCACCGGGAGGAAGTCGAAGAAGAGGGTCCGGTCCGTCTCGGTGGCCAGGGAGATCATCTTCCCCCGGGTCTCGGGGTCAATTCGAGAGAAGACGTACTCCAGGTTCGTGGTCTTCCCGCCCAGCCCGGTCCCGTAGTAGACCACCTTGCAGTTGATCTCTCGGGAGGCGTAGTTGATCATCGACATGGGTCAGCTCTTCTCCCGGAAAATCCGGTCAATTTCATGTTCGGCGGCCCGGATCCATTCCCGGCCCACACGGCGATCACCAGCTCGGGTCTCCACCTTGGCCAGTGCGCGGATCGCTGCCTCCAGGGGAGCTGCGTCGGGCCCCTCCTCATCCAACCCTCCCTCGGTCGCACCCCGGCTTCTGTGAAGGAGCACCGCAGCCCGCCCTGCCGGCATGGGAAGGAGTCGGATTCGACTCCTTGGGCCCGTCTGGAGAAGCTGCGAAAATCTCCCTCCCCCCAGCGCCGGCGCAAGGTCGGAGACCGCGGCCACGTATGCTGATGCCAGGGACCCGAAGGCCACAGGATCGGTCTTTCCAGGGGAACCCGCGGCAGCCGAGACGATCCCCGAGTCCTCCAGAAGGAGTCCGAACTCGGCTTCGTCCGCCTTCACAAGCTCTCCAAGGGCACTCCGGATCCGGGCCCGGGCCTCCCCTGCGGATCGCCCCGGATCTCCGCTCACCCCCGGAGCCTCGAAGGCTGATCCTCGCGGGCCCGGACCTCCTGCTCCACCCGCTCCAGCTGGGTGCGAGCCCGGTTGCGAAGGAGCTTCCGGGGCTCCCACGCGATGTAGTCTCGAAGGAGGTAGAGAAGGTCCACCGAGGCTTCCTGCCGGGAAATGTGCTCCAGGGCACCCATCCGTCGAAGAGCAGACGAATGGAAGAGGTTCCGCTGCTGGCGACCGATCTGGTCACGGACCAGGAGGGCGGAGAGCCCTCCGGCCACCGCGATTGCGGCGGCAGTGTATCCGGCGATGCGGAGCCAGCGTTTCTGTTCGTCGGTCATCCTCGATCCTCACATCTCTCGACGCCCCGAAAGGGCCTCGGCCAGAGTCAGTCCGTCCACGAACTCCAGGTCACTCCCCACCGGAAGGCCCCGGGCCAGCCGGGTCACCTTCACGCCGAGGGGGCGAAGTACACCCTCAAGGTAGACCGCCGTGGCCTCGCCCTCAACGGAGGGGTTCGTGGCGAGGATGACTTCACGGATCCCCTCGTCCCCCCGGGACACCCGATCCAGGAGCTCCCGGATCCGCAATTCCTCCGGCCCGATCCCGTCCAGCGGCGACAGATGCCCACCCAGGACGTGGAACCGGCCCCGGAACTCCCCGGTCCGGTCAATGGAGTGCACCTGGAAGGCACTCTCGACCACGCACACGGTCTCCCCCCGGCGGGCCGGGTCCCGACAGATCCGACAGAGCTCCTCCTCGGCAAACGTCCCGCATCGCTCACATGGCCGAATCCGTTCCACGAGTTCATCGATGCTGCGGGCCAGCCGGCGAGCATCCGCCGTCGTCCCCCGGAGCAGGGAGTGAACCAGCCGGGTTGCCGTCCGGGAGCCCACTCCGGGCAGCCGGGAGAACTCCCGGATCGCCTCCTCGATGACGGACACGTTCCGGCTCCCTCAGAACCCTGGGAGCTTCATGGGAAACGGAAGCCCTCCGGATGCCTTCTTGAGCTCGGCCTCGTAGGCCTCTGCAGCCTTCTTCTGGGCTTCGGAGACCGCGGCCAGGACCAGGTCCTCCAGCATCTCCACATCGGAAGGGTCCACCACGGTGGGATCGATGGACACCCCCTGGACGTGCCCCTTCCCGTTCACGGTGGCCGTCACCATTCCACCGCCGGCAGAGGCCGACAGCTCCCGGGCCTCCAGGTCTTCCTGCATTTGGGCCATCTGGTCCTGCATCTTCCGACCCATCTGCATCAGCTGCTTCATGTCCATGACAAGGTCTCCGTACGTGGATGTTGGGGATCCCGGATGGGAGGCCACCGAGCTTACCGGAAGCCGATATCGGTTCGCCGGAACGAAAGACGGGCGGATGCACCCGAAGGCGCCCCGCCCGCAGCCCCGGATCCGGGCGTCAATCGCTGATTTCCAGATCCAGTGCTTCTACCGCCGGTCGGAGGGTGGGTTCCTCCTCCAGGAGGTCCTCCAGGAGGCCCCGGCGGACCTCTTCCCTCGTGATCCGCTCCGAGGCGGACTCCGCCTCCCGCTGGACGGCTACTGTCCGGATCATGAGGGGGACGGGTCGCCCTGCCCTGCGGGCCAGCGCCCGGTCCAGGACCGCTCGGACCTCAGCGGTGCGCAGGCGTTCCTCTGCAGGGCCGGGGGGGAGGACGAGCTCGAGGCCACCGTCCCCGGTCTCCGACACCATGGCCCCGTGGAGGAAGGGGCCGAAGCCCGGGGGGAGGCCATCACCGGAGCGGAGGAGGTCGCGCCACGCGGCAACCGGGGGGAGGGACCCTCCTGAAGGGGGCCGGGACTCCGCGGCAGAAGGATGGGAACGGGGGGCAGGCGCAGGGTCCTCGTCCCGAACCGCACCTTCCTCGTCCCCGTCCCCGGAGGAGGTCTCCGAGCCGGGACGTCTCGAGACCTCTCCGGTCCGGCCCCGGGTGGGATCGGGGCGGAACGGCGCACCGGACGGGGGCGCTTCAGAGCTCTGTGGCTCCGGCCGGGGCACCTTGGGGGGAGACGGGTCCGCCGAGGGGGGAAGGGCCCCATCGTCCCCCCGGCCCGGAGAGGTATCGGGGAGGGAATCCCCACCCAGGACACGCAGGAGTCCCTCTACGTCAACGGTTCGGTCCAGGTAGACCATACGGAGGAGGAGGAGCTCCAGGAGCACGTCGGGCTGGCCCGTCCGGCGAAGGCTGCCGGTCGTCTCCAGCTCGGCTGCCATACCCAGCATGCGGACCAGGTCCGCCGGCTCGAAGGGCTCGGCCCGGGCCTTCCAGTCCTCCAGCCGCTCGGGGGCAACCCGGCGGGGCGTGCCCCCGGTCCGAAGGCGGAGGAGAGCCCGAAGGGCTTCCAGGAGCCCGTGGTAGAACTCCACCACGTCCCCGCCCTGGTCCCGGATCCGCTCCACCAGCTCCAGGAGTCGATCCTGGCGACGGTGTGCCAGATGCTCGAAGAGCTCCAGGTAGAGGTCGTCCTCCACGATGCCCAGGACCCGCCGGACGTCGGCAGGCTCGACCCGCTGACCGGCCAGCGCCAGGACCTGGTCCGTGAGTGAGAGGGCATCACGCATCCCCCCATCGGCCTTCCGGGCAATGATGTGGAGGGCCTCGCCGGTGGCCTCGACACCTTCCCTGGAGAGGACCTCCCGGAGGCGCTCCACGATGTCGTCGA
>REBX01000117.1 GCA_007692505.1 Gemmatimonadales bacterium | reverse complement strand
GGCTCCTTTCGTTCAGGGCTGGGGGTGTCGTTCGGGCTCAAGGTGAGCGCCGGCCTCATGGAAGCCAGGGTCGAAGGAGAGGCGTTTCGCCTCAGTCCCTCGCGGGCCTTGCAACCCGCTCCACCGCCTCCATGACCGGGCCGATCCGCACCTTGTTCGTGAACCAGACGATCTCGCCGGCCAGTTCACCTGCGATCTCTTCGAAGGATTCGCCCTTTTCGCCTTCGGGCCGACCGGTGGCGAGTCCCCGGAAAATAACGAGGACCAGGTGGTCCAGTCCGGCCGCCCTGAGCTTCCGTACCTTGCCCTCCAGGTACTCGGGCGTCCAGAACCCCACGAGTTCCACAAGCGCCTCCCGGCCATCTTCGTGCCGGAGTGTGAAGTCGGGGAGGAAGATCTCGCCGGCGATGGCCACGGGCACGTCCTCCCGGGTGAGGCTCCACCCGTCCCGCACGGGACCGATCTTCTCGTGGAAGTCCCGGGCGAGGTCCTCCTCCCAGCGAGAATCGTATCGGGGAGGTCGGCCCCGACCGGGTGTGATCGCCGGAGACGGCTGGAGCCGGAACGAGAGGGTGCGGTCGCCCTGTGCGATCCGGGCATCGAGGCGCCAATCCCGGAGCCACGAGAGCGCAGGCACGAGGCGGGCCATCCGGGCACCGTATCGCTGTTTTCGCACCACGAACGGGCCTGCGGGGCCGGTGAGCACCATTCGGTAGCGGTTGTCGCCGGCGGGCTCCAGGGTGTGCATCAGTCGGGCGAGCTTCACCGCGCGTACGATGTCCCGCCACCCCTCTCCGGCTTCGATCCGGACCTCCACGGCGTCGAGGAGCACGGCCTGCGCGAGGCCCAGGTTGTACCGTCGGAGGAGGCGGGCCGGTGACAGCCGGGGCGCCCGCACCATGACGAGGGCATCGGGGTCGTCGGCATAGAGGAGGCGGTCGACCTCCTCGGCGGGGAGGTTCAGGGCAAGGGCAGCCGTCTCGTAGGGGCGTCTCTCGTCGCCGGGGACCGGGGGCCAATCAGCGCCCCGCATCCGGAAGAGGGTGCGTCTGACTTCCGGCGAACGGTCGGCCCCCTCGGGAGGTCGAAAGCGGGCGAGCGAGAGGAGGGTGCGAGCGATCCCGTCCAGTCGGCGGGCGTCCCGCACCCGCCGCTCCTGGCGGCGGAGTCCCTCGACCACGAGGGTCCGGGGGCGGCCTTCGAGGCGTCGCATGAGCTTGAGCAGCCGCGCCAGAAAGGGCCGGATCCGGTTGCCGGGGTCCTTGAGAAAGTCGACCTCCAGCTCCCCATCTCGCTCGGACAGGAAGGGGGCAACATGGGTGCGCCTGAGCATGCCTAGAGACCCAGGCCGAGCTGGCGTTCGCGCACCTGGCTCGCGGCGGACTTCCGCTTCTGGGAGGCAAAGAACTCGAAGGTGCCTGCCGCCACCACTTCGTACAGGGAAGCGACCTGATCGCCCTGCCGACGAAGGATCCGGCCGAGACGCTGTGCATGTTGCCGCTTCCCGCCCCGGGAGGTGTCTCCCAGGATGATGCCCAGCTTCGCACCTGGCACGTCCCATCCCTCGTCCAGCACCTGGATGCTCGCCAGCGCCCTTATCGTGCCTTCGTCCATGGCGTGGAGGAGGTCTCGACGCTCCCCGGCCGGGGTCCCTGCCGTGACCATGGGGATGGCAAACCGGCGCGAAACCTTCTCGGCTGCGGCGCGGCTCCCGCAGAAGACCAGCGCCTGCTCGGCCGGATGCATTCGGAGGATCCGGCCGACCTCCCGCAGCTTGCCCTCCGCAAGCGCCACGATTCGCTCCCGTTCACGGAATGCCCGAAACGCTCGCCGGGCCGCCGGGGAGCGTCGGGTCTCGGCCATGAAGAGGGGCCACCACTCGGCCTCCCCGGCCCCCAGCTGGTCGGCTCGGTCCCTGTACTCCTGCGCTTCCACGAAGCTGCGATACGTCTGCTCGGCCGACTGGTACCGGGCCTCCTCGTCCGGGTCGAGGGAGACGAACCGTCGCTCCGTCACGAAGCTCGCCAGCTCGCGGTCCGCCATTTCCCCGATGGTTCGTCGGTACACGACCGGGCCCACCAGCCGCTCCAGCTCGGTGGCCGCTCCTGCGGGATAGGTCGCCGTGAGGCCCAGGCGACGGGAAGCGGGGGCCACCCGGAGCGCATCGTGCCAAGCGCGGGGGTCCCCGTCCCGGGTGTCGGCCAGGTGGTGAACCTCGTCCAGGACCAGGAGCTCGAACCGGTGGCCCTCCCGCTCCAGAACCTGGAAGGCCGAGTGGTACGTGGTGACCGTGATCCTGCGGACGTCCTTCTCCTCTCCGTAATACACACCGACCTGGTGGACCCCGAATGCGTCCGCGAGCTGGATGAACCACTGCGAGAGCAGGGCCCGGGTCGGAGCGATCACCAGGGTGCCACGGGCCTGGCTTCGGATCGCCAGGAGGGCGATGAGGGTCTTCCCGGTCCCGGTGGGGAGGACCACACTCCCCCGCCCGCCTGATCCCTCCCAGCGATGGAGGGCCTCCCGCTGGTACTCCCTGGGGGTGCGAGTGTCATGGAACGAGTGGTCGAGGACGTCGGGGTCCTGTGGTGCGGCTTCGATGCCTTGCTCGGCGGCCCAGCGGCGGAGCTCCGGGAGCCGCCACCCTGCGGCCACCCATGCCTCGATGCGCTCGTCCCAGGCCATCCAGCCCGGTGCGTCGGGGGTGTGCCGGAGGATGGCGAGCCCGTTTCGGAACTCCAGTTGGGGGCTGGGAGGCACGGGGTTTCCCTGGACGGGGGAACGCGGGTGAAAAGGGGTTGCTGCAACGTAAAGTTGCCTGATCGGGTGGGCCAGCCAGCTGACGATCCTTGAAGGGGGCGATCCTTCCTTCAACCGGGCCATGAAGTCAGGAACGTCCCCACTCCACCGGCGGCGAACCCGAAGAAGAACCTGAGGAGGAAGTTGTCCAGGAGGGTGATCACCACCCCCCGCCAGAGCGCACCGCCCCATCCGAGTCCGTGCACATGGCGCATGGCCAGGACGAGCCAGGCGCCCACCAGGACCCGCTCCAGGGGGAGGAGATAGGCCACCACGCCGGCCCCCGGATCGGGGGTGAGGCCCGACTCCGCCACCCACCAACCTGCGCTCATGAGCGCCGACAGGAGGAAGGCCACGGTGAAGTAGTGCATGGCCAGCACCAGTCCCGGCGCCACGCGGGGCCCACTGGGTGCAACGGCCGCCATGGCCAGGCCCACGGGGATCAGGGTCAGGAACCTGAGGAATGCCACCCAGCTCGCCACCTGCCGCTCGATGGTGGACCTCAGGGCGGGAGCGCTCAGCCCCGATACGGCATCATCGGGAACGAACTCCCGCACCGCTTCCTCGGTAAGGGCCGCCAGCGAGGGGTGCGTCCCCAGGAGGAAGTACAGGGCGCTCGCCAGCAGGTACACGCGAATGGGAGGGTAGCCCTCCTCGCGGTTGCCCCGGATCCAGGCCCTGGTCAGCCGACCGGGCAGCACGAGTCCCTTCAGCGTGCGCCAGCCCCGGGAGTCCAGGTTCGTCAATTCCTGCCACGTCTCCCTGGCCAGGGCACGGAGGGTTGGCACGGACGGTTCGGTCACTGCGGGCTCCCGGCTCGTGGCAGTGCGGGATGGTGGTCCCGGGTCGAAGCAGGGAGAAGCTACCGGAGGCCTTCCCCCGACGGCAAGGCAGCTGCTGGCTCGGGCGCCGCGGGCCCCGTACTATGAGTGCCACGTTGAGAACCTCCGTCCGCCGCAGACGGAGTTCCTGCATTCGACCCTGAGGTTTCAGGAGGCCGAACTTGATCGTGCGAACCCTGCCCTTCGCCCTCCTGGCCCTGGTCCTGCTCGTTCCACTGGGCGTGGAGGGGCAGGAGGCGACCACCGAGCTCTACGGAGACTTCCGCTACTCCTACAACCGGGTGGATGCCGGAGCCGCCACCTACTGGACCGGAGTGAACAACGCCTCCCGGCTGGGTGTCCGGAGCGAGGCGGCCGCCGGAAGCCTCACCCTCTTCGCCGACCTGCAGGCCGGGGCAGGGGTGGATGGCGGGGGCAGTGCCTTCACCCCGCGCTACTACCTGGCCGGCGTTCGGGGCGAGTTCGGGACCCTCACCGTGGGGCGGCACTCTCCGGCCTACAAGATGGCGGGAGTTCGGCTGGACCCCTTCTACGATACCTCCACGCTGGGCACCGGAGGGGGCGTCCCCACCGAGGGCGTCTTCGGCGGGGCCAGTTTTGGCCTCTCCAGCCTGACGAACGGATGGGCAGACCGAACGGTGGCGTGGTCCTCGCCGGCGTTCGGCGGGTTCACCGCCAACGCGGCCGCCTACGTGGATCCCGACTCGGATCATGACTACGGGCTCGGGATCGGCTACCGGGCAGGGGGCCTGGAGGTCGGGGTGCAGTACCACGACGTGGGCGGGGGGCCGGGCTGGGCCCAGTCCTCCGGGATCGAGCATGCGTTCCGGACGCACGCCTCTCTGGCGAGGGATGCCTGGTCCGTGGGCGCGTCCCACGAGCGCGTGGCAGCCTCGGAGGGAGAGGACCAGACCTTCTTCCTGGCCCTGGGCACGGTGCATGTGACCCCCGATGTCATGTTTGCCGCCTCCGTGGGCCACGTGGGGGACGGATCGGTCCAGGACGCGGCGGGCACCGGGTACCACCTGGGGGTCTTCTATCGCCTCCTGCCCCAGGCCCGGGTCCACGCCCTCTACTCGGGTCTGGATCCGGACGGAGGCCCCTCGCGAGGGAATCTGGCCGTGGGGCTCACGTACCAGTTCACCCTGGGCTCGTCGTGATCCAGGACCCACCCCCACCCCTCGCCACGGCGGTTCCCATGCGTTCAGCCTCCTGCTTCGCCCCGCTCCTCCTCGTCGTGCTCCTCCTTCCGGGGTGCGCCGGGAGTTCGTCCGCCGAGGGTGGACCCGTCCCGGAGCCACCTTCCGCCCCGGCTCTGGGGGAGGGGACTGCAGACCAGGTGGCCCGAGCCAACCCGCACTGGGGTGAGCTCGAGATCTGGGCCAGGGTCCTGGGCATCTCGGCCGCGCCGAACGGAGACATCTGGCTGGTCGGTTTCAGCGGCCACCATCGGGCCGACCGAATCGATGGCGACTGGGCCGTGGGCACGCTGCCCCTCGTGGACGTCTGGATGGGCCCGACGCGGGGGGCGTCCATCGGAATGATGGGCTTCTTCGACGATTCTGCGGGCCTTGCCGCAGGGGGATCACTCCTGGACCGGGGCCGCGAGATGGTCCAGGTCATGCGGACCCTGGACGGCGGTGAGACCTGGCAGGAGGTCGACGTCGGCTTCGGCCGGACGGCCCAGGCCATGAGCCTCACCTCCGAGGGCCACGGGTGGGTGTCCGTGCCACCGGCGGGCTCCCTGACCGAGCGAGGACCCATCCAGGTCTATCGGACGACGGACCATGGGCGGGGATGGACACCCCTGTACGAGCCGCCCCCCACCTCCTCCGCCCATGTCGCCCTGCACGCGGAGTCCGCACTGTCCGGATACGTGGCTGAACGGAGCGGCGGGATCTACCGAACCACCGATGGGGGCTGGAGCTGGGAGGAGGTTCCCGCCCCCTCCTCGCAGGAAGGCTACGGAGGAAATGGTATCATCCAGACCTTTCTGGTGTTCGGCGACTGGCTCGTGGTCCGCCAGGACGGTCGGGTCTTTGCCAGCCCCCGGGACTCGGTGGCATGGGCCCCGATCCCGGGTCTGGAAGCGGCCATCGTCACCACAACGCCATCGGGGACCCGGCTCTTCGCGGTGACCGAGGACCGGCGGGTCCACGAGCTCGGGCCGGACCTGGCCTCGGTCTGGACTTCCGACCGGGCGATCCGCGCGCCCCTCATGGCCTGGGGAGCCAGCGAGGATGGCTTTCTGGCCATCGACGCGGACCGCCGTCTGTACCACCTGGGTCCGGAGCGGTCCGTGGAGGCCTTCGCGCTGACCAGTGGACCGAACCGGGCGTCCCTCCGCGGGGTGGGCCAGGCGGAGGGGGACCTGTGGGGATTCAGCGAGCGGGCGTTGTACACGTCGCCGGACGAGGGAGTGACCTGGCTGCGCGTGCCCCACGGCGAGTCCACCATCGCGGGGCTCCAGGCCCTGGGTCGCGACGAGGCCCTCATCTGGGATGGACGGGGCGCGAACGTCCTTGTGGATCGGGCCAGCGGGACGGCCATGCCTGTGGAGGACCTGGAGGGGCTGGATGTGGTGGGGGTGGTGGAGCACCACGGGACCTGGTACGCCCATGGCGGGCTCCAGCATGAGTCGGCAAGGCGGGTGGATGTGGCCCGGACGTTCACCGGCGGCGAGTTCCGGGGCTCCAGGGACTTCGGGTTCGTGTACCGGTCCGACGATGCAGGGCTGTCCTGGAGCCGGGTCGACCACTGGGAGGAGGGGGGTGTCATGGGGCTCTTCGTCCACGAAGGGGGCGAGCTCACCCTCCAGTCCTACACGGGCTCGATCCGCCGCGTCCGACCCACTGCCGAAGGGTACGAGGCGGAGACCCTCCTCCTGGCCCACTCCGACAACCGGGACGAGGTGCCCTATGTGGAGATGGAGAGCACCCTCTATTTTTCCGACCTGGAGACCGGGGTCATCGCAGGGGCCATCCACTACAGGGGCCACTTCCACTTCCGTACCCGGGATGGAGGACGGAGCTGGGAGGTGGTGGAGGAAGACGAGGTCCCCTTTCGGACCCCGGTGGTCCGGTGGGGGGATGGCCACCTGTCCCTCGACGAGGAACGGATTCTCTACCTGAGAGATGGTTCTGTGGAAGAACTCGCCGACCTTTCCCGGTTCCGGGTCGATGATCTCGCCCTCGGGCTCCGGGGGCTCACCGTCACCCCCGAAGGCCACATCCTGGTCATGGCCACGACCAACGGCCGCGCGGATGCCGTGCTTCGCCTGGATCCGGAGTCGGGACAGGTGGCGGTCCTGAACTGAGGTCGCCCGAGTCGAGTCGTGGTGGGGATCGGGCCGCGGTCCGGGGGGCTTGTGCCCCGACCCGCCCCTCCATATGCTGCGGGCACTTCTGGTTCGGCGTACTACCCATGGTGGTGTGCCGTGGAAACAGGGAACCCGGTGTGATTCCGGGACTGTCGCGCAGCGGTGAGAGGGAACGAGGAACCCAGGTCCTCTTTGTGGGGACGGGCACTGGCTCCAAAACGGATGCCGGGAAGCCGGGTTCCGAGGCCGACGAACGAGCGGTTCGTCCTGCCCTCGAGTCCGAAGACCTGCCAGGGGACCGGGACGCCATGTCCCGGGAGCTCCGACTCCCGCGTCAAGGGGTCGACGAGCCGGGGCCGCCCCGGGTCTTCTCCGGACTGCTGTCCCGTTCGTCCTCCGTGCGCGTGGGTCTCACTCGATTCCTCGCGCCAAGGGACGAAGCCACCGTGACTTCCCCACAACATCTCGCCTCCCTCCGATCCACGCCCTCCTCCCCCTGTATCGGGGAGTGTCGTCTGGACGAGGAGGGTGTGACCTGTACGGGCTGCCGCCGCACCCTCACCGAGATCCGGCTCTGGGGGCAGATGGACGACGAGGGGCGGTGGGCCGTGCTGCGCCGCCTGGCCCAGGAGGAGGCCGCGGCGGAGGCGCGATAGGGAGCCAGGTGGCCCCCAGCCGGTTGGGGAGCCGCCCCGGCCCCCTCCCCACCCCGGGATTTGCGCCGCAGCGCGCCGCCCCGTCCATTGGGATCAGGTTGGCCCATGTTCCCCTCGTTCCCGGATCCGGATCATGCCCTCGTCTTTCCCCCGCTCCCGTCCCGGCCCCCTCCTCCTGCCCGCCGGTCCCGCGGCCGCGCTCGTCCTGGCCGTCCTGGTCGGGAGCTGGGGGCTCCTCCTCCTGGCGCCGGGGTCCGCGGCGGCCCAGCAGGCCGCTCCGGCAGACACGGTCGCCTCCGACCCGCCCGTCCCCCAGGTCTTCGACTGGCACCTGGAGCGGGTGCTGCCGGCGCAGGCCGTCTGGGGCCAGGCGCTGGACACGGCCTATGCCCGGGACATCCTCTCCTGGACCACCGAGCCCGACTTCACGAACCCCCTGGTGGACCACCTGCCCCTGGCAGATGGGGTGCCCACCCCGGCGGACCACTTCGGCTACGCCATCGGCCGCCCCGGCATCCTCCACACCACTGCGGAGCTCCACGGGTGGTACGAGGCCCTGGCGGAGGCCTCGCCCCGGGTGGAGATGTCCTTCCTGGGCGAGAGCGAGGAGGGCCGCCCCTTCGCCCTGGTGAAGGTGGGAAGCGAGGAAAACCTGGCCCGCCTGGACGAGATCCGGGCCGCCTACCACCGTCTCACCGAGCCCCGGGAGACCTCCGAGGAGGAGATGGAGGCCCTCATCGAGGACCTGCCGGCCATCTACATGGTCTTCTCGGGACTCCACTCGCCGGAGACGGGCCACCCCGAGGTCACGGCGGAGCTTGCCTACCGGCTGGCCGTCTCGGAGCAGCCCATGCTCCGGGAGATCCGGGAGGGCGCCATCCTCTTCCTCATGCCCGTGACGGACCCGGACGGACGGGACCGGGTGGTGGAGTGGTACCGGCTCCACGACCAGGACCAGGCGTACACCTCCGACGACCGGGTGCCGGGCCCGCCCTTCTGGGGCCAGTACATCCGCCACGACAACAACCGGGACGGGCTCCAGCTCACCCTGGCGCTGAGCCGGCAGGTGGTGGCCCTCTTCGAGGAGTGGAAGTACCCCATCGCCCTGGACCTCCACGAGTCCGTGCCCTTCCTGTACGTGTCCACCGGCACGGGGCCCTACAATCCCAACATCGATCCCATCACCCGCCACGAGTGGCAGTGGATTGCCCACCACGAGGTCTCGCAGCTCACCGCCCTGGGGATGCCCGGCGTGTGGACCCATGACTTCTTCGATGGCTGGAACCCGGGCTACATGGTCTTCGCGCTGAACAACCGGAATGCCATCGGCCGCTTCTACGAGACGTACGGAAACTCGGTGCCCGCCACCCAGGAGCGCACGGTGGGGAGCAACCGGACCAGTGTGGAGTGGTTCCGGGCGAACCCACCCTGGAGCGAGGTGACCTGGTCGCTCCGGAACAACGTGAACTACGCACAGTCCGGGGTGCTCCACTCCATGCACCTCATTGCCCGGAACCGGGACGAGGTCCTCCGGAACTACTGGCGGAAGAACCGGAACGCGGTGCGGCGAGGGGTGGAGGAGCCGCCCCACGCCTGGGTCGTGCCGGCCCGGCAGGCCCGTCGCGCCGACGTGGGCCACATGCTGAACCTCCTCCTGGATCACGGAGTGGAGCTCCACGTGGCCGGGGAGGCCTTCACCCCCGAGGACTGGGAGGAGGCCGGGGTGCCGCCGGCCGCGGCAGATGTCGCAAACGGCCTGGAAGTCGCCCCCGGCGACTACGTGCTCCGGGCGGACCAGCCCTACGGCAACTTCCTCCGAAACCTCATGGAGCGGCAGGAGTTCCCGGCCAATGCCCCCCGGCCCTACGACGACGTGGCCTGGACTTTTCCCCTCCTCCACAACGTGACGACCCGGGCCGTGAACGACCCGGCCATCCTGGAGGTGTCCATGGAGGCCGTGGAGGGCCCCGTCCACCTGCCGGGCCGGATCCACGGCGACGCGGATGGGGCCGAGTGGTGGGCCATCCGCCACGACGCCTCGGCCCACGCCCTGGAGGCCCGCTGGGCGCTGGGGACAGACGTTCCGGTCTACACATCCCGGGACCCCATCCCGGAATGGGATGGTGCCAGCGAAGGGGGCGGCGAGGGCGCCGGCCCCGCCTTCGCCCGGGGCGCCTGGCTCATCCCCGGCGACGCGCTTCCGGCCGAAGAGCTGGAGGCGTGGGTGGAGGAACGGGGCCTCGAGGCGCGGGCACTGGCCGCCCGCGACGTGGAGGGGCTGGACCGCCATCTCCAGACCCTTCCGCGCATTGCACTCCTCCACAGCTGGCGCAACACGCAGGACGACGGGGCGGTGCGCTGGACGCTGGACTCCATGGAGATCCCCTACACGTACCTGCCCGAGGACCGGTTGGCGGAGGGTGGGCTTCGGGACCGGTTCGACGTGATCCTGTTTCCGGATCAGGGCCGGAATGCCACGGCCCGACAGATCTTCGAGGGCCTCGATCCGGCCGATGGCCCACTGGCCTGGGAGCCCCACCCGGACTACCCGGCGCTGGGGGCCCACTCCCGGACCCACGACATGACGGGGGGGATGGGCTACGAGGGGCTCATGGCACTTCGGGACTTCGTCATGTCGGGCGGGACCCTTCTGGCGCTGGGCTCGGCGGCCACCCTACCGGTGGAGTTCGCCATGGCGCGCGGGGTCTCGCTCAGGTCGCCCGGAGGGCTCTTCAGCCCGGGGTCCATCGTGGAGGTGGAGACGGATGGCGGGCTCCACCCCATCACCTGGGGATACGAGGAGGCCTTCCCTGCGTTTGACCGCTTCGGGCCCTACCTCTCGGTATCGGGGGACCGGAGCGACGACGTGGCCCTCCGGTTTGCGCCGGCGGACCGGGTGTTCATGAGCGGGCTCGTGGAGGGGCCGGGGCAGCTGGCTCGCCAGCCCGCAGTGGTCTCGCTGGCCCTGGGAGAGGGACGCCTCGTCCTCTACGGGGTGCGCGTGCTCCATCGGAACCAGACCCGGGGCTCATTCGCCCTGGCGTGGAATGCCATCCTGAACTGGGATCGCCTGGAGCCGGTGGAGGGCGGAGATGAGGACGAAACCTCGCGTTAAGCATGACCCCGGACGCGGCGCACTCCGGCCCGCGTTTCCGGTCCACGAAGCACCCACGAGGACGATCATGCAGAAGATGAAGGTGTTTGCAGCAGGTCTGGCCATGGCAGCACTGGCCGCCGCGCCGGCCCAGGCCATGGCGCAGGACGGTGGGGTGACCCTTCGGGGCGGGATCACGAACTACTCCAGCACCGTGGAGTTCCTGGGCCTCTCGGAGTCGTCGGGCTCGAAGCTGGGGTTCGCCGCGGGGATCTCCCTCCACCGCCCCCTCTCCTCCGTCTTCTCCATCCAGCCCGAGGTGCTCTTCGTGCAGAAGGGGGGCGAGGACGACGACCCCGATCTGGGGCTCGCCGAGTTCACCCTGAACTACGTGGACATCCCCGTCCACTTCCGGGTGGACATCCCCCTGGACGGGAATGCCCGACCCTTCGTGACGGCGGCGCCGTTCGTGGGCTACCTGGTGAGTGCGTCGGACACGGACACGGACGAGGACCCGAAGGACTTCCTCAAGGACTTCAACTACGGCCTCGTCATCGGGGGCGGGGTGGAGTTCGGCCGACTCTCCGTGCAGGTCGGCTACGACATGGGGCGGGCGAACATCCTGGACGATGACGAGTTCCAGGACGAGCTCGATGACTTCTTCGGAGGCGGCTCGCTGAACTTCACCACCTCCGGATTCGTCCTCACCGGCGGCATCCGCTTCTGAGTGAGGAAGGGGCCCTCGGGCCCCTGCCGCCCTTCCGGCCTCCTCCTGCAGCCCGCGGGAGGAGGTCGGCGGGGCACCCTCGGGCTTGCGAAGCGGACACTCCGGGGGGCATTCTGTCCCCTCCGGACACCCCCTTTCGGAGTCCTCCATGAACCCCGTGTTCCCCGGTGAAGGCGAGATGGCGACCCGCTGCCGATCGGTGGACTGGTCCCGCACGTCCCTGGGTCCCGTGGAGGAGTGGCCCGTCTCCCTCCGGACACTGGGCCGTGCCGTCCTCACCTCCCGGCACCCCATGCTCCTCTTCTGGGGCCCGGAGCTCGTCCAGATCTACAACGACGCCTACCGGCCCTCCCTGGGCGGAGCATCGCCCCCCGGCCTGGGGGCCTCGGCCCGGAGGTTCTGGGCCGATATCTGGGACGTGATGGGGCCCCAGGTGGACCAGGTCCTCCAGACCGGCGAAGCCACCTGGCACGAGGACCAGCTTGTGCCCATCGAGCGGGACGGGCGCAGGGAGGACGTCTGGTGGACCTACGGCTACAGCCCGGCCCACGACGACGAGGGGGAGATCGCCGGGGTGCTCATTGTCTGCCAGGAGACCACCCGCCGGGTCGTGGCCAACCACCAGACGGAGGCGGCGGCCCGGGAGGTGGCGCGTGCCCATCGCCGGCTCCTGGGCACTCTGGAGAGCATGACGGATGCCTTCTACCTCCTGGACGCTTCCTGGCGCTTCCGTTTCATGAACGCGGGAGGAGAGAAGCTCCTCAGCCGGTCCCGGCGGGAGGTCCTGGGTACCGTGGTCTGGGAGTCCTTCCCCCAGACCGTGGGTACCCGATTGGAGGAGGAGTACCGGGGTGCCATGGAATCGGGGCGCCCTGCCCGTTTCCGCTACCACTATCCGCCCCTGGACCGCTGGTTCGACATCAGCGCCTACCCCTCGGAGGAGGGCCTTGCCGTCTACTTCCGCGACGTGACGAGGGACCGGGAGGCGGAGCAGCAGCTCCGGGAGCAGGCCGAGCTCCTGGAGCTGGCCAGCGACGCCATCATCGTCCGGGATCTGGAGCACCGGATCCTCTACTGGAACGAGAGTGCGGAGAGGGTCTACGGCTGGCCGGCTCGCTACGCGCTGGGCAAGACGGCGGCAGAGCTCCTCTACGACGAAGAGGAGCCCCTCCACGCTGCCACTGCCCGGCTCCTGGAGGCTGGAAAGTGGGCCGGCGAGGTGGAGCATGTGGCCCGGGACGGCAGGCGGATCTCGGTGGAGTCCCGCTGGTCGCTGGTGCGGAACGAGCAGGGCGAGCCTGCCCGGATCCTGGCCATCAACACCGACGTCACGGAGCGTCGGAAGCTCCAGTCCCAGTTCCTCCGGGCCCAGCGCCTGGAGAGCATCGGGACGCTGGCCGGGGGCATCGCCCACGACCTGAACAACGTCCTGGCGCCCATCCTCATGTCCATCGACCTGATGCGGGAGGACACCACCAACCCGGACATCCTGGAGACCCTGGAGAGTCTGGAGGCCAGTGCCCACCGGGGCTCCAGGCTCGTCCGGCAGGTGCTGGCCTTTGCCCGGGGCCTGGACGGGGCCCGGGTCCCGGTGGAGCTGGAACGGATCGTGGACGAGCTGGCCAGAGTGATCCGGGATACCTTCCCCCGGAGCATCGACCTCCAGGTGGACGTGGAGGAGGGCCTCCAGAAGGTCCGGGGCGACCCCACCCAGGTCCACCAGGTCCTCCTGAACCTCCTGGTGAACGCCCGGGACGCCATGCCCGACGGGGGCGCCCTGACCCTCCGGGCCCGGAACGTGGTCCTGGACGAGCAGTACGCCGCCATGAGCCCCCGGGCCCGCCCCGGCCCCCACGTCCGTGTGACGGTGGAGGACTCGGGCGTCGGGATGACCCGCGAGGTCATGGAGCAGATCTTCGACCCGTTCTTCACCACGAAGGCCCCAGGCGAGGGCACCGGCCTGGGGCTGTCCACCGCCGACGCCATCATGCGGAGCCACGGCGGAGTCCTGAACGTCTATTCGGAGCGGGGGAAGGGGACCACCTTCCGGGCCTACTTCCCCGCCGATCCCGCCGAGGGGGGTGAAGTGGCCCCGACCGAGTCCACCGGCAGTTCAGGTTCCATGCCCCGGGGCAAGGGGGAGCGGATCCTGGTGGTGGACGACGACCGGGGGGTGCGGGAGGTGACCCGGCAGATGCTGGAGGCCTTCGGGTACCGGGTCCTGGTGGCCGACCACGGGGGCCAGGCGCTGGAGGTGGCGCGGCGCGCGGCAGGGGAGGCCCCCCTGGACCTGGTCCTCACCGATGTCATGATGCCCGTCATGGACGGGATCCAGCTGGTGGAGGCCCTGGCCAAGGAGTCGCCGGGGCTGCCGGTGGTGGTGGCCAGCGGCCTGGGGAATGCCGGGCACCGGGAGCGCCTCGAGGCGGCCGGGGTCACCCACTACCTGTCCAAGCCCTACACGGCCCGTCGCCTCCTGGCGGTCTTCCGGGAGGTGTTTGATGGCATTCCGGACCCCGAGCCCCACCCGTGAGGGGGCCACCCCCGGAAGCCCCCGCCGTTCGGTGACCGCCCTCCCCCCCGTGCCCCCACCGGGTGGAGCGATCCGCCGCCTGGCCGGGCTGCTGGACCAGGCTGGGTACAACGCGACCCGGGTCCGGGCGCACCTGGGGGTGGGGTCCCTCTTCGACCTCGGTGGAGCCGCCCCTCCCGAATCCCGCGCCGCGGCCGAATCCGGCACCACCGCGGAAGCTGGCACCTTGCCGGGCGCCGTCAGTGTGCTGGTGGACCTCTTCCTCCGGGGTCGTCGCGTGCCCCGGGCCCAGTTGGACGAGGCGCTCGGTGCCGGCGCCGCCTCCCTCCTCCTGGAGGCCGGCGTGGTCCGGGGCGTCGCCGGGGGTGGGGTCTCGGGCGACGGGCCGGCGGAGGAAGCAGAGGGTTCGGAAGGCCGCGAGCTCGCCGCCACCCTCCTCCTCTACCCGGTGGGCCCCGTCCTCATCGCGTCGGACCTGACCCCCGATGCTCCGGGGTGCCTGGGCGGCGAGCTGGACACCCTCCCGCCGGAGGCCGTCTACCCCGCCCTGGCCGGGCCGAACCGGAGCTTCCTGGCCGACCTCCCCGGCGAGCCCTGTCCCGGCGACCTCCTGGACCTCTGCGGCGGGACCGGCGTGGCCGCCCTCCTCTCGGCCGCAGGTGCCGGCGTTTCGGGCACCGTGATCAGCGCCGACGTGAGCCCCCGGGCCGCCGCCTTCGCTGCCCTGGGCGGGGCCCTGAACGGGGTTGAGCTCGAGGCGGTCACCGGCGACCTCTGGGCCCCGGTGGCCGGGCGCAGGTTTGCCCGCATCCTGGCCCATCCCCCGTACCTCCCCTCGGTGGACGGCGACCACGCCTTCCGGGACGGAGGCCTGGACGGAGAGCGACTCCTCCGGCGGGTGCTGGAGGGGCTGCCAGCCCACCTTGCCCCGGGCGGCCTCTTTCACGGCCACGGGCTGGTGGTGGAGACGGAGGAGGAGTCGGCGGAGGAGCGGGTGCGCGGGTTCCTCAAGGAGGGGAGGGCAGGTGGAGGTGAGGGCGGGACAGGGCCCGATGCGGGGACCGGCTCCTCCGGTGAACCCCGTTCCGAGCCGGACCTCTGGCTCTTCGAGCACGAGGCCTTCACCCCGGCGGACTTCGTGGTGCGACAGATGCAGGCAGGCCGAATGGAGGCCGGGGCCGCAGATCGGCACCTGGCCGGATTGGCCCGGGCCGGGGTCCGAAGGTTCGTACGGGGCTCCATCTTCGTTCGGGCCGGGGGCGCCGACGACGCCGGGGAGTCAAATGCCCCGAAGCCGAACGGTTGTCCGCCCCTTACCCTCCGCCGCTCCCGGGGGACCTCCCCCGGCGTCCTGACCGGCAGCGGAGAGCTGGATGAGGCCGGCAGCGCCGAGCTGGCGGCCTTCCGGCAGTCGACGCGGCGTCTGGCCCGGGCGCGGGCCGGCGGCACCGTGGGAAGGCTCCGTTGCCGCCTGGCACCGGGCGCCCGAATCCAGGTGAGCCACGGGGCGAAGGAGGGCGAGCTCGTGCCCGAAGCGGCTGCCCTCGTCCGCGATGGGGCCCTCCCGGCCCGGGTGGGGATCCCCGTGGGCGCCCTCCCCCTGGTGCCCCGCTTCGACGGCACCCGCACCCCGGGCCAGGTCCGGAGGGAGACCGTGGCCGCCGGCGAGATCCCGGACGCGGTGAGCACTGCAGACATCCGGCACCTGGTGGAGGGGCTCCTGGACGCCGGGCTCCTCCTGCCCGGGGACGGAGCTGGAGCGGGCTGACCCGGGTCCCCGATGGTCGCTGCACTCGTGGTGGGCAAACGGAGCGGCCTGTGGCGGGGCAGCGCCTCACCCCGGCGGCGATAGCTCCGGGATGGGCATGCGGACCACGCGTTCCTCGTTCATCTCGCCCCTGCTGATGCCGTACATGGCGCCGTCCCGGATCCTCACGGGTCGGGTCACGGTCACCAGGGTGGGCCCGCTCCGGACCCCGCCCATCCAGCGGCCCTCCCCGTCGAAGACGTCCCAGACCGTCCCGGCGGGGCCGTCGTCCTCGGCGTGCTCCGAAAGGGGAGGACGTCCCCCGGCCCGCTCCACCCAGATCCGGCCCTGGTCGTCTGCCACGATCCCGGAGATGGTGGGGCCCGACTCGGGCAGGTGCCGGAGGATCTCGGTGGAGCCGATCCTCTCTGCCCACTCCCGGTGGTCGGCCTGGTCCACCCGGGGCCTCTCCACGGCGGCCTCCACCCTGAGGAGGGTGTCGCCTGCAAGGGTCATCTTCACCAGCCCGAACTCACCGACCCTCCCGTGGCCCGCGCTGGTCCAGAGGTGCCCCTCCGGGTCCAGCGCCCCGTAGAAGGAGGACTGCGCCGGCACCGTGACCATGATCTGCCTCCCCTCCTCCCCGGCCATGTACAGACGGTTCGAGATGGGGGAGAGGAACAGGGTGTCGCCCCGCTGGCCTCCCGGTGTCGAGGAGAGGAGGGCCATCTGTCCCGAAGTCTCCACCAAACCCGACGACTGGCTGCCGGCTGTGATGGGATCTGCGATCCGGGTCAGTTCGTGGAAGCGGCCATCGAGGCCCTGCATGACCCGGGAGGTGGGGGCCATTCCCAGCACCGGTGCGGGGGCGCTGCCCACCTCCCGACCCTCCCGGTCCAGGGCCATGAGGGCGCGCCTGGAGGCATCGTGGACCCAGAGCAGGTCCTCGGCATCGTGGAGGAGGGCGTTTCCGCTCTGGATCTCTCCGGGGCCCTCACCTGCCCGAGAGAGGGTCCGGAGCCAGGCCCCGTCGGGACCGAAGACCCGGACATGGCGGGCGGCCAGGTCCAGGACGTGGATCTGCCCCCGAGAGTCCACCGAGAGCCCGGACACCTGCGAGAAGTGCTCCTCCTCCGGCGCGTCCAGCTCGCCCAGGACCAGGTCGGGCTCCAGGACGTGGGTCACGGGGAGCTCGTCCAGGGGGCCGTGGCGCACCAGGGTGGTCCCGTTGGCCAGGGTCTCGGTGACGAACTCGCCGGGCGCCGGGACGGACGCCGCCTCGGCGCCCCCGTCGCAGCCCGCCATGAGGAGGGCCAGTGTGGAGGCCAGTGCGAGGGCCGCACGGGCCCGAATGTGGGAGGTGCTCATGGGCCACGGGAGCATGAGTGGACAAGGAACTCGGCGTCTTCCCCTTCGACGGCAAACCCCGGTCGAAGGGTTGCGCCATCAGGGCGGCACATCGCGTCCGGTCTGCCCCCGCCCCGGGATGGGCTCTGCCGGGGGCTGGGTCACCGGATGGGCCTCCATGATCTCCAGGAGCGCCTCGATGGCCCGGTCGAGCTGGGCATCCTCACCCCGCCAGGTTGCATGGGGGAGGTTCTCCACGTGGAGGTCCGGCTCCACTCCGAAGCCCTCGATGAGCCAGCGCCCGTCCGTCCCGAACTGCGGGGTCTGGGCCGCGCGCATGATCCCCTGGTCGGCCAGCCGGTTCACATCGCTGAGCCAGACCCCGGCCCCAGCGGTCCGCTCGCCCACCACCGGGCCCAGCTCCAGCGCCTTCACCCCCGCCGCAAACGTCTCCCCGTCGGAGTAGGTGAGGGGATCGACCAGCACCGTGATGTGCCCCCGGAAGGCCTGCTGCATGTTCCAGTACGGGTCCTGTCCCGGCGGCTCCCAGAAGGACCACGCCCGCCTGAGGAGCCGCTCGATGATCCAGCTGTCGATGTTGCCGCCGGTGTTCCTCCGCACATCGATGACGAGGCCCTCCCGGTCGATGTTCGCATAGAACTCCCGGACGAACTCGGCCATGTTCCCGCCCCCCATGGCCCGGATGTGGAGGTAGCCCATGCGGCCGTCGGAGGCCTCCTCCACCCGGGTGCGGCGCTCGTGCACCCATTCGCTGTACCGGAGGGTTGCGTCCTGCCCCCCGCCCACCGGCTGGGTCACCACGCTGAAGTCCCGCTCCCCCCGCCGGACGTCGAGGCGGACCTGCTCTCCCGCCTGGTGCTCCAGCGCCCGGGCCAGGTCGACTTCGCTCCGCACGGACCGGCCATTCACGGCCGTGATGAGGTCGCCGGTCTCGAGCT
Source organism: Gemmatimonadales bacterium (assembly GCA_007692505.1). GTDB lineage: Bacteria > Gemmatimonadota > Gemmatimonadetes > Longimicrobiales > Gaopeijiaceae > REBX01. The sequence goes on along the minus strand of REBX01000117.1, from coordinate 4,361 downwards.
CCACCCCGGGCCGGGCCAGGGGCGCCCGCTGCGACGGCAGTTCGGGGTCGGTTCGGTAGATGTGGCTGATCCGGAGCCCGCCGGAGCTCGCCTCGAAGGAGCCTCCCAGGAAGGCCGGCTGCCCGGATTCGGGATCCGTCCGGTAGTCGCCTCCCCTCACCTGCGAGTGGAGCACGCCCAGCTCGGCCACCATCTGGCCGAAGACGTCGTCCAGCTCACGACGGTCCCCGATCCGCTCCGCCAGGGGCAAGTACTTGTCGCGGATGGCGTCCCAGTCCTGGCCGCGCATCTCGGGATCGAAGAGGAAGTCCCGCTGCATCCGCCAGCCATCCAGGTACATCTGGCGCCACTCCTCGACGGGGTCGATGGCCAGTCGCCAGTCCGCAAGGCGGATCCGGTGGTCCGAAAGGTCGCCGGGGAGCTGGGCGGCGGTGGGCACGAGGAAATGGTCGTTTCCGCGCCGGACGAGCATCCGTCGGAGGTCGGCGGAAAGCTCGATCCCGTTCACCCCCTCGCTCACGGTGTCCAGGCGGGGGGAGTCGCGGGTGAGGTCGATGGTCCGGAGGAGGGGCTGGGGCCCGCCGGCGCCCGTGCGCTCCAGGAGGAAGAGCCGGTCCCGGGCCGCCATCAGCCCGGAGTAGTTCCCCGACGGCACGGGGGCCTCGTGGAGCCGGTCCCGGAGCCCTTCGAAGTCGATGGCGGGGAGGTCGTCATCGCCCTCGCCCCGGGGTGCGGCCCCGTCCCGGAAGGCCGCCCCATTCCCCTCGTCGGCCGGTGCCTCGAAGTCGAGTTCGGTGGGGGGCGCCATGGGAAAGGCGTTCCCCGCCTGCAGGGCCAGGGCGTAGATGCGGGTCCGCTGGTCGAAGCCCGGGCCCAGGTTGCGGTCGCCCCAGGGGGACCCCGGGCTCGCCACGAAATTCCGGTCCGAGAGGAAGTAGAGCCAGGTCCCGTCGGGGGTGAAGGCAGGGGCCGAGCTCTCGTAGCGGTCGCTGGTGAGGACGTGGGTCTCCCCCGTGGACCGGTCGTGCACGTGGAGCTGGGGTCGCAGCATGGAGGTGGCCGGCCGGACGAAGGCGAGGGCCCTGCTGTCCGGGGCCCACACCACACCCCGGTGGCCCAGGGAGGGCGCCGTGTCGATGAGCGTGTTTGTCCCGGCCTCCAGGTCCAGGAGCCAGAGGCGGCGCTCCCGGTCCGTGTGGGCCAGGACGCGACCGTCCGGCGACATGAACATGGCCAGGCGCTGGGTGTCGCCGTCGTCCGTGAGGGGCTCGCCGGGCCCCAGGCCATGGGAGGGGAAGCGCCAGATCTCCTTCTCGTGCCCCGAGTCCACGAAGGCGTACACGTGCTCTCCGTCGGGACTCATCACCGCGCTCCGGGCCCGGGCCGCGTCGGGCAGCTCGAATTCCACGCGCCTGATGGGCCCGGTGGTCGCCACCGCCAGCCGGCCTCGGGCCGTGACGGCGACCCGCTGGCCGTCGGCAGGGGGCGAGACGGAGCCCAGCCAGTCGGTGGCCGATTCGAGCCAGCGGGTCCGGGTCCGGGCCCGGTCCGTGGCCAGGCGGATCTCGATCTCCTCGTCGACCCCGGTGGCCAGGTCCAGGAGTCGGAGGTCGGCGCCGTGCTGGTAGACGATGCGCCCCTGGTAGTGGGAGGCCCCCCGGACCTCGAAGTCACGGTGCTCGGTGAGGGCCTCTCCCTCCCCCGACTCCGGGTCCAGCCGCCAGAGGTTCGCCAGCCCGTCGGCGTCGCTCACCAGGTAGAGGGCCCCGTCCCACCACATGGGCCGGGTCAGGTTTCCCGGGTGGTCCGGTGCCACGCGGCGGGCCTCGGCGCCCTCGGCCCCGGCGTCATCGGGGTGGAAGCTCCAGAGCTGGGCCATGGCGCCGCCCCGGTACTCTCGGGCGTTGTCTCCGGTCACGTCCAGTCCGAAGCGGGTGAAGTGGAGGGTACCCTCGTCGTCGAAGGCGCCCTGGCGGGCATCGGCCAGGGGGAAGTCCCTCCGCTCCAGCGTCTCGGGATCCACCGCGCCCAGGTGCCGGGTCCAGGTGGGGCCCACGACACCGGTGGTGGAATAGAGGACCTCGCCCTCCGGAGTCCAGCCCTGCACCTGCGCCGCCCCGCTCCCGAAGGTGAGGCGGCGGGCATCGCCACCGGCAAGGGGCATCACGTGGACCGCCGCGGTCCCCTCGTAGCTGGCCGTGAAGGCCAGGAGGCGTCCGTCCGGCGAGATGTGGGGGTCCGACTCCGGCGCCGGATGGGCAGTGAGGCGACGGGCCGTGCCCCCGTCCGTGGAGCCCACCCAGAGATCCCCTTCCGAGGAGAAGACGAGGGTCGTTCCGTGGAGGGCGGGGGACTGGTAGTATCCCGTCGTCCCCTCGGTAGCGGTCCCTGCCGCAGGGGTTTCCGGGGCCGACTGCACGACCCCGGAAACCGAAGCGGGGAGGACGAGGAGGAGGCCCAGGAGGAGGGCAGCGGAGACGGCCGTTGAGAGGCCCTCGGAGCGGGCAGCGGAACGGGGGGCAAGGCTTCGCATGGAAGTCATCGGCACCAGGATGGGGGGTCTGACATGCGGTCAGCAGTCGGCGCCCGCCGGGCACCGTGCACCATTGGCCTCCAACCTTCGGGCCGGGAGTGGGGATGGCAAGCGTCGCGCCGGCACCTTCCCCCCGCCTTGCCCCGGGCGCCGGCCCAGCGCATCCTCCCTTCCTGCACCCCACACGTCCCTTCCTGCACCCGGTCTCGCCCCATGCACCCCTCCTCCCCGAAGCGGTCCTCGATCCGTCCCTCGCGCCTCCCCGGAGACTGCCTCCCCGAGGCCCGCCTCCCCGGGGCCCCCGTCCTCCGGGCACCCCTCCTCCGGACCGCCCTCCTCTCCCTGGCGGCCCTGGCCCTCCTGGCCGGCGCCCTGGTACCCACGGCCGCCCTGGCCCAGGCCCACACGGACGTCCCCGCCGCCGGGGCCGAGGCCGCGGTCCAGTCCATGGACTACTTCTTCCCCGAGGGAACGACCTTCGACGAGGCCATCCCCAGCCCGGAGGAGTTCCTGGGCTATCCCATCGGCACCCACCACACCCGGCACGACCGCATCGTGGCCTACATGGAGGAGCTGGCCCGTCTCTCCGATCGGGCCAGCTACCAGTCCATCGGCCGCTCCATCGAGCACCGGGAGCTGCCCGTGCTCACCGTGACAACGCCCGCGAACCATGGGCGCCTCGACGCCATCCGCGAAACCCACCTCCAGGCGCTGGACCCGGCAAACGACCCCATTCCCGCATCGGATCGCCCCGTGGTGGTCCACCTGGGCTACGGGGTCCACGGGAACGAGACCTCCTCCAGCGAGGTGGCCATGCTCAAGGCCTACTGGCTGGTGGCGGGGCAGGGGGCCGAGGTGGAGCGCTACCTGGAGGAGGGGATCTGGCACATCGAGCCCGTCCTGAACCCCGACGGCCGAGACCGCCACACGAACTGGGCGAACATGCACAAGGCGGACCCCTTCGTGGCGGACCCCCTGGACCGGGAGCACAACGAGGTGTGGCCCGGGGGGCGCACGAACCACTACTGGTTCGACCTGAACCGGGACTGGCTCCCCCTCCAGGACCCCAGCAGCCGGGCGCGCATCGACTTCCACCACCAGTGGATGCCCAATGTGGTCACGGACTACCACGAAATGGGAACGAACAGCACGTACTTCTTCGAGCCCACGAAGCCGGTGGGCTCCTGGAACCCCCTCCTCCCGGAGGAGCTCTACGACGACATCACCCTTCGCTTTGCCGATGACTGGGCCGCCTCCCTGGACGAGCTGGGCTCGCTCTACTTCACGAAGGAAGTCTTCGACAACACGTACCCCGGCTACGGCTCCACCTACCCCAACTTCCTGGGCGGGCTGGGCCTGGTGTTCGAGCAGGCCAGCGCCCGGGGGCACATCCAGGAGAGCACCCACCACGGGGTGATCACCTTCGCGTACGCGATCCGGAACCAGCTCCGCACCAGCATGGCCACGGTGCGCACCGCCGTGGACGAGAAGGAGCGGATGCTGGAGTACCAGCGGGACTTCTTCACCGGGGGGCTGGAGGAGGCCGCCGCGCTGGACGAGCAGGCCTGGGTGTTCGGGAGCACGGTGGACCACACCCTGAACCGGGCGTTCCTGGACCTCCTCCTCCGCCACCGCCTGGAGGTCTGGGAGCTGGCCGAAACGGTGGAGGCCGGGGGGCGGACCTTCGAGGCCGGGCAGGCCTGGGTCGTGCCCACCTCCCAGCCCCACTCCCGCCTGGTGCGCTCCATCTTCGAGACCACGGACACCTATGCGGACAGCGTCTTCTACGACGCCTCCACCTGGACCATGAGCCTGGCCTACGGGATCC
>REBX01000245.1 GCA_007692505.1 Gemmatimonadales bacterium | reverse complement strand
CCGGGGTGCTCCGCCAGCCTTCAGGTCCTCCACGGCCACCACCACCGTGCCCCCGTCCGGGGTGAACTGCACCGCGTTCAGGACCAGGTTCAGGAGGGCGCGGTGGAGGAGGTCGCCGTCGGCCACGATCTCCAGGGGCGTCCCGGGGAGCACCAGCTCCAGCTTCACCCCCCGGGTGGTCATGTCCGGCGACTGGCGGACCAGGGCGGCGCACTCCTGCACCAGCTCGCCCAGGTCCCTTCGCTCCACCCGGTCCAGACGCACCCGGGAGAAGTCCAGGAAGTCGCTCAGGAGCCGGCTCAACCGATCCGACTCCCGGACCACCATGCGGGTGAGGGAGGCCCGGTCCCCCTCGTCCAGGCGGGGCGAGGCAAACTGCTCCACCGCGCTCCGGATGGAGGCCAGGGGGTTCTTGATCTCGTGGGCCAGCGCCGCCGAGAGCTCCGCCACCGCCTCCAGGCGCTCCGTGCGGCGGTTCAGGATCTCCATCTGCTCCAGGTCGGTGATGTCCTGGAAGATCACGGTGATGGAGCGGGGCTCGTCGGGCTCCTCCCGCACGAACACCGAGAGCCCCAGGACGAGCTGCTCGCCGTCCCGGACGATCTCGGCGCGGCGACGGTGCATGGCCCTGCCGTGGCTCAGGGCCTGGGTGACGGCCAGCGCCATCTCGGGGGCGGTTCCCCTGAGCGCCTCGGCCACCGGGGCCCCCTCCCACTGGCGCACGTCCAGCCCCAGGAGGGCCTCGCCGGCGGGGTTCAGGTAGAGGAGCCGGCCGTCCGCATCCACGGTGAGGACTCCGGTGCTGATGGAGGCCAGGATCTCGCCGGTGTCCAGCCTGAGGCGGCGGAGCTCGCTTCGGACCTCGCCCAGCTCCATCCCGGCCTTCCGGAGCCGGTCGCCCAGGATCCCGGTGAGGACGGCCACCACCCCGAAGAGGGCCATCTGGAGGATGACGCCCCCGGTGACGTCGTCCTGGTAGCCCACGGCAATGACGCTGAAGTAGAGGATGGGGGCCAGGAGGGCCACCACCATGGCGCCGGCCAGGGGGAGGAAGAGGGCCGCCTGGGCAATGGCCAATATGTAGAGCCAGGCGAAGCCCGAGTCCGCCCCCCCGGTGACGTAGACGATCCCCGTGACCAGGAGGACGTCGAAGGTGGTGTGGGCCGCCAGGAACCCCCGGCTGGGCCGACGCCCAACCACCTCGGTTTGCCAGGCGGCCGCGCCGGTGATCGCCAGGGCCACCAGGAACATGACCGTGGTGAGGAAGGTCTGCTCGGGCTGGGCCTCGCCCCATACCACCAGGGCGCCCAGGAGGACACCGAAGACAAGGGCCAGGCGGGCCACGTAGGCCCACCGGAGCATGGCGGCCGGCGAGAGGATGGGGGCCGCGGACCGCTCCGGCTCTCTGGGGCTGCGGGGCTCGCCCGCCGGGTTCAGGTCCAGGGCCACGACCCGGGCTCCCTCAGCTGCGGTTCACGCGGTAGGCCACCAGGTCTGCGGCCAGGTCGCGGATCCTCCGGAGCTGGTTTTCCACCACCTGGAGTCCCTCTGCGGTCTCGGAGCCGGGCTCGTGGTCCATGAGGGCGAGCTGCACCTCGGCCAGCGCCGCCGTCAGGGGATTGTTGATGTCGTGACGGATCCGGGAGAGGTCCTCGTGGGCCACCCGGAAGGACACGGCCCCCACCTGCGAGGGGGGGCCGTCCGTACGAGCGGCCACCTCGTCCAGGGGCGCCTCGTGGGCCGGCGAGAGGGGGAGGGCCGTGGTGCCGTCTGCCGTCACCAGGACCGGCGACCAGGGGCCCTCGCGCTGGCCGAGCCGCAGGAGGAGGCCCAGAACGGCCTCCGCACCCACGTCGGCACCGATGAAGACCCAGCCGGGGGTGCGGTCCGGGTCGGGAAAGAGGTGGGCCTCGGCGGTCTCCACCCGGTGGACCCGCTCCCGGGCGGCCGGTGGGAGGCGGGCCCGGAGCGCCTCCACGTCGCCCCCCACCACATGGATGGGGAGTCGGGAGGCTGCCGGGGTCGAGGCGTCGGAGCCAGTCACGGGCCGGTCACGGGCATGGGGCCGAGGGGCTCAGCGGCCCGTCGGCACCTCCAGGACCTGCCCGGGGTGGAGGGGCCCGCCGACGATGCCGTTCGCCTGCCGGAGGGCATCCACCGTGGTGCCGTGCTGCCGGGCAATCGTCCAGAGGGACTCGCCCCGGCGCACCGTGTGGCGGGCCGTCGGTCCCGCCGCACCGGCCACGCCGGGGACGGCGAGCTCCTGGCCCACCACAATGCGGGAGCCCGCAAGGCCGTTCGCCGAGCGGAGGGCCTGCTCCGTGACCCCGTAGGCCCGGGCGATGGCCCAGAGCGACTCGCCTCGGCGCACCGTGTGGACGGTGGTGGACGTCCCGCTGTCGGCCGGGCCCGCCTCGCCATTCGCGGGCTCGGCGACGGCATCCTCCTCCGCCTGGGCCTGAGCCGACGCACTCGAGGCGCTCCCCGCGGTGCCTGCTCCGTCGGCCCGCGCCTGTCCGGAGCCTGCCTGTGCCGAGCCCGTCTGCCCGCCCCCGGCCTGTGCCGAGCCCGCCTGCGCCGAGCTGGCCTGCGCCGAACCGCCCTCCCCCGTCTGCGCCTCCGATGTGGGGGCGTCGGCCATGCGGGTCACGGGCCCCTGGATCACCCGGTACTGGGGGATCCGCAGCCGCTGGCCCACGTGGATCTGCGCCCCGCGGATGTTGTTCTCGGCGCTGATCCGGCTCATGGCGGCGCCGTAGCGGCTGGCGATGGCCGTGAGGGTCTCCCCCCGCCGCACCTCGTGGGTCACCCACTGGAGCTCGATCTGCGGACCCTCTTCCCGAATCCGCTCAGCCAGGCGCGTCTGCCCGGTTTGCTGCTCCACGTGGGCGATATAGGGGTTCGGGTAGACGGCCACGTGGTAGTGGGGTGGGTTCCGCTCGTAGATGGCCTCCAGGAGCCCCTGGCCCTCCAGGCTGAGGAGGGTTCGCTCAAGCCACTGCTGGCATTGGGCGTTTCCGGGGCGCCGGAGGTCCATGGCCATCCCGGTGGGGTGCACGGAGCGGCTCGAGGCGTTGGCGGGCTGGTTGGACCGGGGCCGGGTGAGGCTCGTGACCACCAGCTTCTCGCCGCAGGCCGCCCGGTACTGGGAGGCCAGGCGCTCGATGAAGAGGCGGACTTCGGGACGGGCGTAGGGGAAGGAGACGTTGTGGACGTCGAAGTCCGCGTTGGCCACCACGGGGACCAGGTACCCGGCCTCCACGAACTGGGCCACCTGCTCCGGCGTGCGGAGGTAGGTGAAGTCGTGGGCCCGGGCCTGGGCGTTCTGCCGATCCAGGGATGCGCGTCCACCCCTGAGGTTTTGGGCGGCTGCGACGCGGGCCCCGGGAAGGAGCCGCGCGGCCTGGGAGCGCACCACCTGGGCCACGCTCCGGTCCTCCACGGCCGCAGTCGCCGGCACCGCCGCCCCGATCTCCACGACCACGGCGGACGTGCCCTCGGGCACCGCCGCCCCCTCATCCGCCGCACGGAATTCACCCGAATCCGGAGGGGCAGGCCAGAGCAGAAGGGCGAGAGCAAGGGTCCCGGACGCAGCAAGGCGCCCGGACACGGAAGAAATCCGGTGGGACAGGGGCGTCGTCCGCATCGCCGGTGCCGGGGTGGGGGGGGAGGAATACCGGGAGGGAAGCCCGGGATTACCCCTGACGAATAAACATCTGATTCCCCATACGCAAGTGCAGCCGCATCGGGGTGAGGGTGCCGTCAGCTCCCGTTTTCGTCCAGCTCTCCGTTCCCCTCGTCGTCCCGCTCCACCTGGATCGTGCGCTCCACCGGCAGGAAGGGCGCATCCACCTCGTTCCCCTCGGGGTCCAGGAGGGCCATCCGTAGGGTGATCTCGCCAGAGGGCAGGTTCGTCAGCAGGTAGGGCGCCCAGCGCTCGATGTCGAAGACCCGGTCCAGCACCTCCAGCTCCACGGTGTAGCCGTCCGGGGCCAGGTCTACCCCGCTCAAGACGAAGTCCACCAGGACCGAGTCGGCAGCGGCACCGGAGTAGGTGGCCTGGGGCCGGGAGTAGATGAGGGACGGGCCCCACTCCTGGGGCTGGCCAAACTCCATTTCGCCTTCTCCCACCACGAAAGTCACCTGGGCCAGGGTGCCGGGCAGCTTCACGCTCTCGTGCCAGTCCCGGCCGGGGAAGGCCCGGAGCACGTGGGTGCCTGCGGGAAGGTCCTCCAGGACGATGGGGTCCGAGAGGTCGTAGATGGCGTCGTAGGGCTCGTCGTTGAGGACCAGGTGGACGTGCTGCCCGTCCGGGGCCCGAGCCAGTCCACGCTCGTCGCCACTGGGGGTGGGCACCCCCAGGTCATAGCCCTCCAGGTCCAGGCGCACCTCCACGTCCTCGCCCTCCGCAAACCGCTGCCCCGCCGTGGGCGTGTCCATACGGAGGGAGGCCCCGGGCACGTCGGGGGCCGTTTGTGGAGAGGGCACGAGCTCGATCCGCTCCGAGTCGGGCTCGGCGATGGGCCGAACCTCGGCCCCGGCGTCGCCTGTCATCTCCGGATCGGCGTCTGCCCCGGGAGGGGCATCGTCCGTCTGGCAGGCGGCGAGGCCAAGCAACAGGGCGGCAGCCAGGGTCAGGAGGGCGGAACCAGGCGAGCGATGCGCACGGGAGCTGCGGGCAGAAGTCGTCATGGACCGGGCGTGGGGGGAGAACGATGGGGTGCGGGGGAGGCCGCCGTTGTCGATCATCAAGAACGCCGAAGGCGGGGGCAGGTTCCCCGTGGCAAGATGGGCCCCGGCCCTGCACCCTTGCCCCGCCCGCCCGCTGCGCGCCCACCTTGACCGCCCGGCCTCCGCCCGAAACCGCCCCGTCGCAGGCCCTCAGGCGCTCCTCCATAGGCGCCCGCCCGGAGCGCACATATACTAAATACTAATGAATTCCGTCGGGAGGAACGGTCCTGTTATATCAAACACTCATAGCTTCGGGCCAGAGCTGCGTCGATTATATAAAATACTAATAAATGGTGGGCGGCTGTGCCGCCCGCCTTCCTTTATCTGGCCCAGGGGATGATCGCCGTCGCGGCCCCAGCCCCCCGAACGATGATCGCCGCTGCGGCCCCAGCCCCCCGAACATGGGGTTCGGAAAACCGCGTTCCGTGCAGGATTTTGGTCAATAATGGGCAAAACTCTGCACGGAGCGAGGGCGCCGAGTCCGCGTGTGTGGATTTTGTTCACATGTGACCAAAATCCACACACAGCCGACGCCCACCACCGCGTTTTTCCGAACCCCTCGCCAACGCCCCACTCCTCACTTCGGAAAACCCCACCCAGTCCGCAGACTTCCGAAACCCCCAGCGGCACTGCGGCACTCACCCCCGGCCGGGCCGGACATGGGGTCAGGCCGGGTGGGCGCGCCCCCCGGGGGCGGGGGGGGGGGGGGGGGGGGGGGGGGGGGCGGCGGGGGGGGGGGGGGG
>REBX01000119.1 GCA_007692505.1 Gemmatimonadales bacterium | reverse complement strand
GACGATGTCGAACCAGGCCCTCTTTGCCGCCCTTGAGCTGGAGAAGATCGCCATGGGCATCATCCTGTTCCTCATCGTGGTGGTGGCGGCCTTCAACATCGTGAGCACCCTGGTCATGGTGGTGGTGGATCGCACTCCGGAGATCGGGATCCTCAAGTCCATGGGGATGACGGATGGCGGGGTTCTCCGGATCTTCCTCCTGCAAGGGGTTTCCATCGGGGTGCTGGGCACCCTCCTGGGCACCGGGTTCGGTCTCTTCCTGTCCTGGATCCTCCATCGCTACCAGATCATCCAGATTCCCCCCGACGTGTATTTCATCGACCGACTGCCGGTCTCCGTGCACATGTCCGACGTCCTCCTCATTGCCGGTGGGAGCATTCTGATCTCGCTGGTGGCCACCATCTACCCCTCGCTCCAGGCGTCCAGACTGCAGCCCGTGGAGGCGATCCGCCATGAGTGACGGGGGTGCGGCCGTCGCCGAGCGCCTTCCCCTGGAGGCCCGGGACCTGGTACGGACCTATCCCTCGGGGGACGGGAGCGAACTCCACATTCTCCGGGGAGTGAGCCTTCGCCTCCAGCGAGGAGAGGCCATCGCCGTAGTGGGGACCAGCGGCGCAGGGAAGTCGACGCTCCTCCACCTCCTGGGTGCACTGGACCGTCCTTCTTCCGGAGAGGTCATCCTGGGAGGGGAGTCGGTATCCGGACGATCCTCCGCCGAAGTTGCCCGCATCCGGAACCGGTTCGTGGGATTCGTCTTCCAGTTCCACCACCTCCTCAGGGAATTCTCGGCGCTGGAGAACGCCTCCATGCCGGCCCTTGTCGGGGGAGCGAATCCCGACGAGGCCCGGGAGCGGGCCCGGGGGCTCCTGGAGGGAGTGGGGATGGGACATCGGCTGGACCACCGTCCCTGGCAGCTTTCGGGGGGGGAGCAGCAGAGGGTTGCCGTTGCCCGTGCACTCATGAACGGGCCCTCGGTCCTTCTGGCGGATGAGCCGTCCGGAAACCTGGACACCCGGACCAGCGAAGAACTGCACGACATGCTCTTCCGGGTCCGGGACGAGCAGGGCTGCGCGCTGGTTGTCGTGACACACAATCCGGCCCTGGCGGCTCGTGCGGACCGGATCCTCACCCTCCGGAGTGGGGTTCTCGTATCGGAAGAGGATCCCCGGATGGAGGACAAGCATCATGCCATGTGACAACTGCGGAGCCGACGACCCGGTGGTCAAGCTCACCCGGATCGAGAACGACGAGATGCGCACCCTCCACCTCTGCCGTAGCTGTGCAGCAGAGAAGGGAGTCGAGGGAGAGGCCGAGTACGATGGTGGGCCGCTCGCCGAGTTCCTGGCCAAGATGGGGGGAGGATTCGAGCCGTCCTCCGAAAAGGCGGAGGGAGCCCCTTCCGCTTCGGGGTCGGTCGGCTGCGAGTTCTGCGGCCTCACCCTCCGGCAGTTTCGCGACTCGGGACGTCTGGGATGTCCCCACTGCTGGACCGCCTTCGAATCCCATCTCCGAGGGCTTCTCCGCAGATTACAGGGAAGTCACCAGCACGCGGGGAAGGTGTACCTCTCGCCGGACCCCACCACGCCCCAGCGGCGCAAGCGGCTCGAAGGCCTGAAGCGCAAGCTGGAGCGGGCTATCGAGCTGGAAGATTTCGAGCGGGCGGCGGACCTCCGCGACCAGATCCGTGAACTGGAGCCCACGAACTCATGATATCCGACGGAAGTCCCCTGCCTTCTGCATCCGGACTCGCCTGGCTCGACGCCTCCGGGGAGCGACCGGACATCGTGCTCTCGACCCGGCTGCGCTTGGCCCGGAACGTCCAGGGGCACGCGTTCGGAGGGCGTGCCCGGGTGAATGATCGGGCCGCGGTCCTCGAGAAGGTTCGGGATGCTGCCGGCCGGGCGCCACTCCTGCAGGGGGTTTCCGTGGTGGAGATCTCGGCACTCCCCCGCCGACAGGCTCGACTCCTCATGGAGCGACGCCTGGCGTCGAGGGAGCTCCTGGGGTCGTCCGATGGGGACTCCAGGACCGGCGCTGCCGTGGTCCTCTCCCCGGATCGGCCTCTCTCGGTCATGGTGAACGAGGAGGACCACCTCCGCCTGCAGACCATCTACTCCGGGCTGAACCTGAGGGAGGCATGGAACCTGGTGGACTCCCTGGACGAGGAGATGGGTCGGGAACTCCCACTGGCCTACCACCCGGAATTCGGATTCCTGACCAGTTGCCCCACCAACGTGGGAACGGGACTCCGGGCCTCGGTCCTCCTGCATCTCCCTGCACTGGTGCTCACCAAGGAGATCGGGAAGGTGCTTCAGGGACTCTCGCAGGTCGGACTCACCTTCAGAGGCCTCCACGGGGAGGGGTCGGAGGTGGTGGGCAACTTCTTCCAACTCTCCAACCAGACCACACTTGGGCGGACGGAAGAGGACCTGGTGGACCACCTGGAACGGATGGTTCGACAGGTCATTCACTACGAGCTGCAGGCCCGGGAGGTGCTCCTCCGGGATGCCGCTGCCGAGACGGAGGACAAGATCTGGCGAGCCTATGGGCTCCTCCGGTATGCCCGCTCCGTTTCCTTCGACGAACTCATGAACCTTCTCAGCGGCGTCCGGCTCGGCGTGGGCCTGAAACTGTTGCCCGGACTCCGTGTATACCCGCTGAACAAGATCATGGTATTCACACAGCCCGCCCACCTCGAAGAGGTGGCTGGCCGCGGACTCTCCACCGCCGAAGCCGACGTGCACAGGGCAACGTACGTGCGGCGGATCCTCGCCAACGAAGGGGTCGTGGGCACCGAGAGTGGTCCAGGGGACTCTTCCCCGGCCGCCGACGACTGACGCCCCCATCTCCGAGAGCGCCTCCATGCAATACAACTTCACGGATCGGGTCCGCAAAGTACTGGCAATGGCCAGGGACGAGGCGATCCGTCTCCAGCACGACTACGTGGGTACCGAGCACATCCTCCTGGGCCTCATACGCGAGGGAGAGGGTGTGGCCGCCGCCGTGCTCACGAACCTCAGTGCGGATCTGGAAGAGATTCACCAGCGCATCGAGGAGGCGGTGAAGAAGGGAAAGGCCACTATCGCCCTGGGGGAGCTTCCGTATACGACCCGTGCGAAGAAGGTGCTGGAGTTCGCCATGACCGAGGCGAGGGAGCTCAACCATTCCTACGTGGGAACGGAGCACCTCCTGCTGGGACTCCTCCGCGAGGAGAAGGGGATTGCGGCACAGGTCCTCCGCTCCGTGGACATCACCCTGGAGGACGGTCGGGCCGAAACGCTGAAACTCCTGGGGTCGGAAATGGGGGGGACGGAAGGATCTGAGCCTGCCGGGATCGCCGGTTCCGCAGCGGGGCCGACTCCCTCCTCCTCTTCCTCCTCGGGAAAGGGCGAGAAGAAGTCCAAGACGCCGGCGCTGGACCATTTCTGCCGCGATCTCACGGAGCTGGCCCGACGGGACAAGCTCGATCCCACCATCGGTCGGCAGGAAGAGATCGACCGGGTCATCGAGATCCTCTGCCGTCGGAAGAAGAACAACCCCGTCCTCATCGGGGAGCCCGGGGTGGGGAAGACCGCCATCGTGGAAGGTCTTGCCCAACTCATTGCCCGGGGTGACGTCACCGAGGCCCTGAGAGGCCATCGGGTTCTGGCCCTGGACATGGCCGCTGTCATCGCGGGAACGAAGTACCGTGGGCAGTTCGAGGAGCGCCTCAAGGCCGTGATGAACGAGATCTCCCAGAACCGTACGGTGATCCTTTTCATCGACGAGCTGCACACCCTGGTGGGCGCCGGGGCGGCCGAGGGGGCCATCGACGCCTCCAACATGCTCAAGCCTGCCCTCGCCCGGGGGGAGCTCCAGTGCATCGGCGCCTCCACGCTCAACGAGTACCGGAAGTATATCGAGAAGGATGGGGCCCTGGAACGCCGTTTCCAGCCCGTGGTGGTGGACCCCCCAGGGATCGAGGAGACGGTGGAGATCCTCAAGGGGATCCGGATCCACTACGAGGACCACCACCGGATCACGATCCCCGATGAGACACTCGAGTCCGCGTCACGGCTCTCCGACCGTTACATCACGGATCGGTTCCTCCCCGACAAGGCCATCGATGTCATCGACGAGGCAGGAGCCCGGGCCCGCATCGCAGCCCAGGTCCCCCCGCCGGACATGGACGAACTCAAGGCGGAGCTGGCCGAGATCTCCGACCGGAAGGAGGAGGCCATTCGAGACCAGGACTTCGAGCGGGCTGCGGAGCTCAGAGACCAGGAACGGGAGGTACAGCAGAGGATCCGCGACCGCCAGGAGGCCTGGGAGGAGGACCGGAAGAAGAACCGACCCTCCATCGGAACAGAGGAGGTCGCGTTCATCGTGTCCCGGTGGACCGGGATCCCCGTGACCCGCCTCCAGCAGGCCGAGACGGAGCGCCTCGTCAACATGGAGGACGAGCTCCACAAGCGCGTCGTGGGCCAGGACGATGCCATCGAAGCCATCTCCAGGGCCATCCGCAGAAGCCGGGCCGGCCTGAAGGATCCCAACCGTCCCATCGGGTCGTTCATCTTCTCCGGTCCCACCGGAGTCGGGAAGACCGAGCTCGCCCGTGCACTGGCCGAGTTCCTCTTCGCGGATCGGGAAGCCCTCATCCGTGTGGACATGAGCGAGTACATGGAGAAGTTCTCCGTGTCGAGGCTCATCGGTGCGCCTCCTGGATATGTGGGCTATGAGGACTCGGGGACGTTGACGAAGGCGGTGCGTCGTCGCCCCTACTCCGTGGTCCTTCTGGACGAGATCGAGAAGGCCCACCCCGATGTGTTCAACCTCCTCCTTCAGGTCCTGGACGAGGGCCACCTCACGGACAACTACGGACGGGTCATCGACTTCAAGAACACGGTCCTGATCATGACCTCCAACCTGGGTGCCCGGGACATCTCCAAGGGCGGCGGCGTGGGCTTCCACTCCTCCCAGGCGGAGGGTCGCTACGACCGGATGCGGTCCAAGGTCCGAGAGGAGATCGAGCGGGCCTTCAACCCCGAATTCCTGAACCGGGTGGACGACACCATCGTCTTCCACCCGCTCTCCCGCGAGCAGATCGGAGAGATCGTGCACATCCTCCTGAAGGAGGTGAGGAAGCGGCTGGAGGACGAACAGCTCACCCTCAGCATGTCCGACGCATCCATCGAGTTCCTGGTGGAGCGGGGCTATGACCAGAAGTTCGGTGCGCGTCCTCTCCGCAGGGCGATCCAGCGCCACCTTGAGGACCCACTCTCGGAGAAGATCCTTGTCTCCGAGTTCGAGCCCGGAGCCGAGTTGGAGGTCGACGTGGCCCCCGACGGCAACGAGCTTGTCATTCGCAGCGCTTCCGCCTCGAAGAAGACACCCACTGAATGATGCCCCACCAAGCCCCTCCGGCACGAAGCCGGGCCAGAACGTCTCGCCTCGTCCGCTGGGGGCTTCCGGCCTTCATGCTGGGGCTCCTTGCGCTGCCGGTCACCGGAATGGCGCAGGTGCCGGATGATCCGGTTCCCGATGCAGGTCCGCCGCCTCCCGGCGCTGCCGGTGTGACGTTTGACTCAATCGCCGTGGAAGGGAATCGAATGGTGGAGGAGCCTTCCATCGTGGGCGCCTTCGACATTCCGCTGGGACAACCCGTCACCTTCGACGACCTGCAGGCGGCTCAGCGCAGGCTCTGGGAGACGGGGCTGTTCGATGACCTCTCCTTGCGGGTGCGGACCCACGACGATGACTCGGTCACCCTGATCCTCACGGTGACGGAGCGTCCGGTGGTCCGCCGAGTCGACATCGTGGGGCTCCAGCGAATCTCGGCCCGAGATGTTCGCGACATCCTCGAGATGTCCGCAGGTGACCGGTTCTCAGCCACTCGAACGGCCCGGGCCAGCGCCTTCATCCGGGAGGAACTGGCCGCCGAGGGGGTCCCGTACGCACGGGTCACCCACCGCGTCATCGAGGTTGAGGATGCCCCCGGACAGGTGGACCTGGTCCTGGAGGTCGAAGAGGGTCAGCGGGTAGCCATCGCTCAGGTCACCTTCCAGGGGAACGTTGCCTTCTCGGACAGTGAGCTCAAGCAGGCCATGTCCAGTCGGGAAGAGGGATTCCTCTGGTTCCGCTCCGGCGAGTACAGGGAGGAGGAACTGGAAGACGACCTGTCCGTCCGCATCCCCGACTTCTACCAGTCCAGCGGCTACCTGGACGCACGTGTTGTCCACGACACCCTGCTGGTGGATTCCCAGACCGGGAAGGGGCGCCTCGAAATCGAGGTGGAGGAAGGCGAGCAATACAGGGTCAGGGATCTCCGCGTGACCGGGAACCGTCGATTCCCCACGGACCAGATCGAGCAGTTCTACAGCGACGAGGAGGGAGGACTCCTCCGGTCGCTGGGAGTCGGTCGGTCCGCGGAGGAGGGTCCTCGGGTCTTTGATCGGCTTGCCTTCGAGGATGCGGCCCGGATGGTGGGCGACATGTACAGGAACTCCGGATACCTGTTCGCCCGTGTCGAGCCCGTCTTCGAAAGGGATCGGGACGCGGACGGGAATCCCGTCGTGGACCTGAGCTTCCGGGTTCAGGAGGGGCAGCCCTTCTACATCGGGAACGTGGAGATCCGGGGAAATACCTTCACCCACGACCGGGTGATTCGGGAGCAGATCGCGGTCATTCCCGGCGCCCTCTACTCGGAGCAGGACATCCTGCGGAGCTACCAGGCCGTGGAAGGCCTGGGCTTCTTCCAGTCCCCCATGGACATCCCGGACATCCGTCCCGATGAGGAAACGGGTCTGGTGGACATCACCTTCAACGTGGAGGAGCAGGCCACCGGATCCGTGAACTTCGGGACCTCCATGGGAGGGGTGACCGGTGTGGCCGGGTTCATCGGCTATGACCAGCCAAACCTCTTCGGTCAGGGGAAGTCCGGGAGTCTGCGTTGGGACTTCGGTCGTTTCCAGAACAACTTCCAGCTCCAGTATTCCGATCCTGCCATCCGGGAGTCCCGGGTGAGTGGTCAGATCTCGCTCTTCGACTCCCGTGACCAGTTCTTCTCCTTCGCTACCGGCGAGCGCAAGCAGCGAGGGTTCTCCACGCGGTTCGGGTTTCCCCTCAGGGACAGCCGGTTCACCCGGCTCTTTGCCGGGTACTCCCTCAGCCGCACGGACTATCGCCTGCGCGACGGCGTGGATGACGCATCCCTCTTCGGCCGTCCGGCGGGGACACAGAGCAAGGCAGAGATCGGGATCCGGCGCTTCACCCTGAACTCCCAGCTCTTCCCCATCACCGGGACTGAACTCTCCTGGACCACCGAGTTCACCGGCGGAATCCTCGGGGGAGACGGCTCGTTCACCAAGCACCGCGCAGAAGGCCGCTGGTGGGTGCCCATCGGAGAGATCGGAAGCGGGGGAGGTGGACCCGGTTCAAGAGGAATCACCGTGGCATTGGGCCTCAAGGCCAGAGGGGGCGCCGTCATCGGTGATGCGGACCGCTTTCCCTTCGAACGCTTCTGGCTGGGCGGTGTACAGTTTGGAGAGACTCTGAGGGGGTACGAGGAAACGACGATCACTCCGTTCGGATATGTGCCTCGCGGGTCCGGTCAGGTGAGGGACATCGATCGACTTGGAGACGCCTTCCTGGTTACGGGTGGGGAACTCGCCTTCCGGTTCAGCAACCAGATCTCGGCATCGGTCTTCTACGAAGCCGGAAACGTGTGGGCGAATTACCGGGAGATCGATCCAACGAACTTGGCTCGCGGTGCCGGGGTCGGGCTCCAGCTCGTAACCCCGTTCGGTCCTGTCGGGATCGACTACGCCTATGGGTTCGACCAGCCGAACCCGGGCTGGCAGCTTCACTTCCGCATGGGCGGCATCGGGCCGTTCTGACGGACGAGACACCACGTTCCAACTCGGCCGGGTCGCCGGAAGCGGCTCCCCGCCACGGAGATCCACGACATGAAAGTTCTCGCGTTCGCATTTGCCGGGCTCCTGCTCCTGGCCGGAACCTCACCGGCCGATGCGCAGGATCTGCGAATCGGTTACATCGACTCGCAGGTCATCCTGCAGGCCGCCCCGGGAGCTCAGGAGGCCCAGGAAGCATTCGATCGCCAGATGGAGCAGTACCGGGAGGAGATCCAGCGCAGGGGGAACGAGCTGGATGACCTGGTTGAGCAGTACCAGCAGCAGCGGAGCACGCTGAGCCCCGAAGCTCGGGAGGCCCGGGAGAACGAGATCCGCACCCGGGAGATCCAGTACCAGCAGCGCCTCGAGGAGATGGAGCAGGAGGCCGCTCAGAGGCAGCAGGAGCTGGTGGAGCCAATCCTGGAGCGCATGGCCGAGGCCATCGATGACATTCGCGCCGAGGGCAATTACACCATGATCTTCGACACGGCTTCTCGGGCCATCATTGCTGCGGATCCGGCCCTGGATCTCACGGATCGTGTCCTCCAGCGGCTCCAGGCCATGGCCGACGCCGAGGACGGAGAGGACAGCTGATTCTCCCTGTCGGAAGGGTGTCTGGACGGGCCGCCCCCCGGATCCGAATGGTCCGGGGGGCGGCCCTTACGTTTTTCCTGGAGACATGACGTGACAGATTTCCCCCATCTTGTGGCTCACAAGGAATCCGTTCGCCTCTCCACCGTAGCAGAGCACTTGGAGGTGGCCATCGCGGGTGAAGGGGATCCCGCCCTCCGGCGGGTGGCTCCCGTGGGCCAGGCCGGACCTGATGACCTGGGACTGTTGGCGGCGAGAGGGTACCTGGAGCAGGCGAGGGGAAGCGCGGCAGCCGCGCTCCTGGTGGCTCGCAGCCTGGCCGAGGACCTTGACCAGGACCCCCGTCCCCGTCTCGTGGTACCGGATGCCCACGCGGCGCTGGGCAAGGTTCTGGCACTCTTCCATCGCCCGGTGCAGGAGTCCGCAACAGGGGTGCACCCCACTGCGGTGCTGTCGGGGGATGTCGTTCTCGGGAACGGAGTGGCTATCGGGGCCCACGCCGTCCTGGAGGCTGGTGTTCAAATTGGAGATGGGACCCGGATCGGGGCCCTTGCGGTGGTTGGACGGGGTGTCTGCATCGGCCGGGACTGTCGGGTGCTTCCCCAGGCAACCCTGTATCCGGGGGCGGTGCTCGGCGACCGGGTCATCGTACACAGCGGTGCACGCATCGGCTCGGATGGGTTCGGATATGTCCCTTCTCCCAAGGGCCTCCAGAAGGTTCCCCAGGTGGGCCGGTGCATCCTGGAGGATGATGTGGAGGTCGGAGCGAACACGACCATCGACCGGGGCTCCATCGGGGACACCCGCATCGGCGCCGGAACGAAGGTGGACAACCTCGTGCAGATCGGGCACAACGTCACGGTGGGAGCCCATACAGTCATCGTGGCCCAGGCCGGGATCGCTGGTTCGACGCAAATCGGGAAAGGTGTCCAGATCGGCGGCCAGGCCGGCCTTGGTGGGCACCTGAAGGTCGGGGATCGCGCCCGACTTTCCGGACAGGCCGGAGTCACCGGGGATGTGGAGGAAGGCCAGACAGTGATGGGATTCCCGGCTCGTCCCCGCACCGAGTTCCTCCGAACCGCCGCTGCCCAGCGTCGGGTGTCTGAACTCCTCCGGCGCGTCCGTGACCTCGAGGCCCGACTGGAGGACCCGGCAACCTCGGGGCTCGGCGAGGAAGCGGACGGCTGAAGGGTCCGTCGGCTCTTCGTGGCGTGTTACATTCAAGTCTGCTCCCATTTCAGATCGGAGGTACCGAACCCAAGATGATCGGCCCAACAGAGCGGACGGTTGCGAGCCCGGTGAAGCTTTCCGGCATCGGAGTCCATTCCGGTAAAGCCGCAGAGCTGGAGATCCTCCCGGGCACTGCCGGTTCCGGACTCGTCTTCTTCCGCACCGACCTGGACGGGGCCGAACCCATACGGGCCCACCTCGACCACGTCCAGGCGACGGACCTCGGGACCACCATCGGGCTTGACGAGACGAATCGTGTCCTCACGGTGGAGCACCTCATGGCAGCCCTTCACGCCGTGGGTGTGACCACGGCGGAGATCCGGGTATCCGGGCCCGAGATTCCCATTCTGGACGGGAGTTTCCAGCGATACCTGGAGGCACTCAGGGCTGCCGGCGTCCGGGAACTCGGCGGGAAGGTCCGCACCGTCCGGGTGCGGAGTCCCCTCCAGCTCGAGACGAAGGGGGGGAGTCGCTACGTGGTCACTCCTTCTTCAGGCTTTCGGGTGTCCACGGTCCTCGAGTTCGACCACCCGGCCATCGGCCGGCAGTTCGGCTCATGGGACCTGGACGGAGACGTCTTCGAATCGGACATTGCACCCGCCAGGACCTTCGGTTTCCGGGAAGACGGGGAGACCCTGAAGGCTCGGGGGCGGGCGCAGGGGAGTTCGTTGGAGAACACCGTCGTCCTGGACCGGGATGGCGTCCTGAACGATGGACTCAGGTTCCCGGACGAGTTCGTCCGGCACAAGACGGGGGACCTGGTGGGCGATCTTGCGCTGATGGGCGCAAGGATCGAAGGGCATATCGTTGCGGAGCGACCCAGCCATTCCGGGAACATCGAGCTTGCACGGGCCCTCGACCTGCAGGACCGCCGGGGTGGAGGTGGTGAGCCCATCGTGGATGCGCAGAAGATCCTCCAGTACCTGCCCCACCGGTACCCAATGCTCCTGGTGGACCGCATCACCCACTTCGAGGCAGGGCGTCGGATCACGGGGATCAAGAACGTCACCGTGAACGAGCCCTTCTTCCAGGGGCACTACCCGGGGCACCCCATCATGCCTGGAGTCCTCATCATCGAGGCCATGGCCCAGGTGGGTGGGCTCCTGCTCATGGACACCATCGAGAATCCTGACGAGAAGGTGGTCTACTTCATGTCCCTGAATAACGTGAAGTGGCGCCGGCCGGTCACCCCTGGAGACCAGCTCGTATTCGAGCTCGAGCTCCTCCAGTTCCGGCGAAGTGTCTGCAAGATGCGGGGCGAGGGGTTCGTGGACGGCCAACTCGTGGCGGAGGCGGAGCTGATGGCAAGGATCATGGATCGATGACGAGTCCCGCAAGTCACGAAACGGCTTTGGAGGAAGAGGTGCAGATTCACGAAACCGCAATCATCGACGAATCTGCCGAACTCGGGCAGGGCGTGAAGATCGGTCCCCGGGCCATCATCGGACCACAGGTTCGGATCGGGTCGGGCACGGACGTGGGGCCGGGTGTCCTGGTGGAGCGGAATACCGAGGTGGGGTCCGACTGCCGGATCTTCCAGGGTGCCGTTCTGGGCACCGATCCGCAGGATCTCAAGTTCGAGGGAGAGGAGACCTGGCTCCGCATCGGGGATCGGACCATGATTCGCGAGTACGCCACCCTGAATCGGGGAACGTCCTGGTCCAGGGAAACGGTGGTCGGGAGTGACTGCCTCCTGATGGCCTACGTCCATGTGGCGCACGACTGTCACCTTGGAAACCACATCATCGTCTCCAACGCGACGCAGATGGCGGGCCATGTGACCATCGAGGACTGGGCCATCGTGAGTGGCCTGGTGGCCGTGCACCAATTTGTCCGCATCGGAGCCCACGCCTTCGTGGGAGGGGCGTCCCGGATTGCCCAGGACGTGATCCCCTACTGCAGGGTCGTGGGAAACCCGCCCAAACTCTACGGCCTCAACTCCGTTGGGCTGGAGCGCAGGGGGTTTGGGCCCGAGGCGAGGAAGGCGCTGAAGCGGGCGTATCGCCAGGTCTTCCAGTCCGATCTGAACATTTCTCAGGGTGTCGCCCGGGTCCGTGAGGAGCAGGAGGTCACCCCCGAGGTGGAGCATTTCCTGGCCTTCATCGAGTCCTCCGAGCGGGGAGTGTCCGTGTGAACCAGCTTCGTTTCGGTGTTGCCGGTGCCGGCAGTCTCGGGTTCCACCACACCCGGATCGCTCGTGATCTTCCCGAGGTGGCCTTCGCAGGCTTCTTCGATCCGGATCCTGCACGAGCCACGGAGGTCGCGGAGGAGCTCGGCGTCAAGGGTGTGAGCCAGCTCGACGACCTCCTGGACCAGGTGGATGCGCTCATCATCGCCTCGCCCACCACCACCCACCGGGACGTATCCGTGGCCGCCCTCCGTCGGGGCATCCACGTCTTCATCGAGAAGCCCATTGCCAGCACTCTGGAGGAGGCCGATGAGATCCTGGAGGCGGCGGAGAAGGGGGGCGCGCTGATCCAGGTGGGCCATGTGGAGCGGTTCAACTCCGCCATCGTGGGAGCGGAGCCCTGGCTCGAGGACCCCCTCTTCATCGAGTCCCATCGGCTTTCTCCCTTCGCGGCCCGAGGCATTGACGTGGCCGTCGTCCTGGACCTCATGATCCACGACGTGGACCTGGTCCAGAGCCTGGTGGGGGCACCGGTGACCGAGATCCGGGCCACCGGGGTGCCGGTCCTGACCCCCTCCGTGGACATCGCCAGTGCCCGCCTTGCCTTCGAGGGTGGAGCTGTGGCCAACCTCACCGCAAGCCGGGTTTCCATGGAGCGGCTCCGGAAGCTCCGGATCTTCCAGCCGTCGGGCTACCTCTCCCTGAACCTTGCCACCGGAACAGGCGAGTTCCTCCGCCTGAAGAAGGACCTTCCGGCCCTCTCCGAGATTGGACAGCGCCCTGGTGGGGCGCCCGGAGGGATGGAGGAAGCCCTGAAGGGCCTGGTGGCCGGTGGGCTCGAACAGATCGTGGAGCGCATCCCCCTGGCTGCCGACGACGCCGAGCCCCTTCGACGGGAGCAGGAGGCCTTCCGGGATGCGGTGCTTGGGCGTCGTCCCCCTGTCGTGCCCGGACGGGAGGGGAGAAACGCGCTGGATGTTGCCCTTTCCATCGAGTCCAGGATTCTGCGCCATGTCGCTGATTCGCGTTCGAAATGACCGGAAGCGGGAGGGGTTGGGCATCCGGAAGGGGAAGTCGCCCCGGCTCCTCCTCTTCCTCCTCCTCCTGGTCGCGGTGGCCATCTGGTTCCTGGGCCAGCGCTTCTGAGGGCCGGGCCCCCGGCTGGTGCCCCGAACTGACGAGGCCTCGTTGAAGGCGCCCACCCTCCTCCTCCTGGCCGGGGAAACCTCGGGCGACCAGCACGGATCCCATGTGGCCCGGGAGCTCCGGGCCCGCTTTCCCCATGCCCGCCTGCTGGGAACCGGGGGGGCTGCCATGGAGGCCGAGGGCGTCGAGCTCCTGGAGGGGCTGGACGAGATGGCCGTCATGGGGTTCGCGGAGGTCGTGAGCCGGCTCCCCTTCTTCTGGCGCCTCGAGCGGCGGATCCGGAAGCTCGTGGAGTCCGGCGAGATCGACCTCGTCCTCCCCATCGACTACCCGGGTTTCAATCTCCGGGTCACGGAGCATGCCCACGCCACCGGGGTTCCCGTGGTCTTCTACATCGCCCCCCAGGTCTGGGCGTGGAAGGCCGGACGAACGGCCCGCCTGGCCCGGGCCACTGACCGGATCGCCGTGATCCTTCCCTTTGAGGAGGAGATCTTCCGGGCCGAGGGAGGCCGGGCCGAGTACGTGGGGCACCCCCTCCTGGACCGGGACGACGAGCTCCCCGACCTGCAGGTGTTCTCGAGTCGCTGGGGCCTCGACCCATCCCGCCCGATCCTCGCCCTCTTCCCGGGTTCCCGAAAGCAGGAGATCCGTCGACACGCCGGTCCCTTCCTTGCAGCGGGAAGAGATGTCCAGGCCGCCCGCCCCCATGTCCAGGTCGTGGTGGCAAGGGCTCCGGGGCTGAACCCGGCCCTGCTCCGCTCCAGCTGGGAGGGGCCCGAGGACCTCCGTCCCAGAGAGGTGGGGGACTCCCGCAGCCTCCTTCGTCATGCTCGCGTCGCGCTGGTGAAGTCGGGAACGTCCACCCTGGAGGCCGCATTGGAGGGGACTCCTTTCGCCGTGGCGTACCGGACCCATCCCCTCACGTGGCAGATCGCCCGGCGGGTCGTCCGCGTCGACCACGTGGCCCTGGCCAATCTGGTCGCCGGCCGTGGCGTGGTGCCCGAGTTCCTCCAGTCCGACGTCTCTAGCCGGGTCCTCACTCCGGCACTCCTGGAGCTGCTGGACGACACCCCGGCGCGCGAGAAGATGCTCCGGGAACTGGCCGGGATCCGCGAGCGGCTCGGCTCCCCCGGTGCGGCCCGCCGGGTGGCGGAGCTGGTGGCAGAGGTCCTGGAGGAGAGGGCGGTAGAGGGGCGTCCGCCCTCCGATCCTACCCGAGGGTCCCGTTCATGAGCCCCCGGGGCGGGGAGTCCCCGGGGCCAGACGCAGTGGGGTCCCGGGAGCGGCGGAGGCAGATCCGGAACCGGATCGTCACCGGTCTGGGTGGAGGCGTGCTCTCTCTCCTGGGGCGGACCCTCCGGGTTCGGCGCGAGAACACGGAGGCCTTCCAGCAGTTCAGGGATGCAGGCCAGCCCGTCATCTTTGCCTTCTGGCATTCCTGGATCCTCCCCCTGTCCCACATCCACAGGAACGAGGGGGTGGCCGTCCTGGTGAGCCGGCACTCGGACGGAGAGCTCATCGCGAGGCTGGTGGAGCAGAAGGGTTACACCACAGCTCGGGGCTCCAGCACGCGAGGTGGGGCCCGGGGTCTGCGGGAGCTCATCCGGGCGGCCCGGGCCGGCTCGGACCTGGCCATTACCCCCGATGGTCCCCGAGGACCGGCGCGCCGGGTGAAGCCCGGCGTCATCGTGGCGGCCCAGGTCACGGGCTGTCCCATCATACCCCTGGGGCTGGGCGCAGACCGGGTCTGGAGGGTGGGGTCGTGGGACCGGATGGTCATCCCGGTTCCAGGCACGCGTCTCTTGGTCCGCTACGCACCTCCCCTCCAGGTGCCCCGCAGGCTGGACGGGCTGGAGGAGCTCCACCACTGGACCGCGCGCCTGGACCATGTCATGAACCGGTTGAGCGACGAGCTGGACTCGCCCCGGAGCCCGGACCCCACCCGGCCCTCCGGCCCCTGGTCCGTCGACAAAGCGGGCCTGGGCGGGGAGTCGGGATGACGAAGGACGGGCGACGCCGAGGGGAAGCCATCCTCCGGGACCACTGGGAGGGCTCCGGCGGGATCGCCTCCCGAGCCCTGACCGCGGTCACAGCCCCACTGTCCGCCCTCTTCGGTGTGGGAGTTCGCGCCCGGGGCTTCCTCCACGACCGGGACTTCCTCCCGGTCCGCCGGGGTCCCATCCCGGTGGTCTCGGTGGGAAACCTGTCCGTGGGTGGAACCGGGAAGACCCCCGTCACCCGTTGGGTCGTGGGTGCCCTCCTGCAGATGGGACACCGCCCGGCCATCGTGGCCCGTGGGTACGGGGAAGACGAGCTGGCCCTCCACCGCCGCTGGCATCCGGACCTTCCGGTGGTGGCCAACCCGGACCGGCCCACCGGCGTGGAGGCGGCTGCCGAGGCCGGCGCCACCGTTGCCGTCCTGGATGATGGGTTCCAGCACCGCCGCCTCGCTCGGGAGCTGGATATCGTCCTGGTCTCGGCGGCGCAGCCCTTTCCCCCCAGGCTCCTTCCCCGCGGTCCGTACAGGCAGCCCCTCTCCTGTTTGATGCGGGCCCATGTCGTCCTGGTAACGGCCGGGATCCGGGCGGGGCAGGGCCAAGGCCAGCTGGCCCGGGCCCGTCTCCGGGCCGACGAACTCCGCCCCCACATGGGCCCCGGTACGGCGGTGGACGTCCTCCCCATCCGTCCCCGGGGCTGGCAGGACCTGGAAGGTCGCTCCATCTCACCCCCGACAGGAGACGTCCTGGCCGCCTGTTCGGTGGCGGATCCGGAGGGGTTCCGCTCTCTGGCAGAGGCAGTCCTGGAGCGTCCCGGGGGGGTGGACCTCGCCGCCTGGCCCGATCATCATCCATACGATGAAGCCGACCTCCATCGAATCGTGTCCCTGGCAGGGGAGCGAACCGTCATCACAACCGAGAAGGACGCCGTGAAGCTCATGCCCCTCTGGGAGGCCTCCGGCACCGGGGTCCGGCCCCCCGCCGTCCTGGCCATCGAGGCCCGGCCCGGAGAGCGCCTGGCCGCGCTCCTCCGGGAACGCCTGGCCGGAGCGGCCCCGGCCCATCCCCCCACCGGCGGGGGATCGTGATCCAGCTCGTCGTCGTGGGAGGTGTGCGCCCGCCCCTCTCCCATGGGGTGGCCCACTACGAGGAGCGCCTCTCCCACTACTGGAAATTCCAGGTGGACGAGGTGTCGGCAGGAACCCGGAGCGGGGGCTCCGCGCCGGACCCCCGGCGGGTCATGGAGGAGGAGGGTGAGCGCATCCTCGCGCGAATCCCCGACCGGGCCGACCTGTGGGTCCTCACCCGGGAGGGGCAGCCCATCTCCTCGGGCCGCCTGGCGGCGATCCTGGAGGACCGTCGGGTCCACGGGGCCCCAACTCTGACCCTGGTCATAGGGGGCGCCTTCGGCATCCATGCCGATGTCCTGGCCCGCGCATCCCGCCGCATCCGGCTCTCCGACATGACCTTCCCCCACGAGATGGCCCGCCTCATCCTTGCCGAACAGCTCTACCGCGCCGGCACCATCCTCCGGGGCGAGCCCTACCACAAGGGCCCCCTCCCCGGTTCCCGGGGGTCTTCGTGACCCGCTCCCCGGCCCCCGGCGACCCCGGGGGGGCGTCTGCCGACGCGGTACGGCCCCCGCCCTGGTACCGGGCCTGGTTCGGACCGGCGTACCTGGAACTCTACCCCCACCGGGACGAGGATGAGGCGAGGCGGGCCGTGGACTTGCTCCTGCGGGAGACGTCGCCTTCACCGGGAACTCGGGTCCTGGATCTGGCCTGTGGCGCCGGCCGTCATGCCCGGGCCCTGGCCGAGCGGGGACTCCGGCCCATGGGTATCGACCTCTCGGCCCACCTCCTTCGGGAGGCCCGACGCAGGAGCCCATCCATCCCTCTGGTGCGGGCCGACATGCGGCGCCTCCCCCTGGCTCCGGCCTCCGTCCCGGTGCTCACCTCCTTCTTCACCTCCTTCGGGTACTTCGAGTCGGAGGCGGAGGACCGCTCCGTGCTGGCGGAAATGCGCCGGGTCCTGGAACCCGGCGGCACGGTCCTCCTGGACTTCCTGAACGCCGCCCGGGTCCGCGCCACCCTGGAGCCCCGGGACGAGAGGGTGGTGGGCCATCGCCACGTGACCCAGATCCGGGAACTGGTGGAGGACGGCCGGGTGGTCAGGAAGCGAATCCTCCTCCGGCCGGCAGACGACCCCGACGCCACCCCCAGAGAGTTCCTCGAGCGGGTCCGGCTCTACCCGCCTGCCGAACTGGCCGCCATCCTGGAGGCCGAGGGCTTCCGGATCCGGTCGCGCTTCGGCGACTACGACGGTAGCCCGCTCCGGGAGAGCTCCCCCAGGGCCATCCTCCTGGCCACCTGTGGTCCCCCATCCGTCACCCCCGCCCCCGGAGCCGCGTCGTGATCGTCGATTCCCTCCAGCTCTCCGGTGCTCCCCTTGTGGCAGACTACCTGGCGGGCCGCTCACCGGCTGCGTCCTTCCACCCACCCCTCCCGGGCCCGGACGCCCCGTCCACCTGGGAGGAGCAGGCCGAGGGGATGGTCGGGGCCTTCGAGGCCGGGGCCCGACGACGCCTGGCCGACCTCCTGGAGGGAGGGGGAGAGGACCGGGCGGCCCGCCTCCGTCGCTTCGTGGAGGAAGACGGCCTGGCCATCACCACCGGACAGCAGCCGGGCCTCCTGGGGGGGCCCCTCTACAGCCTCTACAAGGCCCTCACCGCCGCGGCCCTGGCCCGGAAGGTGGAGGCCCATCTGGGCCGCCCCGTCCTCCCGGTCTTCTGGATCGCCTCCGAGGACCACGACTGGGACGAGGCCCGGGTCACCGCACTCCCGAACCTCCAGAACGACCTGGTGGAGCTGGAGATGGATATCCCCCCGGGCGCAGCCGGCCGGCCCCTCCACCGATGTCCCATCGGGGAGGACATCCGCCCGGTCCTCCGCGCCCTGGAGTCGGCCCTCCCCGACACCGACTTCTCCCCGGAATGGATGGATCGGGTCCGCGATGCCTACTCCCCGGCCCACAGCCTCCCGGAGGCCTTCCGCCAGCTCCTGGCCCCCCTCCTGGACCAGGCGGGCATCTTCACCCTCCTGCCCCACCGCCTCGAGGCGAAGGCGGCCACCCGGGACCTCCTCCTCCGGGAGGCCGAGGCCGCCCCAGAGCGGGAAATCGCCCTCCGCACCCGCGCCGGAGAGCTGGAGGATGCCGGATACGACCTGCAGGTCCCCATGCTGGATGGGGCCACGAACCTCTTCCTGGAGGGCCCCGAGGGCCGTGAACGCCTATTCCTTGAGGAGGACGGGGGCTTCCGCCTCCGCCGCTCGGGAGCCCGCCGCTCCCTGGCCGACCTCCAGACCCTCACGGCAGGCGATCCCACGCTCCTCTCCGCCGGCGTCCTCCTCCGCCCCGTGGTGGAGCGGGCCCTGGTCCCCACCCTGGCCTACGTGGCGGGCCCCGGCGAACTCGCCTACCTCCCGCAGACAGCCCCCCTCTTCCAGGCCCACGGACTCTCCCGCCCCCTCACCGTCCCCAGGGCCTCCGGAGTCATCCTGGAGTCCAAGGTCGCCAAGGTCCTGGATCGGTTCGACCTCGTGGTGGAGGACTTCGATCAGTCCCTCCACGAGCTTGCCGGCCAGGTCCTCCGGGACGAACTCCCGGAGGAGGTTCGCCAGGCGCTGGGCCGCTTCCGGGGAGCCGTGGGCGAGCGCACCGCAGAGCTGAACACCGCAGTGCGCACCGTGGACCCCACCCTGACGGGCACCGTGGGATCACTTCGGAGCCAGGTCTTCGGGCTGGCCGACGACCTGGAGAAGAAGCTGGTGCAGGCATTGCGCCGAAACCGGGGCACGGCCCTGGCCCAGCTGGAGAAGGCGGCTGTCCACCTCTTCCCCGGCGGCCGCCCCCAGGAGCGGGTCCTTCCCCCCCTCTACTACCTGGTCCGCTACGGAAGCGAAGCCATGGAGACCTGGTCCGGGCTGGCGGAGGAGGCCGCCACGGCCCTGGTCCCGACGAATCTCCCGGACGCCCCGCGCGTATGAAGGGGGAGGCCGCGCGCCACCCGGAGTGCGCATGCCTCCGGCCCCTCCAATTGCTCTCCAGCTGCAGCCAGAGGTAGTTTTCCCCCATGCAGTGGATCCTCCTCATCGTCCTCGTCGTTCTCCTCCCGGAGATCCTGTCCACCGTCCTGGACTCCCGCCTGGGCCGGGCGATGGCCGCACGTCTGGAGTCGGGTTCCGGAACCGCCGACGACGAGGGCAGCACGGAGCGCATCCGCCACCTGGAGGGTGAGGTGGACCGGCTCGGAGAGAAGGTGCGCCGCCTCGAGGAGGAGTCGGACTTCCTCCAGAAGCTCCTCACCGAGCGCTCCGGGGCTGCGGATCCCACATCGCCCCCCGGCCGGCTCCCCGGGAGCGGAACGGCCGAGTGAGCCCGGGTCCCCCGGAACCCCTCGACGGACCGGAACTCCCGCCCCTCCCGCCGGGAACCGGGCAGACACCGCCCCCTGCCTCCGGCGGGGAGGTGGCCGACCCCGACGCCCCGGGCCGCTCCGCCCGGGGCTCCCGCGCCGTGACCGCCGGAATCCTGGCCAGCCGCATCTCCGGCCTGGTCCGGGAGCGGGCCCTGGCTCACTTCTTCGGCACCTCCTCCGTGGCGGATGCCTGGAAGGCGGCCCTCCGCATGCCCAACGTCCTCCAGAACCTCCTGGGCGAGGGCACCCTCTCCGCCTCCTTCATCCCCATCTACGCCTCCATGGAGGAGGCGGACCGGAAGGAGGCGGCCCGGCGCTTCGCCGGCGCCATCTTCGGCCTCCTCACCGTGGCCGTTGGACTCCTGGCCCTCCTGGGCATCGCCCTGGCCCCCTTCCTGGTGAACGTCTTCTTCGCCGGGTTCGACGCCGAAACCCGGGCCCTCACCACGGGGCTCGTCCGCATCCTCTTCCCCATGACGGCGGTCCTGGTCCTCTCGGCCTGGTGCCTGGGGATCCTCAACTCCCATCGCCGCTTCCTCCTCCCCTACACGGCCCCGGTCCTCTGGAACCTGGCCATGATCTCGGCCCTGGTGGGAGGCGCCTGGTGGCTGGGGCTGGACGACGGCTGGAGCGTGGAACGGGCCGGCGACGAGCTGGTGCGCATCCTGGCCTGGGGTGCCCTGGCCGGTGGCGTCCTCCAGTTCGGGGTCCAGCTCCCCTCCGCCCTTGGCGCCCTGGGGGGCTTCCGCCCCGTCGTTTCCACTGCCGTGGAAGGGGTCCGCCAGGCCCTCCGGAACTTCGTCCCCGTGGTCGTGTCCCGAGGCGCAGTGAACCTGGGGGGCTGGCTCGACTACACCCTGGCCTCCTTCCTGGCCGTGGGCGCCGTGGCCGCCCTCTCCTTCGCCCAGACCCTGTACCTCCTTCCCATCGCCCTCTTCGGCATGGCCGTGGCCGCCGCCGAGCTCCCGGAGCTGTCCCGGCAGCGGGGGCAGGGAAGAGGGGCCGGCGCTCCCCCCGCCCCCGACGACCCCATCCGCGGCATCATGGCCGAGCAGATGGGTCGGGCCTTCGCCCGGGTGGCCTTCTTCCTGGTCCCCGCCACCGTCGTCTACCTCCTCCTGGGCGACGTGGTCGTTGCCGCCCTCTACCAGACCGGCGAGTTCGGCCCCCCCCAGGTCCTCCTCACCTGGGCCGTCCTGGCCGCCTACGCGCCGGGGATGGGGGCCTCCGCGCTCTCAAGGGTCTGTGCCTCCGCCTTCTGGGCCCTCGACGACACCCGCACCCCCGCCCGCCTGGCCTGGCTCCGGGTGGGGCTGGCGCTGGGGGCTGGCTTCCTCCTCATGTGGCCCATGGACACGCTGGAGGTGGGGGGAGGCCTCCGGCTGGGGGCCGTGGGTCTGGCGCTGGGGTCCTCCCTCGCGGCCTGGACGGAGTTCGTGTTGCTGCGCCGATCGCTCCGGCGGGAGCTGGGCGACCACGGAATGGGGTACGGGCAGCTGGGCCGACTCCTTGTTGCCGCCCTCCCGGCGGTCCTGGCCGGGGCCGCGCTGGCCCGACTCCTCCCCGAGGCCTTCCACCCGGTCCTGGTGGCAGGGATCGTGCTCCCCGTGACCGGGGTCATTTTCGCTGGCCTGGCCCTCTTCCTGGGGGTGGGCGGGCCCCTGGGGGAGTGGATGGGCCGGGGCAGGGGAGGGGCCGGTGCAGGGGACGGTGCCGGGCCAGGCGAAGCCACGGATGAAGGGGCACGGAATGGGCGGGCCCACGGAACAGACCCGGGCGCGGACGAACGGAGGGGGGAAGGCTCGTGATCGAGTCCGCCCGCCTCCGTCGCCTCCCCACCGAGCCCGGGGTCTACCTCTTCCGGGACGACCAGGGCGAGATCCTCTACATCGGGAAGGCCAAGAACCTGAGGGACCGGGTCCGGAGCTACTTCCGGAAGGACCCGGGCCGGGGCATCCGGGTGCGGGAGCTCTCCCGCCGAGCCTCCGACGTGGAGACCATCGTGGTGGGCTCCGAGGCGGAGGCCCTCCTCCTGGAGTCGAACCTCATCAAGGAGCACCGCCCCCGCTTCAACATCCGGCTCCGGGACGACAAGCGGTTTCCCTACATCAAGGTCACGGTGAAGGAGCCTTTCCCCCGGGTCTTCGTGACCCGGCGGATCCGGAACGACGGGGCCCGCTACTTCGGGCCCTTCACCCGGGTGGGGCCCATGCGGCAGGCCCTGGACGTGATCCGCCGGCTCTACACGGTGCGCTCCTGCCGGTACGACCTCCCCGACGAGGCGCCCTCCCGCCCCTGCCTGGACTACCACATCGGCCGGTGCCAGGCCCCCTGTGTGGGCCTGCAGAGCCGGGAGGGCTACCGGGCCATGGTGGACGAGATCCTGTCCATCCTCTCCGGCGACACCCGGGAGCTGGCCGCCGAGATCCAGCGCCGCATGGAGGAGGCCGTGGAGGAGCTGCGCTTCGAGGAGGCAGCCCGGCACCGGGATGTCCTGGTGGGCCTGGACACCATCGCCCGGGACCAGCGGGTGGAGCGGGTGGAGGGCGGGAGCCGGGACATCCTGGGCCTGGCCCGCGACGGCACGGAGGGAGCCGGGGTCGTCCTGCGGATCCGGAAGGGACTCCTCCTGGGGCGGGAGACCCATCGCCTCCAGGTGGACCCCGAGGATACGGAGGAGGAGCTCCTGGGGACCTTCGCCACCCGGTACTACCTGGGGCGGGGAGAAGTGGGGCTCGCCGACCTTCCCACCCAGATCCTCGTGCCCCGGTCCTTCGGCGACCTGGAGACCCTGGCGGAGGTCCTCTCCGAGCGGGCAGGGCGGAGGGTGCACCTCCAGGTGCCGGAACGGGGCGAGAAGCGGCGCCTGGTGGAGCTCGCCGCCTCCAACGCCCGCCACCTGGTGGAGGACCGGGTCACCCGCGCCGCCGACGATGTGGAGCGGGCCGAGGACGTCCTGTACGAGATGCAGGACCGGCTGGGCCTGAAGGCGGTTCCCCGGGGCATCGTGTGCTTCGACATTTCCCACACCCAGGGCACGGAGGTGGTGGCCTCTGCCGTCGTCTTCGAGAACGCGGAGCCGAAG
>REBX01000129.1 GCA_007692505.1 Gemmatimonadales bacterium | reverse complement strand
CCTCGATCCCCAGGAGGTCCAGGGTCCGTTCCCGCGCCAGAACGTTGGCCCGCTGGCCGGCGTAGGTGGCGTGGGTGTAGCCCGACATCTCCGAGAGCGCCCGCATGATGGAGTCCGCCCCGGCAGGGAGGCGGGGCCCGGCCCGGGGATCCGCACCGGGAGCCATCACCGGAGCGGGAAGGGGGCCTGTCTCCTCCCGCTCCTCGTCCGGGTCTTCGTCCGGATCCGGCGGGGGCTCCTGCCCCTGTTCCCGGAGCCGCTGGAGGAGCCGTGCCCTCAGGGTGTCCTGCCGAGTCCGGAGGGTGTCGGGATCCACCTGGAGGGCCAGGTGTGGAGCATGGCCCTCGTGCACCTTCCCGGCACCGGCCATCCCCTCGTTCGACACCGCATCCACGTCCCCGGGGGCGCCCCGAAGGGGGACGGCGAGGGCCAGGAGGAGGAGGATCGGCAGGGCAGCCACCCCGAACCCACGGAGGCGGCTCCGGGGATGACCCGGACCTCGGGACGGCAGCGAAGGGGTGGAAAGGGGCATCAGGCAGGCGTGTCGGAACCCACGGCTCCGGAAGGGGGGTCGACGGAGGGCCGGAAACGTTCCTCGGCCTCTTCGCGCTCGCGGCGACGGCGGCGGTGGATGATCCGGGAAAGGATGATGCTGATCTCGTAGAGGATGACCATGGGTCCCATCATCATGATGGTGGAGGCCAGGTCACCCGGGGTCAGGAGGGCCGAGAGGACTGCGACTCCGGCCACGGCATGTCGGCGTTTTTCGGCCAGAAACCTCGGAGTCACCAGTCCCAGGGCCGACAGGATCATGATGACCACG
Source organism: Gemmatimonadales bacterium (assembly GCA_007692505.1). Classification (GTDB taxonomy): domain Bacteria; phylum Gemmatimonadota; class Gemmatimonadetes; order Longimicrobiales; family Gaopeijiaceae; genus REBX01. The sequence goes on along the minus strand of REBX01000129.1, from coordinate 4,697 downwards.
GGCAGCTCGAACACGAGCCCGAAGGCCAGGAGGAGCCGAGTCACGAACCCCAGGTACTCCTGGACCTCGATGGCCGCCGTCAGGACATCGGACTGGAACCCCATGAGGAACCGGAGCGCCAGCGGCAGAACCCACATGTAGGCCAGGGTCACCCCGGCACAGAACAGCACGAGGCCGAAGTACAGGCTCGGCACGATGACCTTCTTCTCCGACGGGTTCAGAGCCGGGGAGAAGAATGCCCATGCCTGATAGACTACGACGGGAAGCCCCAGAAGGATCCCCACCACCAGGGAGAGCTTCAGGGTGACGAAGAAGGAGGTGGCCGGATTGAGGAAGATGGGCTTCCCCCCGTCCAGGTATGGACGAACCGGCTCGATGAGGAGGTCCAGGACCCCGAAGTTCAGGACCAGGACGAGCCCGGCCATGGTCCCCACCCCCACGGCCACGGCGGACCAGAGGAGGCGCCACCGAAGCTCCTCCAGGTGCTCCAGGAAGGGCATCTCGCCGCCGGGGCTCCTGGGGGCTCGTGAGGCCATGGCGAGGTGGACCTCGGCTCAGAGGGGGAGTTCGGACTGATTCCGGTGCTCCAGTTCCCGCCGACCCCGCTCCTTCAGTTCGTCGACGAAGGACTGGAACTCGTCCTCGTCCTGGAAGTCGCGGTAGACGGAGGCGAAGCGGATGTACGCCACCCTGTCCAGGGGCTTCAGGCGCTCCATGACCTGCTCCCCGATGGCGGCGCTCTCCACCTCCACTCCGGCCTGACGGGAGAGCTCGTCCTCGATCTCGTCCACGATGGCCTCGATGGCCGCCATGGACACCGGGCGCTTGGCGCATGCCGTCTTCACCGCCCGGAGGAGCTTTCCCCGATCGAACTCCTCGGAGCTCCCGTTTCGCTTGAGCACCTGGACCGGCCGCTCCTCCACGTATTCGTACGTGGTGAAGCGCTCCTCGCAGGAGCTGCACTCCCGCCGGCGGCGGACGGCACGTCCTCCCCGACTGGTGCGAGTGTCCACCACCCGGTTGTCGGAAGAGTTGCAGCGAGGACAGCGCATGGATCCGTGGACGTCTCCGCAGGTGGCCCCCGGGCGGCATCGCCCGGGCGCTCCCCGTCAGGGAATCCGGCCCAGCTCTTCGCGGGCCAGGTCCGCCACGTCGGCGTCGGGCCAGGTGTTCACCACCCGCTCCAGGAGGGTTCGGGCCTCACCTGCGTCTCCCAGCTCCAGGTGGAGGATGGCCGCCCGGTAGAGGGCGTCGGGCACCTCGTCGGAGTCGGGATGGAATTCGGCCACGGAGAGGAACGCCTCAAGGGCCTCCTCGAACGATTCCTGCTGTTCGTGGATCTCCCCCTTGTAGAACCGCGCCGCCGGCGCCAGGGCGTGGTCGGGAAACCGGTCCACGATCTCCTCGAACCCGAAGAGGGCCGCCGTGAAGGAGCCCCTCTGGAACTGCGTCATGGCATCGTCGTAGAGCTCCGACGCCTCGGTCCCGTCGTCCTGGAAGTCCGTTCCCGGACCGGGTCGGGGGCCCTGGGTGATCTGCGCCCGGGACTGCTCCCACTCGTCCCTGAGGGAGGCGAGCTGCTGCTGCGAGAGGCCCATCAGCTCCTGGGTGCGCAGGAGGTCGTCCTGCATCTCGGCCAGGCGCCTCATGACCTCGCCCCGGCTCTGACGCTGGGCTGTACCCACGGCCACCACGGAGTCCGCCAGGACGGTTTGCTGCCTGAGGATCTCCTCCAGGAGCTGGGACTGCTGTCGGTTAAGCTCCTCCATGTCCTCGCGGAGGTCCCGGATGTCGGCCTTGGTGGCACAGCCGACCATCGAGAGAACCACTACAAGTGCAATCCATGGACGAATCCCCCTCCCCCACCACCTGGCGGTCGTGGGGACTTGCTTCGCTCGGGGGAAGGAGAATTCATCCATGGTCAGCCTTCTCCAGGGCCCGGCGCATCTTCGCGCCGGGCCCTGAAACGGGTTTCATCGGATCAGTCAGAAGGGGGGTTGATGGCGTCGGCCCCGGCCGTGATGACGAACTCGACCCGGCGGTTCTGTGCCCAGGCCTCCTCATCACTGCGGTTCACCAGGGGGCGCTCCTCCCCGTAGGAAGTGGTCTCGAAGCGGTTGGCGTCCACGCCCATCTGGACGAAGAACTCCCTCACGCTCTCGGCACGCCGGCTTCCCAGCGCCTGATTGTACTCGCCGGAGCCCCGCTCGTCGGTATGGCCCTCCAGCCGGAGCCGGACCTGCGGGCTTGCCTCGAGGATGGCAACCTTCTGGCGGAGGACCTGCTCGGCCTGGGGAGTGATCCGAGACTCGTCGTACTCGAAGAAGACCATCTCCTCGAGGGTCGCACGGGCCTCGGCCTGGAGCTGCGCCATGCGCTCTGCTTCCGCGGCGGCCTCGGCGGCCCGCTGGACAGAGTCCTCCCAGGCGCGGAGGGAGTCCAGATCAGGACCCGGGTCCTCCTGTTCGACAGGGGGAGCCGGGGGCGGGGGCGCATCTCGGCGGCACGCCGCGAGGGTCACGGCCCCTAGGACCGCGATCACGACGAGTAGACGACGGTAGTGCATCGATTCTCCTGGATGGGTGAGGAAATCACCAGTTGTGTCGGCGGGCCCAATCTCCCACCGGCTGCTCGAAGATCCTGAACTTCATCATCGCCGGCGCCCCCGGGCAGGCCGCGCTAGGATCCCCGGGGCTTCATGGTAATTCATATACCCTTTCGGGTTCCCTGCCGCAACGGGGCAGGCGCTTCGAACCAAACGAACCGATCAGCGGTCCTCGGCCAGGATCGTCTGAAAGGAGGGAGACCAGGACGGATACCGAACATCCATTCCCGACACCAGGGTCCGGGTCTGGCCGGTGGCCGCATCGACGATGAAGAGGCCTCGGCCCCAGTTCCGCCGACCCACGAAGACCAGGTGGCGGCCGTCAGGGGCCCAGCTCGGGTCCTCGTTGACACCCTCGGACGTAAGACGGGCGACCCGGTTGCCCCGACCCAACTCGCTCACCAGGATCTGGTGTTCGCCTCGCCTCTCCACCCGACCGTGGTAGGCCACCCGGTCCCCTCTGGGGGACCAGTCAGGCGAAGTATAATACCCCGGGCGGTCGTACCTGAAGGGGGAGAGGAGTTCGGGACGCCCTCCGTCCCGGTCCATCACGTAGACCTGCGGAGCCCCCACGCCCAGACGGTTGGAGTTGAACGCCAGCCGGCGTCCGTCGGGGGACCAGGTGGGGGAGAGGTCCTCGTGGCGCCCCTCCGTCAGGTTCCGGAAGCAGCAGTCCTGACGGATATTGTAGCTGAAGAGGCCGGAGCGCCCCCCGCCGGTGATGGCAAAGGTGAGGGTCTCCCCGTCGGGGGTGTACGTGGGGGTGATGTAGTCTCCGGTCCTGGGACTCGGCACCATTCGCTCCTCACCGGAGTCCAGGTCCAGCTCGTAGATCCGGGGAAGGCCCGAGCGGTAGGACACGAAGGCAACCCGGCGGCCGTCCGGCGCCCACACCGGTGAGGTGGCGATGGGATGCCCTCCCTCCGCGGCGGACTGGCGGTGCATCCGACGGAGGTTCTCCCCGTCCGAGTCCACCACCCAGAGGTCCTGAGACCCGTCCTCCATGCGGCGAACGAAGACGATGCGGGTGGCAGCGATCCCGGGCTCCCCCGTGGCCCACTCCACCACGGCATCCGACGCCAGGTGGACCGCCATTCGGAACTCGGCGCTATCCGGGTCGGGCACGGGGAACCGGCCCCGGTCCACTACCTCCCGGTACACGATGTCATGGAGCTCCACCATGAGGACGGCCTGTCCGCCTGTCCCCCGCTCCATGCGCCCCGTGACCAGGAGGTCGGCGCCCAGCTGGTCCCAGACCGCGTAGTCCACGGACTCGTCGGCCCGGGCCAGGGACGATGGGAGGGAGTCCACCACCTGGAACTGGTTGGAGTAGCGGAGGTCGCGGCTCACGATGGCCTCGGCCCTGCGCCCGGTGGAAGCCAGCGCCTCCGGGCCGGAGAAGGGCTGGATCGCCAGGGTCTGGGCCGCCCGGCCATCGTAGGTGATCCCCAGAGACACACCGGGGAAGCGCTCCTCCACGTCCTGGGCCCGCAACCCCGCCGGGACCAGGAGGAGGAGGGCGGCCAGGAGGGCGAGCCCGCCTGCAAAGGGGCTGGGAGGGAGCAGGGAGGGGTGGGGCGTCCTTGGCATTCCGGGTAGTCTCCGGGATCGGAGGCACCCTTTCGGGCGCCCCCGGATCCGCTTGTCCGACGTCATTGTCGGGGCTCAAAGGTGAACTGTACCTGCAGTGCGTCCATTGGGAAATCGTCGGGAAGTGCACCCAATCGCTCTCCGGCGCACTCGATGGCTCCCACCGCCGCCACGTCGAACCGGACGTTTCCGGACCGTTGGTGCACCTGGATCGAGCGGCCGGGAATGTCGCCGGACCGCTGGATCTCGAACCGGAGTACGGCGGTCACTCCCCGGACACCGGGAGGCTCGCGGAAGCACCGACGAATCGCGGACTGGATCTCGGCGTAGTAGGCCGGGAAATCCCGCTGAAGCCCTTCCATGCGGGCATCGATGTCCGCGCTGGTCACGTCGTCGCTGGCCTCTGTCTCCGTCTCCTCCGGGTCCGGTGGCGGCGGGTCGGGATCCGTGGGAGGCTCGGGATCCGGGTCCGGGGGTGGCGGCTCGGGGTCCGGGTCCGGGT
>REBX01000128.1 GCA_007692505.1 Gemmatimonadales bacterium | reverse complement strand
ACTTCGTCCTCCCGGGCGAGCAGGCCCCCCTGGCGCCGGGCGCCACGCTCCTGGTCATCACGGAAGGCGGGCGCCCGCTGGCGGGGGTCTCGGTGCAGCTGGCAGAGGACCTGGAAGGCGCCCCGGGACGCTCGGGAATGGTGGGCCACCTCCGCATTGCCGAGGCAGCCGGCACAGCGGGTCCGGGCACGGACGGGCACCGCGCAGGTGATCCCGTCACCGGCGACCCTCACGCCCACGGCACAAACGCCGCCCACGCCGCCACCACCCTCCTTCGCCATGCCTGCAGCCACCTGGCAAAGAACGGCGCCCGCCGGGTGCTCGGTCCCATGAATGGAAGCACCTGGGCCCCGTATCGCCTGGTCACCGATCCCGCGCCGGGAGGCGCCGCCGAGCCCCAGCCCCCCTTCCTCATGGAGCCCCGGAACCCGCCCCACTGGCCGGAGCTCTTCAGGGAGGCCGGATTCCAGGTCCGCTCCGAGTACGTGAGCGCCCGGGTCACCGACCTGGCCCGTGCCCATCCCCGGCGGGCCGAATCGCTGGCGGCCCTGGAGGCACAGGGGGTGGAGCTCGCCCCCATCCGGATGGACCGGTTCGAGGAGGAGCTGGCCGACATCCATCGCCTCAGCCTGGAGGCCTTTGCGGGAAATCCGCTCTACTCTCCCCTTCCGTGGGAGGCCTTTCGGGCCATGTACACGGGGGTCCGGCCCCTCCTGAACCCCGAGCTCGTGCAGCTGGCCCGGACCAAAGGCGGCACCCTGGCCGGCTTCTTCTTCGCCCTCCCCGACACCACCGATCCCGGCCGACTCATCCTCAAGACGGTGGCCGTGGCCAACGCCCATCGGGGCACCGGGCTCGGGGTGCTCCTCCTGGACGAGCCCCGGCGACTGGCCCGGGAGCACGGCCACTTGGAGCTCATCCACGCCCTCATGCACGTGGACAACCCATCGGCCCGGATCTCGCGCCACTCGGGGGAGGTCTTCCGGCGCTACGCCCTCTTCCAGTGGATCCCCTGAGATGGCCTCCGATTCCGGGGCCCCCTCACCGGGTCCATCGAACGGCCCGTCCGGCACCCCGTCGAACGGCTCCCCCGACACCCCCAACATCGCGTCGGCCCTCCACCATCGGGCGGCCCTCCACCCTGAGCGCCCGGCGATCATCGAGGCCGTGGGGGGCAGGGGCTGGAGAGGGCGAAACAGGCGACGCGTCCGTCGGACCACCTTCGGGGAGCTCTCGGAGCAGGTCCGGCGCACCGCCACCCTCCTGGCCCGGCAGGGCATCGGTCCCGGCCACCGGATCCTGGTCCTGGTCCCCATGTCCACCGACCTCTACGCCGTCCTACTGGGATGCCTTCACCGGGGGGCCACCGTGGTCTTCGTGGATGCCTGGGCCGGGCGGGACCGGCTGGAGGCCGCCGTAGCCGCCGCAGCCCCCCGGGCCTTCATCGGCATTCGAAAGGCCCTCTGGCTGCGCTTCCTGAGCCCGTCGCTCCGCCGGATTCCGGTTCGCATGCGCGTGGCGCCGGGCCGGGGGCTCGTGGCGGCCCGGGGCGGGACGGCCTCCAGCGGGCCCGGCGCCGAGGTGTCGGACGAGGCCCACGAGGTCGACCCCGACCACCCGGCCCTCATCACCTTCACCACCGGGAGCACGGGGCGGCCCAAGGGCGCCATCCGCTCGCACCGGTTCCTCTGGGCCCAGCACCGGGCGCTGGCCGGCCACATGAAGCCCCGGGCCGGCGACATCGACATGCCCACCCTCCCCATCTTCGTCCTGAACAACCTGGCAGGGGGCGTACCCAGCGTCCTCCCCGACTTCGATCCGCGATCGCCTGCCGAGATCGACCCGGCCCGGATCCATCGGCAGCTCACCGACGAGGGCGTGACGACCTCCACCGGGTCGCCGGCCTTCTACGAGCGCCTGGGCAGCTGGTGCCGCACCACGAAGACGCCCCTGCCCCTGCGTTCGCTCCACACCGGGGGGGCGCCCGTCCTCCCGCCCCTGGCCAGGCTCCTCTCGGACGTCCTGACGGGCGACGGCCACGTGATCTACGGGAGCACCGAGGCCGAGCCCATTTCGGGGATCTCGTTCGGCGAGATGCTCGGGGCGGAGGGCACGGGCCTCTGCGTGGGGGCGCCGGTGCCCCAGACATCGGTGCGCCTCCTCGTGCCCCACGACGGGCTGGTGGACCTTGGGGACGGGGGCTGGGCGCGGTGGGAAGCCGGGCCGGGCGAGGCAGGCGAGCTGGTGGTGGCGGGCGAACATGTGCTTGAGGGCTACGCGGGCAACCCCGAGGCCGAGGCCATGACGAAGCTCCGGGATCCCGACGGACCCCGCATCTGGCACCGCACCGGTGACGCCGCCCGAATCGACCCTCGAGGACGCCTCTGGCTCCTGGGGCGGGTGGGCGCCCGGGTCGTCCGCGCCGGGCAGGTGTGGTGGCCCCTCCCGGCCGAGCTCCGGGCCCTCAGCGTGCCCGAGGTGCGCCACGCCGCCTGGTTCGGGGAGGAGGACGAGGCGCTGGGCATGCGGGCCGTGCTCTGCGTGGAGGTGGCCGGGGGCCGGCTGGGCCGGGACGGGAGAGAGGCGTTGGCCGAGGCGCTGGGCGACATCCCCATCGACACCCTGCACGTGGTGAAGCACATCACCCGCGACCCCCGGCACGCATCGAAGACGGACCTGGGAAAGCTCCGGGAGATGCTACAGCCCTGACCGCCTGGCACCGCCTCAGAGGAGCCCGAGGCGCCAGAAGTGGACGCCCAGGACCAGGAGGGTCGCCATCCCCACGCTGGCGGTCTGGGCCCGGAGGACCTGGAGCCCCGGCGCCCCGGTGCCGTGGGGCCCCATCCCCAGCCATCGCCTGAATCCGGCAAAGAGGGCCACGCTGACCAGGGGGATCACCGACCCCACCCCGGCATGGATCCACACCTGGGCTCCCCGGGCCCCTTCGGCACCAGGCAGGAGGACCCCCGCCAGGATCCCGGCGGGAACGACGACCAGGAGGGTGCCCACGAACGCACCGCCCACCAGCCGCCTCCGCTTCCAGCCCGCGAGCGCTGCCCGGTCCATGAGGACCCATCCCAGGAGGGCCAGGTGGGCTGCCACGGCGCCCACGTAGAGGGGGTAGAACGGATCCCCATCCCCCAGCGCCGCCCACCGTTCGGGCACCTGGACCAGGGTCCGGAAGGTGTTGTTCGCGATGAAGAGGAGCCCCGCCACGATGGCCACGTGGAAGAGGGCCAGCACCTGGTAGCGGGCGTCCGGGGCGGCGGCGGTGTCCTGGAGCCATCCCCTGAACCCCGCAAAGGCCAGCATGGCCACCACGGGCGCCACCACCCAGGCGGGTCCGCCCAGCGACCATGCCCCGTACATGAAGAGCATGAGGGCCAGCGCCCCGCTCATCCGCAGGAACCGGAACCGCCAGGCCACCAGGGCGATCACCGCGATGATGACGAGCTGTGCGGCCAGCTGGGCCCCGATGGCGGCTGCGTCCTGCGGGGTGAGCTTCACCAGGAGGTAGAGGGTGCCCAGGGGCACGACCAGGTTGTCGATGCCCCGGACGCTGATGGCCTCGAAGAAGGTCACCAGGAGGGCCAGCTGCACCGAGATCAGGACCACGGCCCCCCGGTCCAGCTCGGTGAGGAGGAGGAGGGGGAGGTGGATGCTCAGGAAGGCCATCAGGAAGAAGACGGTGGAGCCCTCCAGCGAGCGCCGGTCCTCCTCCACCTCGTACGTGGCCCGGCCGTAGGCGCTTCCCAGGATGGCCGCCGCGGTGTCGGCCACCACCAGGACCAGGACCGACACCAGGTAGAAGACGGGCTCGTGGGCCGCCAGGAGGAAGAGGAGGTAGATGGCCAGGGGGAAGTGGAGGCCGCCCTCCGTGGTCCGCTCCACCCCGTGCACGCTCTGGAGCCACCCCATGCGCCGGGTCCACCAGAGGAGGCCGCCCAGCGCCAGGCCCAGCCCCAGGACGGTCCAGTGGTGGTCCAGGACCCAGGGGAGAGAGGCGGCCACGAGCCCGCCGGCCACGTGGACGAACTTCCGGGTCCACTCGGGAGGAGGACCGAACCCCCGCCACAGCTCGGCGAGCCCGAAGATGGCCAGGAAGGCCGCCCCCACCGCGGCGGCGCGGAGGAGCTCGGTGGTCAGCTCGGGGGTCATTCCGGTGCCTCGGTGCCCTTTTCGGCACTCGAGGTCACCTCGTCCACGTGGAAGGCCTCGTAGAACCAGGCCTGGTCCCGGGCGTGGAGCTCCCGGGCGAGCTCTTCCAGGGGGCGGACCCTGTCCTCCAGGGACGGGGGGGCCGTTCGGGGGACCAGGAGGTTCCAGTAGGCCAGGCGGGTGCCGGGTCGGGCCCGCTCCAGGAGGGCCCGGTAGCAGCCCAGGTGGTCTGCCGAGTCCATGTACTCGAAGATGTTGGACAGATTCATCCCGTCGAAGACCCCCGGGGCCTCCTCCACACTGCCCTGCCGGAGCTCGATGCGCCCCAGTCGGTCCCGGACCTGGTCCAGGTGCTCGGGGCGGAGGTAGCGGGGCCGGGCCTCCGGGGGGTAGGTGCCCGTGAGGATGTAGGCCAGGTAGGGGTTCGTGCGGGCCGGGAGCTCGGTGAGGGCGTAGCGGGTGCGGGCCAGGATGCGTTCGCTCACCGTGCCCTCCACATGGGCGAAGAAGGCCGGATCGCGGCCCATCCATCCCATGACCCTCCGGCTGAAGAAGACGCCGAAGAGGGTGCGCCAGCGCCGGGTGTCCCACTCGTCGTCGTAGAAGGCCCGCCGCTCTTCCAGAGGGCGGTCGCGGCGGAGGGCCTCGATGCGGGATCGGCGATGCACCACGGGGAGGAGGTACTTCCGGAAGGCCTGCAGGTACCGCTCGAACTTGCCCGAATGGATGATCCCCCGGGCGATGGCGCCGGGGTGGGCGTCCCAGAAGCTTCGGGCCCCGCTGGAGAGGGAGGACCGGAGGCCGGCGTAGGTGTCGGCCCGGTCGGGGGCCGCCTCCAGCCCCAGGAAGCCGACGAGGGCTGGTTCGTCCAGCTGCCCGAGGGCCGCCATCCGGAGCTCAACGCAGGCGAGCTGGGCCGGGCTCAGGTCGATGGCCACCACCTGGGCCGGGTCCAGGGTGAGGAGGGCCAGGGCGTTGTCGCCGGCCGAGGCCACCGAGAGGAGCCGCCCCCCTGCGGCCATCGGGGCCAGGGCCTCGCAGAGGATGTCGGCGTCCTCCCACACGCTCCCGTAGCGGACGAAGCCGAACCTGGCCCGGGTGCCGATGCGGGCGCCGGCGACCTCGCTCACGACCCCATCCGTCGGATGCGGCCGGTGGTCCCGTCCATCTCCACGACCTCCCCGTCCTCCAGGGTGGCCAGGAGCCCGCTCACGCCCACCACGCAGGGGAGGCCCATCTCGCGGGCCACGATGGCCGAGTGACTGAGGAGGCTGCCTCGCTCCACCAGGATCCCCTCGGCCCGGGGAAAGAGGAGGGTCCAGCCCGGGTCCGTGCGGGCCGCCACCAGGATGTGCCCGGTAAGCTCGCCGGGATTCCGGGGGTCGGTGACCAC
>REBX01000181.1 GCA_007692505.1 Gemmatimonadales bacterium | reverse complement strand
AACTCCTGGAGCCCCTGTCGCCGGAATCCACGGTGGGTCGCTTCATCGAGGCCCGGGGCGAAGGTCTCCACCACGTGGCCTACCGGGTTTCCGACATCGAGGCCGAGCTGGCCCGACTCTCCGGAGAGGGGCTGGAGCTGGTGGATCCGGTGCCCCGCCCCGGCGCCGGCGGGCACCGGGTGGCCTTCCTCCATCCGCGGAGCACGGGGCGGGTCCTCATCGAACTGGTGGAGCCCGGCCGCGGGAGCTGACGGCTCGGACGCGAACCCCGAGTCGGGGCCGTTTCGGCAATGTGCTGCCAGGGAGACCCGGTCAGTCCTGATCCTCCGAGGTAATGCGCTCCAGATCGATTTCCTCCACGAACCAGGCACCCCGCCGGGCCTGGACGACCACGAAGGCCACGTCGGGGATCGTCCTGTCCCCGATCTGCAGGTCCACCCCCACCCGGACCGTCCGGTTCTCCCGCCCCGGGACCGAGGACTCGGACTGGATGCGGGCATCGTCATGGCGGATAATGGAGGCGATGGAGCTCATCCAGAGCTCGATGTCCGTCCACTTCGTACACCGGTTCGCCACCCGAACCCAGGACCCCAGCCGGCGAAGTCCGCAGGAAAGGGGGTTCCCGGTGCGATCCGCCACCGGGCCCGCCGCGGTCCCGAACACATTGGCCATGGCCTCCAGGTCGGAGCTGTTCGCCGCCTGGAGAAAGCGCTCCACCGAGACCATGGCCTGGTTCGCCGCCATCCCCGACTGGGGTGCCCCGGAGGAGGCGCACCCGGCCAGGAAGCCCAGGGAGAGGGCGAGGAGGACAGGGACGAGTCGAATGCGTACCATGGAGGCTTCCGAGCGGAGGGGGGACGGGTGCGGAGCGGTGGGCGGCAGCCCACCCCCGTGGGCCGGACTCTAGAGCAGCGGGGCACCTCCCGTCAAGCGGCCTCAGGGGAGGCCGGGCCCCCGCCTGGAGCCTCCATGAGGAAGTCCGCCGAGGCATCGGAGGCAGAGGCAGAACGCGCGATGACGCGCCCCCCTTCCTCTGCGTCCTCCTCCAGGAGTCGGAGCGCCAGCGGATTCTGTATCCGGGTCTGGATGACCCGCTTCAGGGGCCGGGCGCCGAAGGCTGGGTCGTAGCCCTCCTCTGCAAGGCGATCCCGGAGCTCGTCCTCAACCTCCAGCTCGAGGCCCAGCTCGGCCACAAGGGTGTGGACCCGCTGGAGTTGGAGGTCCACGATGCGGCGCAGGTCGCTGCGGGAGAGGGGCCTGTAGACCACGATGTCGTCCACCCGGTTCAGGAACTCGGGCCGAAAGTGGCCGTGCATCTCTGCGCGAACCCGATCCTCAACCCGGGACCAGCCCTCCCGATCATCGGCCTCGTGACCGGCCTCCAGGATAAACCGGCTCCCAATGTTGGAGGTCATGATGACCACGGCGTTCCGGAAGTCCACGGTGCGCCCCTGGGCATCGGTAAGGCGGCCGTCGTCCAGGATCTGGAGGAGGAGGTTGAACACGTCCCCGTGGGCCTTCTCGATCTCGTCGAAGAGGATGACCGCATGGGGCCTCCGTCGGACGGCCTCCGTGAGCTGCCCCCCCTCCTCGTAGCCCACGTATCCCGGGGGCGCCCCGATGAGGCGGGCCACTGCGTGCTTCTCCATGTACTCGGACATGTCGATCCGGACCATGGCCCGCTCGTCATCGAAGAGGAAGCGAGACAGGGCGCGGGCCGTCTCCGTCTTCCCCACGCCGGTGGGTCCCAGGAAGATAAAGGAGCCCACCGGCCGGTCCGGGTCCTGGAGGCCGGCCCTGGCCCTGCGCACGGCGTTGGCCACGGCCTCCACCGCGGGCCGCTGCCCCACAACGCGCTCCGACAGGAGGTCGTCCAGGCGGGCCAGGCGCCGCCGCTCCGACTCCAGGAGCCGGGAGACGGGGATCCCGGTCCACTCCCCCACCACGGCGGCGATGTCGTCGGCATCCACCTCCTCCTTGAGGAAGGAGCCCTCGGCCTGCAGCTCACCGAGGCGGGCCTCGGCCTCCTCCACCTCGCTGCGGGTCCGGGGGATCTCGCCGTACTGTAGCTCCGCAGCTCGCTGGAGGTCACCGGAACGGGTGGCCTGTTCCGCCTCCGATCGGAGCGCATCGATGCGTTCCTTGAGCCCCTGAAGTCGCTGGATGGCCTCCTTCTCGGACTGCCATCCCGCCTTCATTCCCGCCGATGTCTCCCGGAGCTCGGAAAGCTCGGCCTCGATGGCCTCCCGGCGCTCGGTAGCGGACCGGTCCGTCTCCGCCTCCAGGGCCTGCCGCTCGATCTCCAGCTGGGTGATCCTCCGCTCCACTTCGTCAATCTCCTGCGGGAGGGAGTCGATCTCGATGCGGAGGCGGCTCCCGGCCTCGTCCACCAGGTCGATGGCCTTGTCCGGGAGGAACCGGCCACCGATGTAGCGGTCCGAGAGCCGGGCCGCGGCGATGAGGGCCTCGTCCCGGATCCGCACGCCGTGGTGCACCTCGTAGCGCTCCTTGAGCCCCCGGAGGATGGCCACGGTGTCCTCCACGGAGGGGGGCGCCACGAATACCGGCTGGAATCGCCGCTCCAGGGCCGGGTCCTTCTCGATGTGCTGACGGTACTCGTCCAGGGTCGTGGCCCCCACGAGGCGGAGCTCACCCCGGGCCAGCAGGGGCTTGAGCATGTTCCCGGCATCCACGGCCCCGTCGGCGGCTCCGGCTCCCACGATGGTGTGGAGTTCGTCGATGAAGAGGACGTAGCGACCCTCTGCCTCCGTAACCTCCCGGAGGACCGACTTCATGCGCTCCTCGAAGTCGCCGCGGTACTTGGCCCCCGCCAGCATGGCGGAGATGTCCAGCTCCAGAAGGCGCTTGTCCGCCAGCGAGGTGGGGACGTCCCCGGCCACCATGCGCTGGGCCAGTCCCTCCACGATGGCCGTCTTCCCCACGCCGGGCTCACCGATGAGGACCGGGTTGTTCTTCGTCCTCCGGCCCAGGACCTTGATCACCCGGCGGATCTCCTCGTCCCGGCCGATGACCGGGTCGAGCTTTCCGCCCCGGGCCTGCTCGGTGATGTCCCGAGAGTACTTGTCCAACGCCTGGACCTTGTCCTCCGGCGTCTGATCCGTAACCCGATGGGACCCACGGATCTCCTCCATGGCCCTGGAGAGCTCGTCCGGGGAGACCCCGGCCTCCCGGAGGACCCGGCCTGCGTCGTCCTTCTCCCGGGCCAGCCCCAGCAGGAGGTGCTCGGTGGAGACGTACTCGTCCCCCAGGGTGCGGGCCTCCTGCTCGGCCACCTCCAGCGCCTTCCGGAGGTCCCGGGACGGTGTCGGATCACTCCCGCCCTCCACCCGGGCATAGCGCCCAAGGCGCTCTTCCAGCCCGTGGGACAGGGTGTCCACCCGCACCCCCGCCTTCTCCAGGATGGGCCGGACGATCCCTTCCTTCTGCTCCAGGAGAATCTTCAGCAGGTGGACCCCGGCCAACTCGGGGTGTCCCTGCTCGCGTGCCAGACGGGCGGCGGCCTGGAGAGCCTCTCCTGCCTTGAGTGTGAATCGATCGGCGGGGGTCATGCATTCCTCCTGGACTTCGTCTTCCAATTGGGGGCCCGGCGGCTGCCATCATGGCAGGAGTCGAACCTGCCAGCCACCCGGGCCGGTCACGTGCATCCCTCTACGTTTCAAGATCCGGACCACAGGTGAAGACGGTCCCGCCGGAGACCCTCCCGACGTCAGGGTGGAGCTTCGCCGGTGACCCGCTTCATGAGGGTTCCTGCCGGGATCACGTCGCCGGGCTCCACACGGTTCAGGAGGGACAACGTGGAGGACCCCACCGTGGAGGGGTAGCGGGAGAGGAAGCCTTCGAAGGTGAGTTCCCGGTCCGTCCGCACGATCTCGATCCGCCGGGGCTGGGCCGCCAGGACCGCCGGGTCCCTCTCGGGCTGGAAGGAGGTGACGGCCGACTCCACCGAGGACCGGCGCTCGCCCCATCGGGCCTGTACTGCGTAGCCCAGGATCTGGTAGACCCGACCATCGTGCTCGATGAACGCCGCCGTGCCTTCCAGACGACTGCCCTGACCGGTGGAGGCCTCGAAGTCCAGGCGCACCGCCTGAAGGCCCCCGATCTGAACATCGCGTCGGGAGCGGGCGGTGACGCCCTGCTCGGCAGCGAAGGCATCCGAGGCGCCTCGGGCCGAGGACTCGCCCGAGAGGGTGAGAGTCACCAGGGCATCCTCCTGGGAAGACACGGCCCGGACGGCGTCCCGCTGGTTCAGGGTGGACCACCCGGAGGGCATGTCCATCCGGAAGGCCAGCTCGGGGTGGTGAAACCTGGCCTCGCGGAAGTAGCCCTGGCGAGGATCGGTGCCCCACACGAGTCCATCGATGTGTTCCAGGTAGCGCTCCCGCTCCACTCGATCGCCGGAGACCTCCCCGGCCTGGATCCGATCCCGGATCCGGTCCCGACGCTCCAGGGGGTTGGGGTGGGTGGAGAGCCAGCTGGGGATGGCACCGGCATCCCCGCCGGAAGCCTGGTTCAGCATGTTGAAGGTGGCCGCCATCTCCTCCGGGTCGTATCCCTCCCGGGTCATGTAGCGGAGGCCCAGGTCGTCGGCCTCCCGCTCCGCATCTCGCCCATAGCTGAGGAAGAGGAGCCCGAGTCCGACGCCGGCGGCCTGCCCCAGCCCCTCGAGTTCCGGGAAAAGCACGGTCCCGACGCCCAGGCCGAGCTGGGTGATCTGCGCACGACTGACCTGTCTCACCCCGTGCTTCGCCGTGACGTGCCCGATCTCGTGACCCAGAACCCCGGCGAGCTCGGCCTCGGAGTTGAAGTGGGCCAGGATCCCCCGCGTCACGTAGATGTACCCGCCGGGAAGGGCGAAGGCATTGATGATGGGATCGTCCAGGACCCGGACCGTCCACGGCAGGTTCGGCCGCTCCGACTGCCGGGCCATCCGAAGCCCGATGTCGCTCACGTACTCCTGGAGGACCTCGTCCTCCACCAC
Organism: Gemmatimonadales bacterium; assembly: GCA_007692505.1. Taxonomy (GTDB): domain Bacteria; phylum Gemmatimonadota; class Gemmatimonadetes; order Longimicrobiales; family Gaopeijiaceae; genus REBX01. The sequence continues at coordinate 17,701 of REBX01000181.1, read as the reverse complement.
CCCCAGGGATCGGGTGATGTCGCGATCTGCATCTCCACCCAGCTGGATCTCCTGGGACTCGCTGATGAGGGAGAACTCCCTCTGGCCGGTCACCGGGTTGACTGCGCAGCCCTGGAGGACCGGCAGGAGGGCGAGGACGAGGACCAGGAACAGGGGGGCGGTCCTCCGTCCGGAAATGGAAGGCTTCATGTGGAGTTCCCGCGGAAATGGGGGTCAGTACCAGGGCATGACCAGGATCGCGTTCCGGTACAGCTGGCGGCCCCCGTGCCAGAACCCCCGGAAGAGGGGGTCGTCCGCAAAGAGGATCATCCGCCCCGACCCGAGCCGGCGGTCCACCAGCCAGGCGCCCCGGTCCATCCGCTCCAGGTTCCGCTGGGAGATGACGCCGGAGATCCGATCAAGGTCCTCTGGATAGAACCCCACGGACTCGAAGCTGTTCGATGGCTCCCAGACCGAGCCCGAGCTGAGGACAAACGTCCGGCTCTCCGGGCCGCCCTCTGCCGCGGCTCCCCAGGACATGGGGTGGGCCGGATCAAGGACCCCGGGGAGGATGGTCCCCGGGATGCGCTCCAGCCAGCTCTCCTCCTGTCGCTCCTCCCTGGTCATGAGGGCCTGTCGGAGGCGCTCGTCCCGGTCCGGGTCGTCCTCGTCCAGGGAGGTCCGACGTTCCACTCCCCCCAGCGCCCCACCGAGCTGGTTGGCTGCCGAGCCGATGGCCACCAGCGTTCCGCCCCCGCGGACCCAGCGCTCGAGACGCTCCATTCCCCCGGATCCCAGTGTCCCCGAGATGTTCCCGGCAGGGGCGACGATGACATCCCACTCCTCCAGGTCGAGCCCCCCGGCGGTGGAAAGCTCCAGGATGTCGAAGGGCATGTCCAGGATGCGCTCCAGGAAGTGCCAGTGCATCCCGAAGGAGTTCGCCGAGGTCCCGTCGCCCCCCAGGAGGGCCAGGCGGGGCAGCCGGAGGTGGGCCCGGTCATTGGAGCCCAGGTCGATCCCGCCGGTGCTCAGCCCGGTGGAGACGGGGAGGACGAAGGAGCCCAGGCCCGACTCCCGGACCTTGTCATCCAGGTCCTCGTTCGTGCCCCGGGGGAGGAAGATCGTGCCCCGGGGGTGGAGGTCTCCGGCGATCCGGAAGGTGTCGGACATGATCTGTGCACGCCCACCGGCCTCCATGAAAGCCACAAGAGGCTGCGCATGCCCGAAGGAGGGGTGGAGGAGGTAGCCGTAGCTCCCCCGGTCGAACTCGTCGTCCGGGGCGGGGACGTCGGCCCCCTGCGCCCAGCTGCCTCCTCCGGAACCGGAGGGGGCCGAGTGGGCCTCCACACCATGGGCATAGGGTAGGGCCCAGGCAGTGATGTCGTAGGAGGAGGACCCGTCCAGGGGGTTGTCGGGTCGGAGGAGGGCACCGGCGAGGCGCCCCCGAGGCTGGCGCGCCGGGACGCGCACGGTTCCGGCAGGGAAGGTGTCCCGGGATTCGAAGCCCGGGTGCGGGGTCGCCGACAGGGAGGCTTCGGCCTGCAGGCGCTCCACCTGGATGTCGTGGAGGCGGAGGAACTCCACCAGGCCCCTGAACCGGTGGGGATCCTCTCCGGGGACCAGGTACGTGTCATCCAATCCGTCGTCGATCTCCCGGTGGTACCGGGCGAAGCCTTCCAGGAGCTCGGTCTTCCCCTCCATGGTGGTCCGAAGAGTCGCCATCCCCGTGGTACGATGCCCGAAAGCACGATCCCGAAGGGTCAGGATCGTGCCGTCGGGTCGCTCGATGCGGAGTCCGGCGAACCCTCCCCCTCCCTGCTCGTACGTCATCCCGATGGCCCCCACCAGAGAGGGCCAGCTGTCTCCGTATCCGGGGTAGAACAGGTCGAAGTTCTGCCGGGTGTAATAGAGGAGTCCCTCCCGGTCCAGCGCCTGGGCGTTCCCGTCCCCGAAACGCTCTCCCCACTCCAGGATGTGATCCGGGAAGATGTCGTTGATGGGGGTGGCGGCCGGGAAGAAGAAGTACGAGGAGGTGTACCCCATTTCGTGGAAGTCCACGTGGACCTGGGGATTCCACCGGTGCCAGAGCTGGAGGCGATCCCGGGTCTCGGACTGGGTGACCCAGGCCCAGTCCCGGTTCAGGTCGAAGAGGTAATGGTTCGTCCTGGACCCCGGCCAGGGCTCCCGACGCTCGCGGATGGCGGCATTGGCGTTGGGACGGAGCTGCTGGGTGCTCCGCTGGTGGTGGACGTATCGGTCCCGGCCATCGGGGTTCGCCGACGGATCCATGATCACGACCACGGAATCCAGCACTCCCTCCAGGTCGGGGTGGCCTGCCGCAAGGTCCCGGGCGGTCCAGAGTGCGGCCTCCGGGGAGGCACTCTCGTTCCCGTGGAGCCCGTAGGTGAACCAGACCACCGCCGGATTCGTCCGGGCGATCTCGCTGGCCCGCTCCTCCGGGGTGTCCGGGTCCATGAGCTCGCGATTCCGCTCCAGGATTCCCTCCAGGTCGGCCCGATGGTCCGGCCTGGCGATGACCACAGAAAGGAGGGAGCGTCCCTGGGGGGTCGTCCCGTAGGGCTCCACCGTCACGAGGTCGGATGCATCTGCCAGGGCCCGCATGTACTGCTCGATACCGGCCATGTCGGTGAACTGCTCGCCGAAGTCCCAGCCCAGGACTTCCTCCGGCTCGGGCGTCTGCCCCCACAAGGGCACACCGAGGAGGGGGAGGACGAGGAGTGGGAGGAGGGCCGGAAAGAGCCGATGCAGCAGGAGACGGGGGAAGCGGATCATGGAGATGCCGGAGGTGGGGACCGGATGTCCCGGCCGGTCCTCCCCGCCGGGGACGGGGGGGCAGGCCGGAGAAGGGACGCAGACAAAGTCTGCACCGGGACGGCCCCGTGAGCAACCTCCCCGTACTTGACCGAGGCCCGGCTCCGGGTCGACGTTTCGGATCCTCCTTCCCCGGTCCGCCCCTCCTCCATGACCAGCTTCCTGCCCGCCCGGCTTTCTTCCCTCCCCCTCCTGGGTATCGTACTCCTCGTCCTCCTCCTCCCCGGGTGCGACCTGGGGATTCCGGGGTCCGGGGACGAGGCCACCATCGAAGACGAAACCTTCGTGGAAGTGATGGTCGAGCTTCGCCGGGAGACCCTGGCCGCCGGCGGGACCCTCCCGGAGGAGGAGCGGGATCGGATCCTGGAGGCCCACGGGGTGACATCGGACGACCTGGTCGACTATGCCCGCGTCCACGGCGGGAACGTGCCGCGAATGCACGAGGTCTGGACGCGGATCGAGGAGGAGCTGGGCCGGGGGGGACGGATGGAGGAGGCTCCCCGTGAGCAGCCCGAGACCCCGCCCCTGGAGCCCGGCAGCCCCTGACCGCCGGGGCGGGTACGGGTCAGCGCACCCGGAAGCTCACCCCGATGGCCAGCGCGTTCCGATCCCCCAGGGTGCCGCCGAAGCGAACGGCCCACCCCGGGTCGAAGGAGATGTCGATCCCCAGGTCCACGGCGAGCCGGAGGCGGAGGCTGTCGCTGCGGTCGCTTCCGAACCAGGCGTCCAGGTTCACCCGCGGGCCCACGTAGGGGTTGAACCAGACACCGTCGCTCTCGAAGTCCCGGCCCAGGCTGACCCCGAGGGGGAGAGAGAGGACGGTGCCGTCCCCCACTCCGATCCCGGCACCGGCCACCCAGATCATGTTCACGGGGAAGTCTCCGGAGGCCTGCACCAGGGACCCGGACATGTCGATCCCTCCGAACACTGTGACCCTGTCCCTCCGGTCCTCGGCGATCCCCAGTCGGAAGCCCGGCCCGCCAGGGGCGGTGTCCGCCCTCCACGTGCTCAGGACTCCCAGCCCCCCGCCCGGGGATGGATCCGTGAGGTAGACTCCCCATCCAGCAGGGGTGGCCGGGGCCACCATGAGGGGACTGTCCCAGTAGACCTGGGCCCGGAGTTCGTCGGCCCCGGCCAGGGAGACCAGGAGGAGGGTGGCCAGGGCAGCGGTCCCCAGGATACGCGATAGCATTGCATTCACGGGCGTTCCTCCACGGTCGGGGGCCTCACTCCCACTCGATGGTGGCCGGAGGCTTGGATGAGACGTCGTAGGTGACCCGGTTTACCCCGGACACCTCGTTGATGATGCGGGTGGAGATCTTCTGGAGGACCTGGTGGGGGAACGGATACCAGTCCGCCGTCATCCCATCCCTTGATGTCACGGCCCGAAGCGCCACCACGTTCTCGTAGGTCCGGCCGTCGCCCATGACCCCCACGGACCGGACCGGGAGGAGGACGGCGAAGGCCTGCCAGATCTCGTTGTAGAGACCCGCGGCACGGATCTCCTCCAGGTAGATGGCATCCGCCTCCCGCAGGACCGCCAGCCGGGGCTCCGAGACCTCGCCCAGAACCCGGATGGCCAGCCCCGGTCCGGGGAACGGGTGTCGGCCCACGAACTCCTCCGGGAGCCCCAGCTCCCGGCCCACGTTCCGGACCTCGTCCTTGAAGAGCTCGCGGAGGGGCTCGATGAGCTCGAAGGGCATGTCTTCCGGGAGCCCTCCCACGTTGTGGTGCGTCTTGATGGTGACCGACGGCCCTCCGGTGGAGACGGACTCGATTACGTCGGGGTAGAGGGTGCCCTGCACCAGGAAGCGGGCGTCATTGCCCTCCTTCCCGGCCGTCTCCTCGAAGATCCGGATGAAGGTGTTGCCGATCCGCTTCCGCTTGGTCTCGGGGTCGGATACCCCTTCCAGGGCGGGCAGGAAATCCGCGGCTGCATCCACCACCACCAGACGGATCCCCATGTGCTTCCGGAAGGTGCGCTCCACGGCGGTGCGCTCGTTCTTCCTCAGGAGCCCGTTGTCCACGAAGATGCAGGTGAGCCGGTCTCCCACGGCCCGGTGGACAAGGGCTGCCGCAACGGCAGAGTCCACCCCTCCCGAGAGTCCGCAGATGACGTGGTGGTCCCCGGCCCGCTCCCGGATCCGCTCCACGGTCTCGTCCACGAAGGCACCCGGTGTCCACGTGGGCTCGCATCCGGCGACCTGGAAGAGGAAGTTGGAGAGGATCTCCTCTCCCCGGGTCGTATGTGCCACCTCCGGATGGAACTGCACCCCGTAGATGGGACGGTCCAGGGCACGGAAGGCCGCCACCGGAAGGGTGGCGGTGGACGCGAGGGCCTCGTACCCGGGGGGCGGGGCGTTCACGTGGTCCCCGTGAGAGCACCAGACCGGGGTCTCGGCCCCTTCATCGAATCCGTCGAAGAGGGCATCGGGGACCGTAACCCGGAGGTCGGCTCGCCCGTATTCCCGCTGTCCGGCGTGCACGGTCCCGCCCTGGAGGTGTGCCACGAGCTGCATCCCATAGCAGATCCCCAGAATGGGGATTCCCGCATCCAGGAGGGCCGGGTCGAGGGACGGCGTCTCCTCGTCGTAGACCGAGGCCGGGCCCCCGGAGAGGATGATTCCCCTTGGATCCCAGTCCCGGATCCACTCCAGGGAGCGGTCCGGCGGGTGGATCTCGCAAAACACCCGCTCCTCCCGGATTCGGCGGGCGATGAGCTGGGTGTACTGGGAACCGAAGTCCAGGATCAGGATGCGGTCGCGGGTGGTGGTTTCAGTCATGGGCGGGTGCGGATCCTGGCAGGGCTCGAATGAGGGGAAACCGTGGAACTATGGGGTGAGGACCCGAGGCTTCAATAAGCCCGGGCCCAGAGGACTTCGCAGGTGGCTTCGCCGCCACCCATGCATCGCTTCGGGGCCTCCGGCGACCGGAAGGCCGGGTCGGGAATGCACCTGAGGGTGGCACCCGTCTTTTCCTGCACCCGGGCCTCCACCTCAGGATCTCCACTCCAGCCGGTATAGACAAACCCACCCCCCTGGGCGTCCAGGAGCTCCCCCATTTCCTCGATGCTCCCGTCGAAACCCCTGTGGGAACGCTCCTCCCTCCTCCTGCGTGCCTCCTGAAGGAGTTCGGACTGGAAGGCGGAGAGGAGGTCGGGGAGTGCCGCCAGGGCCTCGGCCTCGGGCAGGAAGGCCTTCCGGTCCTCGCCCTCCGCCACGACTCGACGGACCAGGACCACCTGTCCCGATTCCAGGTCCCGCGGTCCAACCTCCATGCGGAACGGGACACCCTTCCGCTCCCATTCCCAGAACTTGGCCCCGGGGCTCAGATGATCCCGATCGTCCACCTTCACCCGAACACCCATGTCCTGGAGGCGGGAACGGAGCTGGTGGGCCTTCTCCACCAGCGCCGTGCGCTGCTCGTCCTTCCGCCAGATGGGGACCACCACGACCTGCACCGGGGCGAGCCTGGGCGGCACCACGATCCCCTTGTCATCCCCGTGGGTCATGACAAGTCCGCCCACAAGTCGGGTGGAGACGCCCCAGGAGGTGTTCCAGGCGTGGACCTCGGTGCCCTGCTCGTCCTGGAAAGTGAGGTCGAACTGTCGGGCGAAGTTCTGGCCCAGGTGGTGGGACGTACCTGCCTGCAGCGCCTTTCCGTCCTGCATCATGGCCTCGCAGGTCCACGTCTCCACGGCACCGGCGAACTTCTCCCGCTCGGACTTGAGCCCGGTGACCACGGGCATTGCGATCCAGTCCTCCATGAAGGTCCGGTAGACCTCCAGCATCCTCCGGGTCTCCTCTCTGGCCTCGGCCTCGGTGGCATGGGCGGTATGGCCCTCCTGCCAGAGGAACTCCGAGGTGCGCAGGAAGAGGCGGGTGCGCATCTCCCACCGCATCACGTTGGCCCACTGGTTCATGAGGACCGGGAGGTCCCGGTACGACTGCACCCACTTGGCGAACATGGAGTAGATGACCGTCTCGGAGGTGGGCCGGATGACCAGGGGCTCCTCCAGCTCCTTCCCCCCTGCATGGGTGACCACGGCCAGCTCGGGCTTGAACCCCTCCACGTGGGCCTTCTCCCGTTCGATGAATGACATGGGGATCAGGAGGGGGAAGTAGGCGTTCTCGTGGCCCGTCGCCTTGAACATGTCGTCCAGTGCTCGCTGCATGTTCTCCCAGATGCCGTAACCCCAGGGACGGATCACCATGCTCCCCCGCACCGGGGAGTGGTCCGCAAGCTCGGCTCGATGCACGACCTCATTGTACCAGCGGCTGAAGTCCTGGGATCGGGGGGTCAGAGCCTTGTCTTGCGCCATGTGGGAATCTCGTGGTGCGGAAGTGAGGAGGGGGAGCGGGCGTGCGGTGGGCCCATGGGGCCGGGTGTCAGCGATCCCGGCGATTGCTTCGCCGGGACCTGCGAGTCTGGATCCAGACGATCCCGCCGGGCACCGCCAGGAGGAGGATCGAGGTCAGGGCCCAGAGGGGGCGGAAGGCCAGGTCGGTCCCTGCACTGAGGAGGAACGCGACGGCGGCTCCCCCCAGGACGGCCAGCCCCACGGCCATGAGGAGGATGAGCCACTCCAGGACATCGAGGCGACGGATCGCCCGGTCCATCTCCTCGCGGGTCCCGTCGTAGGGATTGGGAGTTTCTTCGGGGCGCCCGGCCCCACTCACGACGCCGGCTCCGATGGCTCGGACAGTCGGTCAAGGGGGACCTCCCGCTCCTCCCCGTCGGCCATGTCCCGGACCACGGCCACCCCCCGGCGGATCTCCTCGGGGCCCAGGACCACCACGGAGCGGGCTCCCTCGCTGGCCGCCTGCTTGAACTGTTTCCCGACCCCGGTGGGCCGAAGGGAGATGAGGGCCGAGTGTCCGGACTCCCGGAGGCGCCCGGCGATCCGACGGGCCAGGGGGCGCTGTTCCTCCCCGATGGCCACCACGAAGTAGTCCACCTCCGGGGTCCACTCCGGGGCCAGGCCGGCTTCCTTGAGGAATTCTCCCAGGACCACATCACCCATACCGAAGCCGACGGCGGCCAGAGACTCGCCCCCGACCTTCTCCAGGAGGCGGTCGTACCGACCTCCTCCGCAGATGGCCCGGAACACGCCTGCCCGGTCAAAGATCTCGAAGACTGGCCCCGTATAGTAGGCGAGCCCCCGGACGATGGTGAGGTCGAACTCCACATGGTCCCCGAACCCGAGGTCATCCATGAGGGCGAGGAGTGCGTCAACCTCTCCCAGAGCCTCGGCCACCGCAGGGTCGTCGCCGAACGTCGCCCGGACGGTCTCCAGCGACGGCTCCTCGAAAAGGGAGGTGATGGCCTCCGCCGCCCCGGCGTCCAGGCCCACCTCCTCCCTGAGGCGACGCGCCACGGCATCGCCCCCCTCCCGTTCCACCTTGTCCACGATGGTGAAGGTGGACTCCAGCCGGTCCTCCGGGACTCCTGCACTGACCAGGAGGGCCGTGAGGAGGCGCCGGTCCGAGATGCGGGCCCGGATCCGGTCCGGACCAAAACCGAAGGCCCGGAGGGCGTCCAGGGCAATGGCCAGGACCTCGGCGTCCGCCTCGATCCCCTCCTCGCCCACCAGGTCCACGTTCCACTGGAAGTGCTCCCGGAGGCGCCCCCGCTGCTGCCGCTCGTACCGGAAGAGCTGGGGCATGGCGGTCCAGCGGATCGGCTTGGGGAGGGCACGGCTCCGGTCGGCCAGCATCCGGGCCAGAGTGGGGGTCATCTCGGGGCGGAGGGCCACCGAGCGTCCGCCCTTGTCCTCGAAGGCATAGAGCTGCTCCACGATCTCGTCCCCGCTCTTCTCCCGATAGAGCTCCAGGGACTCAAGGGGGGGACCATCGTACTCCCGAAGTCCCCACCGGGCCGAGACCTCCCTCCACGTGGACATGATGTGCTGGCGGAGGGCCATCTCTTCCGGGGGAAAATCCCGGAAGCCCCTGAGACTCGCGAACTTCTGTGTGGATGCCATGGCCGAATCTACCCGGTCCGAAGGTCGAGGGACAAGGCATCCAGCCCCCGTCCCTCCATGAAGTCAAAAGCACTGCCCACGGTGAAGAAGGACCCGGTCACGACCACCGTCCCCCCCGAACCCGTGAACTCCTCCGCCCGGAGGAGCGCCTGCCCTGGATCCGGAACAGGGAGGAGTTGGAGATCAGGGAAGCGGGCCTGCACTTCCGCAAGGTCCCAGCGTCGCTCAGGGGGGGCCGAGTCGGGAACGCAGAGCAGGCAGAGGTCCACCCTGGACGCGACCTCGGGCACCATCTCCCCCCAGTCCTTGTCGGCCAGGATGCCCACCACCGCCACTCTGGGCTCCGGGGGGGCGGCCCGGTCCAGGACGCGCCCCAGCGCCGCCATGGCCTCGGGGTTGTGGGCCACGTCCAGTATCCACTGCCGGGGCGGGTCGGTCACCACCTGGACCCGTCCCGGGACCCGAACCCTGCGCACACCCTCGAGGATGGCCGCCCGGGTGGGCAGGAAACGGGGCGGGAGGGCCTCCAGCGACCGGACGGCCAGGGCCACATTGGCCATCTGGTGCTCTCCCACCAGGGGGGACTCGATCTCCAGGCGGCCCCAGCGCCGGGTCCGGAGGCCGAAGCGTGCCCCGCCCAGATCCCATCGGCCCTCCGGGGGGCGAATGTGGGTCAGGGGGATACCCAGGGAGGCCGCCTCCTCCGTCAGGATGCGGACCACGTCGGGGTCCCGGGCCACGGTGTAGGCCGGGATCCCGGGCTTGAAGATGCCCGCCTTCTCCCGGGCAATCTCCTCCAGGGTGTCCCCCAGGAGGTCCCGGTGCTCCAGGCCCACCCCGGTAATCACCGTGAGCACGGGATCCACCACGTTGGTGGCATCGAGGCGTCCGCCCAGCCCCACCTCCAAAACGGCGATCTCCACGCCGGCCCGTGCCAGGGCGAGGAAACCCAGAGCGGTGGTGGCCTCGAAGAAGCTGGGCTGCGTCCGCACAATGGCAGGGCGAAGCTGCTCGGCCATCTCCTGGAGGCTGTCGTCGGGGACGGGCACCCCGTCCACCAGGATCCGCTCCCGGAAGAAGCGGAGCTGAGGAGAGGTGTAGAGCCCGGTCCGGAATCCGGCAGCCTGGAGGATGGAGGCCCAGGTGCGGGCCACGGTGCCCTTCCCGTTCGTCCCGGCCACGTGGAGGACCGGGAACGCCTTCTGGGGGGACCCCACGGAAGAGAGGAGCCGCTCCATGCGGTCCAGCCCCCAGCGAACCGTGCCGGTGAGGGGTGGGAAGAGGCGGGTGGCCAGGGGATCCCCTGGGGGGACCCCCCATCGACCCGTCCCGATGCGGTCTGCCGTCACTCCCGGGGCCCGCCGTTCATGTGCCGAAGAAGTCGGGCCGTGGTGGCGCGGAGCTCCCGTCGGTCCACCACCTGGTCTACCATCCCGTGCTCCAGGAGAAACTCTGCCCGCTGGAATCCGTCGGGGAGCTCCTGGCGGATCGTCTCCTCGATGACCCGGGGACCGGCAAATCCCACCAGGGCGCCGGGCTCCACCAGGTTCACATCGCCCAGCATGGCGAAGGAGGCGGTCACTCCGCCCGTGGTGGGGTGGGTGAGGATGGAGACGAACGGAAGACCGGCCTCGTGGAGTCGGGCCAGCACAGCGGAGGTCTTCGCCATCTGCATGAGGGAATAGATCCCCTCCATCATCCGAGCCCCGCCGGATGCCGAGACCAGGATGAGGGGACGCCCTTCCTCGAGGGCGAGGCGGCCCAGACGGGCGATCTTCTCCCCCACCACCGAGCCCATGGACCCCCCGATGAAGGCGAAGTCCATCACGCCCAGTGCCACCGGAATCTCCTCCAGGGTGGCCCGTCCGGTGCGGATGGCATCTGCGCGTCCGGTCTTCTTCCGAGCGGCCACAAGGCGGTCCACGTACGGCTTGAGGTCGGTGAACTCCAGGGGGTCGGCGCTTGTGAGCTCCGACTCCGTCTCCTGGAACGAGTCGTCGTCCAGGAGGAGACGGATATACGCGTCGGCGCTGATCCGGAAGTGGTGGGCGCAGTGGGGACAGACGTATCCACCCTGGGCGAGCTTCTCCCGGTAGAGGATCTCCCCGCAGCCATCGCATTTCACGAAGACGTCGGACGGGAGGTCCCGCTTGTCCGAGGAGGTCAGGGGCTTTTTCGGCTTTCGGAACCAGGCCATGCTTTCTCGCATCCGGAGGGCCGGGACCGGGAACACTGCGGCCGGGCCTCAGCCCTGGTCGTCCGCCTTCGCCATCCGCACGGCAAGCGCCACCATGACCCAGCAGGTCAGAAGGAACGTGCCCCCGTAGCTCACGAAGGGGAGAGGAATTCCCGTGATCGGGACGATCCCGATCGTCATGCCGATGTTCACGAAGATGTGCACCAGCCAGGTCCCGAAGATACCGAAGAGGACCATGCCGGCAAAGGGATCCGCGACCCGCTCCGCCAGCCGGACGACCCTCAGGAGAAGGAGGCCGAAGAGGAGGAGCGCGAGGAGGGACCCCACGAAGCCCAGCTCCTCGCCGATGACGCTGAAGATGAAATCGGTGTGCTGCTCGGGGAGGAAGTCGAGGCGCTTCTGGGTGCCTTCCGTGAACCCCTTCCCGGTCCATCCACCACTGCCGATGGCCACCTTGGACTGGATCAGGTTCCAGCCAGCCCCCCGGGGGTCGGTGGCCGGGTCCAGGAATACAAGGAGTCGGTTCTTCTGGTATTGGGCCAGGGAGTTCCAGACCGGCAGGGCGATGGTGCCGGCGGCCAGGTTCGCCAGGATCACGCCTGCCGACTCCACCAGGTAGAGTCGGTATCGCAGGAAGTAGCAGGCCGCCGCCAGAAGGAGGAAGTAGGCGGACCAGATCCGGGTGTCGAAGGCCAGGACGAGGGCCACGCCGGGGCTCGCCAGGAGGAGGAGGTGCAGGAGCGGGACCCCTGCCCAGAAGAGCACGGCGAAGAGGATTCCCACGAAGGCGATGGCCGTCCCCAGGTCGGGCTGCAGCACCACCAGGGCCATGGGGAGGAGAATGAGGGCGGAGGGGCCCACCAGCTCCCTCAGGGCCAGGGGAGGGCCCTCCCGTGACGCCAGGTACCGGGCCAGCCCCAGGATGGCGGCGATCTTGGCGAACTCGGAGGGCTGGAAGCGGATGGGCCCCACCTGGATCCAGCGCCCCACGCTCTGGGCCGGGCCTGCGCCGGTCCCCACGGCAAGGACCGCTGCCAGGAGGACCAGAGCCATTGCGAAGGCGGCGGGGGACCCCCATTCCACCCATCGGGCGGGCACTCTGGAAACCAGGGTGAAGGCTACCAGTGAGAGCGCGAGCCAGACGAGTTGCCGGCGCCATGCCCCCTCCACCACCGGGCTGGGGACGTTCAGCACCCCCGCCGAGTAGATCATGGCGATTCCGAAGACGGACAGGGCCAGCGCCAGCAGCACCAGGGGAGGGTCGCCCGCCCACTTCCTGAACCAGGCCATGCCCGGTCAGTCCTCCTGGGGGCCAGTAGCCCCCGAGGCCCTGGCCGCCTGCCGCTCCCAGTACCAGGTGGGAGGGACTCCGGCCTCCTCCCAGTCCCTCCGGGTGCGGAGCGAGTCCTGCGGGATCCCGTGGCGGGCCCTGAGGTGGAAGTCGGCGGCCCGGGCAGCGGCTGGTGCTGCAACCCCCGAGCCGCTCTCCCCTGCCTCCACCAGGACCACCACCACGATCTCGGGCCGCTCCCCGAAGGGACCAGCCATCCCGGCGAACCAGGCGTGGGAGGGAGCGCCGGGAACGCTGTGCTGGGCCGTCCCCGTCTTCCCGATGAGGTCGAAGTGCTCCAGGGTGGAGCGTGCCGCTGTCCCGCTGGCCGTAACCTCTGCCAGGCTTGCCAGGAGAGCGTCCGCGCTGTGCTGGTCCAGGTCCAGTTCCCAGGCAGGCGGGATCTCCTCCCCGGGATCGGGGCGACGCAGGGTGGGGGGCGGGGCGTCTCCCCCCCGGGCCAGCCCCAGGTAGAACTGGGCCATGCGCAGGACGGTCTGGTCGTTGGGTCCCTGCCCGATGGCCAGGCTCATTACCTCGTTCTCGAAGGGCCGGTAGTTGTGCGTGCGCTGCCACCAGTCCCGGCTCTCCGGGAACCGGGGGGACCTCTCGGAGGGGAGGTCGATCCCGCAGGGCTCTCCGAATCCCAGCGCAGTAGCCTCCTCCAGAAGGCGATCCAGTCCCACCCGGATGCCCACCTGGTAGAAGTAGACGTTGCACGAGTTGGCCACGGCCTGGGCCAGGTTCTGGTGACCATGGCCTGCAGGGTTGTGGCAGCGGGCGGTCCGGTTCTGGAACCGGAAGGCCCCCGTGCAGGGCACCGGCATGTTCTCTTCCGGGTCCAGGACCCCTGCCTCCAGCGCGATGGCGGCCGTGGCCAGCTTCCAGGTGGAGGCCGGTGGGTACCACTCGTTCGTCGCCCGATTCAGTAGGGCGTCGTTCCGGTTCAGCTCCTCCCAGCGCTCCGACGAGATGCCCCCGACGAAGTGGGAGGGGTCGAAGGAGGGGGCGGAGTAGAGGGCGAGGACTCCGCCGTCCTCCACGTCGAGGGCCACCGCCGCGCCCCGCATCCCCTCGGGCCAGTTGCGATGGATGAAGTCCTGGAGCTCCAGGTCCAGGCTCAGGGTCAGGTCCTCCCCGGGGAGCGCCGGAGCCGCAGCATGGCCCTCGAAGGAGCCCACGACCCGGCCCACTGCGTCCACCTCCACGTACCGGACCCCCGTAGTCCCCTGCAGCGCCTCCTCGTACTGCCGCTCCAGGCCGTCCTTCCCGATGATCATTCCCCGCTCGTACTCGCTGAAGCGGGGGCTCTCCAGCTCGGCGGCAGAGACCTCGCTCACGTACCCGATCACGTGGCCCAGGGACTCGCCGTGGATGTAGCGGCGCCTGGGGCGGGTTTCCAGGAAGAGCCCCGGCACCCGGGCCCGCATCTCGGCCACCGAGGCCAGCTCTTCCCCGCTCAGGTTCCCCTTCACCAGGAGGGGCTGCCTCCGATCTGCCAGGAAGGCCTCCATGAGGCGCCCCTTTCGGTCTTCATCCAGCTCCAGGACGGGGGCCAGGCGATCGAGGGCCGCCCGAACGGAGTCGGGGGCCGAAGGGAAGAGGGAAACGGAGTAGGAGGGAACGTTGTCGGCGATGATCCTCCCGTACCGGTCGAAGATGGTCCCCCGCGGGGCAGGGACCTGCAGGACTCGGAGCCGATTGGAATCGGACTGGAGCGCCCAGGTGGACTGACGGACCACCTGGGCCCGGAAGAAGGCCAGGGCGAGGACGCCCAGGAGGACGACGAGAACGATGATGCCGCCCCGGGCTCGGAGTCGTCGCTGGTTCGGGTGAGCGGCTTTCATGTTCGGTCCGGCGATGTCCTGGTGGGCAGGCGGCGAGAGGGGATTGGACGGAGAGGGCTCAGCTCCGGCCCGGCTCTGGCCGGAGTCCCCCCACGAGGACGAGGACCAGGAGTCCGGCCACGGCCATCCAGAGGGCATCCACCGGTCCCTCCAGGAGGAAGACCTCGCGGAAACCGGTCCGGGCCCCCTCTCCGGAGAACGTCCAGTGGAGGATGGCGCGAATCCATCCACCGAGAAAGAGGTACCCCAGATGAAAGAGGACGGATTCCCCCACGAAGAGGTCCCGGGAACGGGCCCCCAGGACCCCCAGGATGGCCATGGCCGCGGCATTTGCGCCAAAGGCCAGGATGGAGAAGGCATCCTCGAGCAGGCCCAGGACGAGTCCGGTGAGCGCCGCGCTGCTCATCCTCATCTCCCGGGCCACCAGGAGGAGGGCCAGGGTCAGCAGGTCCGGCGCCCAGCGGCCGGCTCCGAACCCGACCTGCAGGAGGAAGTGGAGTGCCGGGAGGGTGGCCAGGACCAGAACGATGCGGACGACTCGGCTCATGGCTCCACCTGCGGGTCCGGGTCTCCGTCGTCATTACCCGCATCGGGGCCCGGATCCACGCCGGTGTTCGGATCCAGGACGTCAAGGGTGTCGGGGAGCAGGGCGTCTGCCGCCGATCGGAGGCGCTCGACCTCCATGAAGAGAGAGTCGGCCCGGTTCCTCAGGACCGTTGCGGAGTCCGCCTCGGCCTCCAGAATGCGGAGGGTGTCCTGCCGGGCCCGGAGGACCTCCAGCTCGGAGGCCCAGAGGTACGTCCAGTCGGACTCGGGGCGACCAGACTCGCCGGTGAGGACCAGGACGTGGGTCACCTGGCCCGGCTGGACCGCCGGCTCCAGCCAGTAACCCCGTCGCCAGCCCGCCTCCGCCTCCGCCAGGGAGAGGATCCGTCCAATCCTGATCCCCCGGGGATAGGCGACCCCGAGCCCCGAGGTGACCACCTCCATTCCCTCGGGCAGAGCCGTGTGGAAGGGGATCCCGTTGAGGAGGAGTCGATCCTCCTCCCGGAACGAGCCCCGACGGGGCTCCACCAGGCCGAAGTTCTCCCCGTCCAGGGTCATGGCCCCCACCTGGAAGTCGGGGTGGGTCCAGTCCATGGCCTGGGAGGTGGTGGGACCAACTTCACGGATGGAGCCCACGAGCCCGCGATCGGAGATGACGGGGTCATCTCGCGAGACCCCGTCCCGCGTCCCCACGTCCAGGAGGAACATGCTCTCCGAGCCCCGGGTTCCCGGTCGGATTGCCTCGGCGGGAACGAAGCTGGGGCCGGCCCGTTCCGCCAGATCCAGGAGGGACCGGAGCCTCAGGTTCTCCTCCCTGAGAGGTGCCTGCACGGCCAGGAGGACGGTGGTGGAGTCCAGCCGCGCCTGGATCTCGTCCAGCTCCAGGGTCCGGGCCCTGGCCTGCTGGAGGACGTCCTGGGTGAGGACGAAGGGAGCCAGCACGGTGGACCGCAGAGAGCTCGACATCCACTGCTGCACCTGGACCGGGAGGAGGACCAGCGCCACGGCAGCGGCTACCACCAGACCGGCGAGCAGCAACTCGCGACGGCCTTCCCGTTCTGTCAGCTCCGGATCGAAGGGGGGCATGCCGAACCTGCCTCCGGGGCCCGGGTCGCCTTCACGTGACCAGGACGTTCCGGTACTTGTGGAGGTCGTCCAGGATGCGGCCTGCTCCCCGGACCACGCAGGTCAGCGGTTCCTCGTCCACATGGATGGGGAGGTTCGTCTCCTCGGTGAGGAGTCGGTCCAGGCCGCGGATCATGGCGCCGCCTCCCGTCATGACGATTCCCCGGTCCACGATGTCGGACGAGAGCTCCGGAGGCGTGATCTCCAGTGCCCGACGAACCGCCTCGACGATGGACTGGATGGGCTCCTGGATGCACTCCCGGATCTCGTCGGAGCGAACGGACACGGTCTTGGGGATACCACTCACCAGGTCCCGCCCCTTCACGTCCATGGAGCGTTCCTCACCCTCGCTGTGGGCCGACCCGATCTGGATCTTCACGGCCTCGGCGGTAGGCTCCCCAATGAGGAGGTTGTAGTTCTTCCGCAGGAAGGTGACGATGGCCGTATCGAGCTCGTCCCCACCCACCCGGATGGAGGTGTTGGACACGATGCCGGAGAGGGCAATCACCGCGATCTCGGTGGTTCCGCCCCCGATATCGATGACCATGTTCCCGGTGGGGGTCTCGATGGGGAGCCCCACTCCGATGGCGGCGGCCGTCGGCTCGGCCACCATGTAGACGGCCTTGGCACCGGCAGCCATGGCGGAGGACCGGACGGCCCGCCGCTCCAGTTCGGTGATTCCCGAGGGGACGCCCACCACGACCCGGGGCTTGATCCGGAAGATGCGCTTGGAGGTCACCTGCTTGAGGAAGTGGCGGAGCATCATCTCCGTCACGTCCACGTCTGCGATGACCCCGTCCTTGAGGGGCCGCACCGCCTCGATGTTCTCTGGGGTCCGGCCCAGCATCCGCTTGGCCTCCAGGCCGATGCCCAGGATCCTCTTCGTACCCTTCTCCACCGCGACGACGGAGGGCTCGTTGAGGACGATCCCTTCCCCCTTCACATAGACGAGGGTATTTGCCGTTCCCAGATCCACCGCGATGTCATTCACGGGAATGAGAGAACCGGACCTGAACCACTTGGGGAAGGATGCCAAGGCGAAAACCCGTCGGAAGCGGGTGGAACTGGAGGAAACCGCCGGGGGGAGACCGCAGAAGCCCACGGGTCCCGGCGAGTCTCAGATTGTAAGGGGGGACCGTACCGAGAGCAAGAGAGCGGAGGCCCTTGCCCACGCCCCCGCCTGCCTCGGGTTACGGTGCCGGGAGCCCCCTTCATGCCTCGCCCTCCCCCTCGACGCAGTCAGCCCTTCCCGGTGCTCCCGAATCCACCGTCGCCCCGGTCCGTGTCCGCCAGGGCCTCGACCTCCATCACCGAGGGCGTCTCGAACCGTTGGAGGACGAGCTGGGCCACCCGATCCCCCCGCTGGAGCGATACTGGGTCGGGACCCAGGTTGATCAGGAGGATCCGGAGCTCACCGCGGTAGTCCGGGTCGATGGTCCCCGGCGTGTTCAGGACGGTGATCCCGTGGCGGGCCGCCAGTCCGGATCGGGGCCGAACCTGTCCCTCCACGCCCTCGGGAAGGGCGACCTCCAGACCCGTGGGTACGACCCCGACCTGGCCGGGCTCCAGAGTGATCGCTTCGGCCGCCCTCAGGTCATATCCGGCGGACCCCGGGGTAGCCCGCGCAGGCAGGGGCAGATCCGGATTCGAGGGCAGACGCCGGAACTGGAGGGCCTGGCTCATGTCCCCACGACAGAATCCACGGACTCCAGGGGGAGATCGAAGGCCTCGGCCACACCCGGATAGACGATGGCTCCGTCCACGATGTTGATCCCCTTCCTCAGCGCCGGGTCGTCCCCGCATGCCTCCATCCAGCCCCGATCCGCTAGGGTCACCGCATAGGGTAGCGTGGCGTTCGTGAG
>REBX01000120.1 GCA_007692505.1 Gemmatimonadales bacterium | reverse complement strand
GGACCGGGCTCCCGATGCCCGGGTCATGGAGTCCATCCTGCTTCTCCGGGTGGACGCCGGGCTCTCCTTCTTCAACGCCGAGTACTTCAAGCGCTTCGTCCTGGAGCGGAGCCGGTCCGGCGACCGGGAGATCCGGGCCGTCATCCTGGACGGGATGAGCATCAACGACCTGGACACCACCGCAGTGGAGGCCCTCACCGAGGTGGTGGAGGAGCTGGAAAAGCGGGGGATCCAGCTCCACCTCACAGGGCTCGTGGGACCGGTGCGAGACACGATCCGGTACTCGGGCCTCTACCGGCGGATGGGCCGGAAGCGCTTCCACGCCAGCCCCCACCAGGCCGTTCTCCACCTCCTCAG
Source organism: Gemmatimonadales bacterium (assembly GCA_007692505.1). GTDB lineage: Bacteria > Gemmatimonadota > Gemmatimonadetes > Longimicrobiales > Gaopeijiaceae > REBX01. The sequence continues at coordinate 5,257 of REBX01000120.1, read as the reverse complement.
GGACTGGGACCGGAAGGATCCGGAGGGGGAGCGCATCGAAGGCTATCGGGAGAGCGTGGAGGAGGACGTGAAGCTCTCACCCGGGCGCTCCGACACGGACTGAGGCGCCTGCCGCGGCCTGGGGACCCACGTCGCCGTGAAGCCCGTGTGACTGTGGGCAGGCACCCCTCCCATCCGGATTCAGGGGGGCGGCTGCGGGCCCTGCTGAATCATCTGGAGGAGGGCTTCGCCGTCGGCGTTCCACCGGGGTGCATCGGGAGCGTTCGCCACCTCCAGGGCCAGGAGGAATGCCAGGCGGGCGACCCTTGCCGCCTTGTCCGGGTCCGCCAGTTCCGGGCGGTCCGAGGGAAGGTGGTAGTCGTCGTGGAGCCAGGTGGTGAGCATGAGGGCGGGGATTCCCACCTCCACGAAGCTGTAGTGGTCGCTCCGGAGGAAGGCCTGCTCCTCGGGCTCCGGGTCGGGGGCCGCCACCAGGCCCAGCTCCGGATGGGCCTCCGCCAGCTGCTTCACCAGGGGGCCCAGCGAGCTGTACTCCTCGCCCACGGCATGCACGGTGTCCGGGTGGTTCCGGGAGATCATGTCCATGTTGATGGCCGCCACGATCCGACCCGGGTCGCCCGTGGGTGACGAGGCCCACTCCGCAGAGCCCAGGAGGCCCTTCTCCTCGCCGCTCACGGCGACCAGGTGGATGGAGCGGGCCGGCGCCTCCGGGAGGCTGGCCAGGGCCCGACCCACCTCCACGAGGCCTGCGGTTCCCGATGCGTTGTCGTCGGCCCCGCTGTATATGGAGTCGCCGTCTGCATCGGCGGGGCCCACCCCCACGTGGTCGAAGTGGGCCACCAGGACCACCGATTCCCCGGCCAGCTCGGGGTCCGAGCCCGGGAGGGTGGCCACCACGTTGGGGACGTCCTCTTCATGGGCCTCCCACTGGAAGCGGAAGGACAGCTCCACCTCGTCAAGCGAGGTCACTCCCGGTGAGGCGGGCGTCGGGTCCTCCACGCCAGCGGCCGCCAGGAGCTCCAGGCCGCGCTGGTGGAGAAGACCCACGATGGGGAGGGGGACCTCACCGGCTGCGCCGGCCTCCAGGGCCTGGGCGGTCTGGAAGATCATGTCCGCTCCCGAGTCCTCGTCCATGAGGAGGAGGACGGCGGAGGCCCCACCGGCCATGGCCGCCTGCACCACCATCCCGAACTCCTCGCCCAACCCGTCGGGGAGGCTCACGGCCAGAGGACGCCCCCTGGCTTCCGCCGGGAGGCCCCCCGCCACCGCAGCCGGACTCGAGGCCCATACCGGGGCCCCCTCCACCGGACCGGTGGCACCGGGGAGGACGAAGAACTCGTCCCGGTAGGCCCAGTCCGTGGTCTCGTCCCCCACCCGGGCCCTGGCGTGGCTCTCCTCCGGCACGGGGAACTGCCAGCGATAGGTCCACCAGTGGAACCAGTCCCCGTCGTCGCCTGCAGGATCGAGCCCGGAGGACTCGAATTCCCGGGCAAGGTACCGGGCGGCATCCACAAGTTCGGGGCTGGGGGTGTCCCGTCCCCGCATGGAGTCTGCGGCCAGGTCGAAGATGAGGCGCTCCATGGCCTCGGCCGTGATGGACGCCTCCGCCACGGCCAGGGGGGACAGGGCTTCGGTGGTGGGCGCGGGGGCCTCCGGTGTGGAGGAGCACGCCGCCAGGGCCGCAAGGAGGAGGACCGGGAGGCCGGTCCGGAGGCGCAGGTCCGGGAGGAGGCGGGGGAGCTGGATCATGGGCCGGGGGGTTCGGGGTGGGGTCCGCAGGACGTGCCGGGATCCGATTCGAGGACGTGCGGTCCCGTTCCTTACCACCGGGGCGGGTTGGGGGTCCCGCCGGCGGTCCGGGCCCCCTTGGCCCTCCCCCCGGTCCATGTAAGTTTCCGGGGGTTGCGGACCCCGGCTCACAAGCCTCCGGGAGCCACTCCCGACCCACCAGCACACCCTGCCCTTCCCGGACCCCCCTCGCAGCACGGACCAGGCCATGACCGAAACCCCATCGCCTGCGGCCCTCTCGGCCCCACCCCTCTCTCCTGCCAACGAAGCCCTCCTGGCCTCCTTCCGGGAGGGGAAACCCCTGGCCCTGGCCCGGCTGATCTCGGTGGTGGAGAACGAGCGGGACGGCTTCCAGGCCCTCCTTCACCGGCTTCTTCGCCAGGACTCCTCCGGCGGGGCGCGGGTGGGAATCACCGGGCCCCCGGGCGCCGGGAAGTCCTCTCTGGTCACCGCCCTCGCCTCCACCTGCCGGGGCCGGGATGAAGAAGTGGGGATCGTGGCCGTGGATCCCACCTCGCCCTACTCCGGGGGCGCCCTCCTGGGCGATCGGATCCGGATGAACGAGCTGGCCACGGACCCCGGTGTGTTCATCCGGTCCATGGCCTCCCGGGGGTCTCTGGGTGGGCTGGCCACCACGAGCCGGGAGGTGGTGGACGTCATGGATGCCTTCGGATTCCACCGGATCCTCATCGAGACGGTGGGGGTGGGCCAGACCGAGCTGGAGGTGGCCGGGTCCGCCGACACGGTGGTGGTGGTCCTGGTCCCCGAGTCCGGCGACGGGATCCAGGCCATGAAGGCCGGCCTCATGGAGATCGCCGACATCTTCGTGGTGAACAAGGCGGACCGGCCGGGTGCCCACCGCCTGGCCCGGGAGCTGGAGAGCGCACTCCACTACCGGACCGGGAAGGGCGCCGGAACTGTCCCCGCCCACCACGGGGTGGACCTCTCGGCCACGGGGAAGGATTCGGAGCCGGCCCGGGACGAGGCCGTTCCGGACGAGGGGGATGGGCCCGAGGACTGGACGCCCCCCGTCCTCCTCACCATGGCCCAGACCGGCGAGGGCGTGGACGAGCTCCTGGAGGCGGTGGCTCGTCACCGGTCCTGGCTGGCCGAGTCCGGGGCCCTGGAGGAGCGTCGACGAGCCCGTACCGCCGACCGGATCCGGGACGTCCTGGACCGGGAGCTCAAGCGTCGGGTCCGGCGGGCCCTGGCCGAGGTCGACCTCCTGGAAGATGCCCTGGACCGGATCCGCCGAGACACGGCGACGCCCTACTCGGTGGCCGCAGAGTACCTGGCGCGGATGGGGATCGACCCCGCCGAACACACCTCGCTCCCGCAGACCTCCCCGTCATGAAACTCCTCCCCCTCCTGGCCCTCGTCGTCCTCTCCCCCGGCGAGACGGCTGTCGGTCCAGCTCCTGCCCTGGCCCCCGACACCCTCTCGGCGGACACTGCCGTGGTCCTGGACCCGGTCCACGTGGTGGGCACCCGGACGAGCCCGGAGCTGGCTGTCCAGACCCGGGCCGTGGAGGTCCTGGACCGGAGCGTGCTGGACGGGCTCCCGGCCCGGAACGTGGCCGACGTCCTCCGCTGGGCCACCGGGGTGGAGCTCGGCGACCGGTCCCGTGCGCAGGCAGACGTCTCCATCCGGGGGGCCGGTTTCGAGCAGACCCTGGTCCTGGTGGACGGCGTCCGGATGAACGATGCCCAGACGGGCCACTTCAACCTGGACCTGACCATACCCCTGGACCGGGTGGAGCGCATCGAAATTCTCCGGGGCGCAGCCTCGGCGGTCTACGGAGCCGACGCCGTGGGGGGCGTGATCCACATCGTGACCCGCCAGTCGCCGGGGTGGACGGCGCGGGCCGCCGGTGGCTCCTTCGGCACTGGCGAGCTGGCGGCCACCGGCGGGACCTCCCTGGAGGGCCTTGGGCTCTCCGGGGGGGCCACCCTGGAGTGGGGCGGGGAGGTGTCCACCTCCGACGGGCACCGACCGGGTACGGACGCCGAGGTCCGGCAGGGATCCGTGACCTTCCGGAGTCCCCTTGCCGGGGGCCGGTTGGTGGTGGACGCCGGAGTGGGGGACCGGGCCTTCGGGGCCCGGGACTTCTACGCCGTCTTCGACTCCTTCGAGGAGACCCGGACCTCCCAGGTCAGTGCGTCCTGGCGTTCCGCCCCCGGGGCCCGGGTCGTCCTGGAGCCCCGCCTGGTCTGGCGCGAGCACACGGACGACTTCCTCCTGGAGCGGGACGATCCAGAGGGGTTCCGGAACGTGCACACCTCCTCCCGGGTGGGCGGCGAGGTGATGGCCCGTTCGGAACTCCACCCCCGCCTGGGCCTGGCCCTGGGGGCAGGGGCCTGGAGGGAGGAGCTGGAGAGCACCGGACTCGGCGATCGGGTGCAGGATCGGCGCGAGGTCCTGGCCGAGGCCGACCTCCGGGCCACCTCCACTCTCCGGCTGAACGGGGGGCTCCGCCTGGACGACCACGACGTCTGGGGTCGGGTGTGGTCGCCGTCCGTGGCCATGTCGCTGGACGTCCGGCCCGACCTTCGGCTCCGGGCCTCTGCAGGGAGGGCCTTCCGGGGCCCCACCTGGACGGAGCGCTTCTACTCCGACCCCGCCCACTCGGCCCGGGAGGAACTGGACCCGGAGCGCTCCCGGGTGGCGGAAGTGGGAGCCCGCCTCACGAACCCCGGGACCGTCCTTCCGGAGGGAAGCTTCCTGGACCTGGCCGCGTTCCGGCGCACGAGCCGGGACCTCATCGACTGGACCCGCCAGGCCGCCGAGCCCGATGCCCTCTGGGAGACCCGGAACGTGAACCGGGCCCGGGTGCGCGGAGCCGAGCTCCGGCTCCACCTTCCTGCCGGGGATCGGACACGGCTGGACCTCTCCGGCAGCGTCCTCTCCCTGGAGGCCGACGCCGAAGCGGGCCTGGTCTCCAAGTATGCCCTCCGGCCCCCCTCCCAGGAGGTCTCGCTGGCCGTGGAGCGGCTCTTCCCCCGGGGGATCACGGCCCATGTGCAGGCCATCCGCGGCCGGCGCCCCGCAGGCTGGGGGGCCGAGGCGGAGGCATTCCAGGCCGGTGAGCCCGCCCGTGCCACCACCGTGCAGGAGGTGGATGCCCGCCTTGCCATCCCCATTCCGGCTTTCGGCGCCAGCCGGGACGCCGTCTTCCACCTGGATGGCCGGAACCTCCTGGGCTCGGACCACCCGGACCTCACGGGGAACCCGGTGGCAGGGCGGGCCCTCTACGTGGGGGTCCGGCTGCGGGGGGGCTGAGGCCCCTGCCAGGTCCGAATCGTTGACCCCCCACGCCCCCTCCGGCATCTTTCGGGGTCCCCCTCTTCCCAGATTCATGCCCGTACGGACGGGCCCGCCCGGGAGCACACCATGTCCACCATCGAGCGAGAGATCTCCACCCCCGACGAGCTGAAGGCCGAGCTCAGGAGGAAGGAGGCGGAGCTGGAGG
>REBX01000080.1 GCA_007692505.1 Gemmatimonadales bacterium | reverse complement strand
ATAGCTTTCCTGCCATGATCCGGCTTCGCCCCCCCCTCCCCCGGCTCCGCCCCTCCCCTGGACCCCCGACGCGCCCTCCGCGAGCTCCATCGCCGGGGGGCCACCCACCTGAGGACCGTGCGCTTCCGCCCGAACCGCCGCACCCTCTGGTCCCTCACCAGGGGAGGCACGGCCCTGAACCTCCACGAGGGCTACCGCCACGCAGACCCCTGGCTCCTGGACCACCTCGCCCGAGTCGCCTGCGAGCCCCGGGGCACCTCCCCCGAAGCCCGCCGCTCCAGGGCCGCCGTCCGGGACGCCCTCCTGAAGCGCATGGAGGACGCCGCCCCCCGCCCGCCGGGTCCCGATTCCGCCACCCCGGACCAGGCCCACTGGCTCCGGGCCCTCTACACCCACCACAACCGAGCCGCCTTCCGCGGCGACCTCCCTGCAGACCTCCCCCTCCGCCTCAGCGCCCGGATGCGCTCCACCCTGGGCTGGATCCGCCCCGAGCACCACGGGCCCCGCCGCCAGGTGGGCGAACTCGCACTGAACGCCGACCTGGTACTCCCGGAGAACGCCGGCCTCCTGGTGGAGGTCCTTCGCCACGAGATGGCCCACGTGGAGGCATGGCTCCTCCACGGCGAAGGGGGCCACGGCCCGGCCTGGAAACGCATCGCAACCCGGGTGGGCTGCACGCCCCGAGCCCGCCCCCGCGGAATGCGCCTCGTGCGCCGCCCCTCCGGCACCCCGCCGAACCCCCGCGTCCCCCCCCTCCCGGAGCCCCGGTGACCCCCACTCTGGAGGCCTGGGGTCTGGAGCTCATCGCCGCCCTCCAGTCCATCCGCACCCCCGTGGTGGACGCCCTGGCCCACGGCGCCAGCTTCCTGGGCGACGAACCCTTCTACCTGGTGGCCCTGCCCCTGGTCTACTGGGCCCTCCATCGACGCCTGGGCCTGGAGCTCGTCCTCCTCCTCCTGGTCTCCACCTGGCTGAACAGCTGGCTGAAGGAGCTCCTGGACCTCCCCCGCCCCTCCCCCGATCACGTGGCAGTCCTGGCCCGCGAGGATTTCGGAGGGGTCCCCAGCGGGCATGCCCAGAATGCAGTGGTCATATGGGGATGGCTTGCCTGGCGCCTCGGGGAGCTGGTGCCCGGGGGCCGCCTTCGCTGGCTCCTTCCGGCCGGGGGGGTGGTCCTGGCCATCAGCGTGAGCCGGCTCCTCCTGGGGGTCCACTTCCCCCACGACCTGGTGGCGGGCTGGTTCGTGGGAGCCCTTCTCCTGGCGGCCACGCTGTGGGTCATGGGAGGACCCGAGGCCGCACCGGGCCGGACAGAGGGCCGACCCGGCTTCACCGGGGGGACGGGGGCCGCCCTGACCGTGGCCCTCCCCATCCTCCTCCTGGGGGTGCACTCCGAGGGCACTGGATTTGCCGCGGCCGCCACCCTCCTGGGGGTCCTCCCGGCCCTCCTGGTGGAGCACCGGAGCGTGCGCTTCCACCACCGGGGCCCTCCGCGCCAGCGGCTGCTGAGGGTGGCCGTGGGCCTCCCTGTGGCGGGTGCCATATGGCTCGGGCTGGGGGCCTGGACAGGCGCCGGCGCGGCGATGGCGGACCTCCTCCGCTACGTCCTCCTGGGGGGCTGGATCGTCGTCCTGGCCCCCCTCCTCTTCGTCCACCTCGGGATGGCGGGGCGTCGAGGGCCGGCGGACGCCGGATGACGGCTCCGGGGACGGCCCGGCCGGAGGGCGCCGGGGGAGGCGCCGAGGCGACACCTGGCCGACGGTCCCGGAGGACTGCCCTCCTGGTGGTGGGGGGGCTGGGCCTCGCTGCCGTGGCCATCCTGGTGGTCTCCCTCTTCCGGGACGAGGCCGATCCTCCCAGGGTGGACCCACCGGCCCCGGAGGTGGTGGACGCGGACCCCGCCGTGGAGGAGCTCCCCGTCTCTCTCCTGGCCGCCCCCATCCACTACGACCTGGCCCACGTCATCGCGGAGCTGGAAGACGCCATCCCCTTCACCCTGGGGGACCTGGACGAGCGGGAGAACCACGGCGACAACGACCGGGTCACGGTGGCGTGGGAAGCCACCCGCGACTCCCTCACCGCCGAGGTGCGGGGCGACACCGCCGTGGTGGCCACCGAGGTGAGCTACGGGATCCGCGCCTGGTACGATCCGCCGGTCCTCCCCGCGGTGAGTGCGTCCTGCGGCCTAGACGAGGACCCCTCGGACCGCCCCCGCGCCCGGATCCAGCTCCGGTCCCGCCTGGTCCTGGACCCGGACTGGACCCTCCGTTCGGAGGCCACCCCGGACACCGTCCGAGCCGTCTCGGAGGAGGACCGGGACCTCTGCCGCATCACCCCCCTTCGCATCGACGTCACCGGCACCGTCCTGGACGGGGTGGCCTCGGCCCTGGAGGACCGACTCCCCGAGGTGGACCGCCGGGTGGCGGAGGTGGACCTGGCCTCCCGGCTGCAGGACGTCTGGGACCGCATCGGCGAGCCGGTGGAGCTCACCGACGACGTCTGGCTGCAGATCCGCCCCGAGGCCGTGGTCCACGGCGGGACCCGGGGCGAGGGCACCACCCTTCGCCTGGACGTGGGGATGCGGGCCCGTCCCCGCATCGTCCTGGGTCCCAGGCCCGAGCACGAGCCCTCCTCCCTCCCCTCGCTGGAGACGGGGTCCGTGCCCGACACCGCCCGGATCCACATGGAGGGCCACCTCCACCACCAGGAGACGAGCCGCCTCCTGGGCCGGGAGCTGGAGGGGGAGTCGCTGGAGCTGGGCGGGAACCTCCTCCGCATCCGCGATGTGGAGGTCCTGGGCATCGGCGCCGGACGAATTGCCCTGGAGATCTCCTTCGAGGGCGCCGCCCGGGGGCGCATCTACCTGGTGGGCCGTCCCGAGCTGGACCGGGAGGCCCGGGTGATCCGGGTCCCCGACCTCGACTTCGACCTCCAGACCCGGAACGTCCTGGCCGGGGGCCTGGCCTGGATCGCCCGGGACGAGCTCGTCCGACTCCTCCGGGAGCAGGCGGTCATTCCCCTGGGAGAGGTGACGGACCTCCTCCGGGAGCAGTTCCGGCGGGGGCTGGATCGGGAGCTCGCAGATGGCGTGGCGGTCCGGGGCGAGCCCGGGGACATCGAGCTCGAGTCCATCGTGGCCCTCCGGGACCGGATCCTCCTCCGGGCCTCGGCAGGAGCCCGGGCCCGCCTCGAGGTCAGCCTCGACCGGTAGCCTCCCGACTCCCTGAACGAGCGGGGCCGTACCCTTGCGCTCCCTCCTCCCCGGCCGCCTCTTGGAGGCAGGCCGGTCCGTTCACCGGCCTGCCGGGGAGCCGAACCGACCGGTCGCCCTCCGGATCCGCACGTGTCCGGTCGCCCCAAAAGGGTAGGTGACGACATGCTGGGATGGGCTCTCGCATTCCTGGTTGTGGCCATCATTGCCGGTGTCTTCGGGTTCACCGGGATCGCCTCGGCAGCGGCAGGCATCGCCAAGCTCCTCTTCTACATCTTCGTCCTGATCTTCCTCGTCCTCCTGGTCATGTCCTTCATCGGCGGGGCCGCAGTGGGCTGACCCCTTCCGGGAACGGGGAAGGGGCGTCGCCGGTTGCCCAGACGACCCCCGCCCTTCCTCCCATGCAGAAGAGAGGTCCGCATGCCCACGTCGTCCTCCCCCGCCTCCTCCACCTCCCGTGCAAGTCCGGAGCCCACCCAGGACCTGATCATCGGGACGGGCCAGGCGGGCAAGCCCCTGGCCGGGGCCCTGGCGGAGGCGGGCCGCCGCGTTGCCATTGTGGAACGGGACCGGGTGGGGGGAACGTGTGTGGTCCGGGGGTGCACCCCCACCAAGACCATGGTGGCCAGCGCCCGGGTGGCCCACCTGGCCCGCCGAGCCTCCGACTACGGCGTCCAGACGGGCGACGTCGCCGTGGACCTCTCCCGGGTCCGGGCCCGAAAGCGGGAGATCGTGGACTCCTGGAGCCGGGGAAGTCGAAAGGGACTCGAGCGGCACCCCACCCTGGAACTCATCGAGGGCGAGGCCCGTTTCGCAGGCCCCCGTACCGTGACGGTACACGCCGCCGACGGCTCCCTGCTCCGGCACCTGGAGGCGGAGCGCATCTTCATCAACACGGGGGCTCGTCCCCGAATCCCCGACCTCCCGGGCCTCGCCGAAGTCCATCCGCTGGACTCCACCTCCATCATGGAGCTGGACCGGGTCCCCGAGCACCTGGTCATCCTGGGGGGCGGATTCATCGGCCTGGAGTTCGGGCAGATGTTCCGGCGGTTCGGCGCGCAGGTGACCATCCTGGAGCGGGCCGACCGCCTGGCACCCGGAGAGGACGAGGACGTGGCCGCGGCCATCCATGAGATCCTGGCCGAGGACGGACTCGACATCCGGACGGGGGCCGCGGCGGCCCGGGTGGAGGCTGCAGGTCCCCGGTCCACCGGTGCCGGGGACAGGGGCGTCCGGATCCACCTTGAGGATGGACGGGCCGTGGAGGGATCGCACCTCCTCGTGGCCACCGGACGGGTCCCCAACACGGACGCCCTGGACCCCGGGATCGCCGGCGTGGCCCTTGACCCAAGGGGCTTCGTGGAGGTGGACGAGCGCCTGAGGACCTCCGCGGAGGGAGTCTGGGCCCTGGGCGACGTGGCCGGCTCCCCTCCCTTCACCCACATGGCGTATGACGACTTCCGCGTCGTGAAGGCGAACCTCCTGGACGGCGGGGACCGGACCACAAAGGGCAGGATCCCCACCTGGACGGTCTTCACGGATCCCCAGCTGGGCCGGGTCGGCCTCACGGAGGCCGAAGCCCGGAAGGAGGGCCTCGACGTCCGGGTGGCCACCCTCCCCATGAGCCGCGTGGCCCGAGCCATCGAGATGGACGAGACCCGGGGCCTCATGAAGGCGGTGGTGGAGGCAGGCACCCACCGGATCCTGGGGGCCGCCATCCTGGGTATCGAGGGGGGCGAGATCGCGGCAGCCCTCCAGTTTGCCATGATGGGGGACCTGCCCTGGACGGCTCTCCGGGATGCCCCCATCTCCCACCCCACCCTGGCCGAATCGCTGAACAACCTGTTTGCCACGCTGGACGAGTGAGGGCCCGTCCCACCGGCGAGCCCGTTCAGCAGCAGGCGGCGGGGCTCCCGGCGTTCCCGGTGTCACCGGGAACGGCCCCGCAGTCCTGGAAGAGCCCGAAATGAGAGGAGCGGTTCCCCTCCACGTGGAAGTGCTCCCGGAAACGGGTGGCAGACAGCATGCAAGCGGTGTTCCCGCAAACCCGGACCGGGCGACCTGTCTCGAACATGTGTCCCTCGTCCAGCTGGAACCGGTGGGGGTGACCCTCCACCGTCCCCCGGTACGTGGCCACCTGGCCGAAGTCCTCGCACCGATCCTCCAGCTCCAGGCGAAACGCCCGGAAGGTCACGGAGCGGAACTCCACCATCCCGATCCGGGCCACGATCTCGGGGTCCAGGAGCTCCACCGGTCTCCGGTCCACCACCCGGACGTCGGCACAGCCCCCGCGGGCAAGCTCCCGACGGAGGTCCTCCGAGTACATGGCGCCGGACAGGCACTCGCCCACGAGGACGGGGTCGTCCCGAAGCGACTCGGGGATCCGGCGATCCGCCACCACATCGGAGAA
>REBX01000291.1 GCA_007692505.1 Gemmatimonadales bacterium | reverse complement strand
CCCGGTGGCCTGGAGGACCGGGGGTGTGCCGGGCTCGCTGAAGCCCGCCAGCTCGGGGGCACCCAGGATGGCCTCTGCCGGGAGCCCGGCGGCCTCTTCGATCCGTTCCCGGAGGAGGACGGTCCCGAAGAGGAGTTCGGAGACCGGGCGGGTGGGGGAGAAGGGGACCCACCTCCGGGCTCGGGCGTCCTCCAGGATGAGAAGGCGTCGGGGTCGTCCCGGCGGGGTGGGCGCCGGATCGGGCGCGGGGTCGGCGGCGTTGGGCGGGTCGTGGTTCATGACGGGGCTTCCTCCGTGTTTCCGGACTCAAGTTCGCCGAGGAACTCCTTCCAGCTGTGCACGTCTTCCCGGCGCGCCACCACCACGTGGCCCCCGGAGCGCACCACCACCAGGTCCCGGACCCCCATGAGGTGCACGGGGCCGTCCTCGGCCCAGACCACGTTGCCCCCTGCGTCCTTCAGGTGGCCCTGCGCTCCGGCGGGGAAGACGACATTGCCTGCTGGATCCGAGGGTCCGGACCGGGCGAGGGCCTCCCAGGTGCCCACGTCGTCCCACTGGAACCCGGCTTCCACCAAGGCGACGTCCGGGCTCCGCTCCAGGACGGCGACGTCCACGGCCACTGCGGTTACGGCCCGGAAGAAGGGGCCGGGGTCCCCGGAGTCCAGGAGCTCCAGGTGCGGGCCCACCTCCGGACTCTTGATCCGGAAGGCTTCCAGGAGGCTCTCCACCTGCCAGATGAAGAGGCCCGAATTCCAGAGGAGCCCCCGGGCCAGGAACTCCCGGGCCGTGTCGGCATCGGGCTTCTCCCGGAACTGCGTGACCATCCGGGATGGGGAGCCCTCCCTCGCCGGCGCGGCTTCAATCCAGCCGTACCCCGTCTCGGGGCGGTCGGGTCGGATGCCGATGGTCACCAGGCAGTGGGGCTCCCGGGCCACCTCCATAGCCGTGCGAATGACCCGGACGAACTCCTGGAGGGGCTGGATCCGGTGATCGGCATGGAGCGAGACCATGACGGTGTCGGGACCGTGGCGGGCCCCGATCCGATGGGCCGCCCATGCCAGGACCGGTCCCGTTCCCTTCCGAGCCGGCTCCGGTACGAAGGCGGAGTCGGGGAGTTCCGGGAGGAGGGGTCGGAAGGCCGCCAGGAGCTCCTTTCCGGCCAGGATCTCGATGCGGGACGGCGGGGTCAGGGCCAGTGCCCGGTCCACCGCGTCCCGGATGAGGGGCTGTCCCCTCGTCCCCAGTGGGAGGAGCTGCTTGGGGCGTTCCGGGCGGCTGGCAGGCCAGAACCGGGAGCCGATACCCCCGGCCAGGATGACGACACTGGGGGTCGGGATGGGGTCAACGCTGGCCAAGGATCTGGTCCACGCGATTCAGGAGCTTCTTCGGGGAGAAGGGCTTCATCACGAAGTCGTCAACACCCAGTGCAAAGGCCTGCTCCCGGTCCGTGTCCTGTCCCTTCGCCGTGAGGATGACCACGGGGGTGTTCCGCCTGGAGGGGTTCTTCCGGACCGCCTCCAGCACCTGCAGGCCGGTGGCCTCGGGCATGAGGAGGTCGGTGATCACCATGTCGTAGCGGATCTGGCCCTCCAGCATGGTCAGGGCCTCCCTTCCGGTGGTGGCCACATCGATACGGAACCCGGAGGCTTCCAGGAGCGTCACCAGGATCCGTCGGATGTGGGGTTCGTCCTCCGCCACCAGGAGTCGGAGGGAGCCTGCAGGCGGCGGCGGGGCGGGCAAGGGCATGGCCGGAGTCCTGGAGGGGGAGCGGGGACCGACCCAGGCGCATGGTCGGGGGAAGAGCGTGCTGGATCCTGGATTGTGACGCTGGGACCTTCCACCTTCCCGACGTGCGGCGGGGAACCTACCCCGCAGGGGGTGTAAAGTCAAGCAAGGCGGGGGCTTTCCGGGTTGACACCCAGTCGGTCCCGCGTCTAGTGTTCTGGTCTTTCCCAGTGTCCTTCCACGGAGCCGTCTGTGCCACCCAATCGTGCCTACATGTGCGACTGCCTTCGCCTGCCCCTTGTCCTCGGGCTGGTCCTCCTCCTTGCAGCCTGTCAGGACGACCCGTTCCAGTTCAACTGGGAGGAGAACCCTCGGGAGGCCGTCCTCTTCTCTCTGGACCGACCCGAGCAAAATCGGGCCACCGGGTTCGAGATGCTCGATGGTCGGTCCGTGGTCATCGAGGCTCCAGACGCGGCAGGGCGCTGGGACTTTGCGGTGGATCGGATCGACGGCCATCTCTACCTGGTTCCGCCTGCTGCCCTGGGTGTGGTTTCCCGGGCCGGGATCGTCCCCATCGAGGGAGTGGGCTTCGACGACGTCCGGGAGGCGCCGGGCGACACCCTCCTCTACCTGGTTGATGAGCCCGTTCGAGCGTCCGAGGGCAACGTGTACGTTGTGCGGACCCGGGAACAGACCGGGCAGTTCGGGCAGAGGTGCCGATTCTACGGCAAGCTCGAGCCGCTGGACGTGGATGTGGAGTTGGGACGAATCGAGTTCCGCTTCGACACGAGTCCTGACTGCAACAACCGAAGCCTCGTCCCCCCGCGCTGAGGGCAAACATGCTTGATATCAGGCATATTCGGGATCTGCCCGACCAGGTCCGGTCCGCCCTTCGCAGGAGGGGAGAGTCCGACGCTGCGGAGGCCGTGGACCGGATCCTGGACCTGGATGGGTCCCGCCGTGCAGCCATCACCGAGGCGGACGAGCTGAAGGCCCGCCGAAACGAGGTAAGTAGGACCATCGGAGAGCTGAAACGGAAGGGGGAAGGGGCCGAGGATCTCATCCTGGAGATGCGCTCCGTGGGAGAGCGCATCGCTGCGCTGGACGGGCGGATCCGGGAGGTTGAGGAGGAAGTGGAGCGGATCCTGCTCGAAACCCCGAACATCCCGCTCCCGGAGGTCCAGGAGGGGGGAGAGGCAGACGCGGTGGAAGTCCACGCGTCGGGTACGCCGACGACCCACCCCTTTCCCGCCCTCCCACATTGGGAGCTGGGGCAGTCCCTCGGCATCCTGGACCTGGAGCGGGGGGCAAGAATCTCGGGGTCCGGTTTTCCGGTCCTCCGGGGGGCTGGCGCGCGCCTGCAGAGGATCCTGGTGGAGTGGATGATGGAGATCCACCGGGAAGAGCACGGATACGAGGAGCTCCTCGTCCCCCACCTGGTGACCCGAGAGACTCTCACCGGGACGGGACAGCTTCCCAAGTTTGCCAATGACTCCTACCGGACGGAGGCGGACGACCTCTGGCTCATCCCCACGGCGGAGGTGCCGCTGACGAACCTCCACGGTGGGGAGCTTCTCTCCGCCGAAGACCTGCCCATCGGGTACGTGACTTGCACCCCCTGCTTCCGCCGGGAAGCCGGTGCGGCAGGGAAGGACACCCGAGGTCTTCTCCGGGTGCACCAGTTCGACAAGGTGGAGCTGGTCCGTCTGGAGCGCCCGGAGCGGAGCCGGGAGGCCCTGGAGGAACTCGTCCGTCATGCCGGCACGATCCTGGATCGCCTCGGTCTGGCCTGGCGGGTAGCCCGACTCGCCGCCGGAGATCTGGGGATTGCGTCTGCAATGACGTATGACCTGGAAGTATGGGCCCCCGGGGTGGACCGTTGGCTGGAGGTGTCCTCCTGCTCCACCTGCACGGACTACCAGGCTCGGCGGGCCGACCTCCGCTTCCGACCCGCTCCCGGGGAGAAGCCCTTGTACCTCCACACCCTGAACGGCTCGGCACTGGCACTTCCCCGCCTGGTGGTGGCCATTCTGGAGACCTTCCAGGAGGAGGATGGCACCGTCCGGATCCCCCGGGTGCTGCGGGACCGGATGGGAACGGACCGGATTTCGGGTCCGAGCCTGTCCCGTTCCGCTGCCGGCTGAGCCGGACCGGCGATGCGCAGGCGCGGATCGCTGGTCCTCGGCATCCTCTTCCTTGCCCTCCTGGGATGGTACCTGGTCTACTCCCAGCAGATCATCCGGACCCTGCAGGCCGATGCCGCCACCCTCACCCGGATGTTCTCGGAGGTCCAGGAGGGGATGACCGACCAGGACCCGTTCAGGGCCACGCAGGCCCTGGCGAACCTCCAGTCCATCATCATCGAGTCCGGGGTCCCCCTGGTCATGGCCGGTCCGGGGGATACGATCCTGGCTGCGGAGAACCTCCCCTTTGATGCAGACCTCTCCACAGTGGAGGGACAGCGCAGAGTCCGTGACTACGTGACGCGACTCGCGGTGCGGAACCCCCCGGTGGGGGACCCCGAGGTGGCTCGCATGTATTTCGGTGATCCTCCGGAGCTTCAGCGGCTCCGCTGGATCCCATGGCTGCAGGTGGCCGGACTTCTCCTCCTGTTTACCCTGGGGGTCGGGGTGGTGCGGGCCCAGCGTCGGGCCGAGACCGACCGGGCATGGACCGCCATGGCCCGGGAGCTGGCCCACCAGCTGGGCACACCCATCTCCTCCCTGAAGGGCTGGCTGGAGGTGTTGAGGCTCGATCCCGACGAGCGTCCTCGGGAGCTGGCCGATAGCGAGGTGGCCCTGGAGATCGGTGTGGACGTGGAGCGGCTGGAACGGGTGAGCCGCCGCTTCGAACTCATCGGTCGCGACCCGCGACTCGACACGGTGTCGGTCCGGGAGGTGGTGGAGTCGGTGGACCGCTACCTCAGGACTCGGGTTCCGAGACGAGCCCGGGGGGTCACGGTACGAACGGAGATCTCCGATGACCTCCCCGAGCTCCGTGGCAGCCCCGTCCTCCTGAGCTGGGCTCTGGAGAACCTCCTGAAGAACTCCCTGGACGCCATGGCGGGGCAGGGAGGGGAGATCGTGGTCCGGGCCTTCCACCGTGAGCCCGGATGGCTCACCCTTCAGGTGGAGGATTCCGGCACCGGAATCGAACCCCACCTCCGGGACCGCATCTTCGACCCCGGTGTGAGCTCAAAGTCCGGGGGCTGGGGGGTGGGGCTCTCCCTTACCCGGCGGATTGTCGAGCACGTCCATGGAGGGCGGATCGAGGTGGTCCGGACCGGCCCCGAAGGTTCGGTCTTCGAACTCCGCCTCCCTGTGGCCGGGTCGGCCCGTCCCTCCCGACTTCCATTTCTTCCCCTCACGAAATCCGGACGCTGATCGGTTGTCCCACTCCACCCCCCTCTTCGACGATCCCTCCTCCCGTTACGCCGCCCTCAACCCGGAGCAGCAGGATGCCGTGGACCACCTGGAGGGTCCGATCCTGGTCCTGGCTGGTGCCGGGTCCGGGAAGACCCGTGTCCTGACCACCCGGATCGGACGCCTCATCATGGAGCACGGGGTCCCGCCGGAGCGGATCCTGGCCGTGACCTTCACCAACAAGGCGGCAGGCGAGATGCGGGAGAGGATCCGAAAGCTCCTGGGCAGGGATCCTGTCGGGGCCTGGATCGGCACCTTCCACAGCATCGGGGCCCGGCTCCTGAGGCGCCATGCCGACCAGCTGGGCTGGGACTCCGCCTTCACCATCTTCGATGCAGACGAGAGCCTGAGGGAAATCAAGCGGCGGCTGGAGGCACTGGACCTGGACCCGAAGCGCTGGAAACCGCAGGCGGTCCGGCGTGCCATCTCCGACGCCAAGAACCAGCTGGTGACACCGGCGGAGTTCAGGGACCAGCACTCCG
>REBX01000083.1 GCA_007692505.1 Gemmatimonadales bacterium | reverse complement strand
GTCCGTGGCCCTGGCCACCATGGTGGGTCAGAAGGGCTCCACGCCCCGGAAGTCGGGAGCCCGAATGCTGGTGGCCCGGGACGGCCGGCTCCTGGCCGGGACCGTGGGTGGTGGCTGCGGGGAGGGAGAGGTCCTGGAGGCCTGCCGGGCGAGCCTGGAGGACGGCCGACCCCGCCTGGTCCAGGTCGACCTGACCCGGGATCTGGTCTCCCTGAGCCCGGCGGTCTGCGGCGGGTTCATGGAGGTCCTGGTGGAACGGATCGATCCACCCACGGATCCCCAGGTCCGGATCCATTACCGGCGGGTTCCCCGGCGGGAGACGGTCTACCGCCAGGCCCTGGTCCTCGACGGCACCGACGTGAAGGTCACCCTGGCCGGCCCGGTGGACATCCACCTGGAGATCGGGGGGCACACGGTGCTCGAGCCCGGCGCCGATGCGGTCTGGTTCACAGTTCCCGGGGCCTGGTGGGACCTGGGCCGCTTCCACCGGGCCGATGGGACCTTCACCGGCCTCTACGCCAACGTGATCACGCCCTGCGTGTTCGGGGCCGGGGGCGACTGGTGGACCACGGACCTCCTCCTGGACGTGTGGTGGCCTGCCGACGGCGGGCCTCCCACCCTCCTGGACGAGGACGAGCTGGACGCAGCCCGCCGTGCGGGACACCTGACCGACGACCTCCACCGGAGGGTCCGCGCCGTGGCCCGGGACCTCATGGAGGGCCCACACCCGGAGGAACGGTTCCCCTGGGTGGCCCCCTGGACCCGGACGGCCGCCCGGAGCGCCCTCCTCCATGGTGGGGCAGGCCCCGCCCCCTGACTGCTCACACCGGAGCGGCAACGGGAGGGGACGGGCGGGCAAGAGCCCGCCGTCCCCCCCCCTGGGGGATGCCTCCGTCAGTCCTCCGAGCGGCCCTCGCCTCCCAACACGTGGGCGGAGCAGAGCCGGTCCAGGTCCACGTACGTGAGACGAAGGACGTCGGGGTCCTCCTGGAGGAGGTCGATGATGCGCTCGTGACGCTCCAGCGCCTCTGCCGGCACCTGGATCTCCTCGTGGTGCCAGTTCCCCTCGTCGGCAAAGAGGAGTCGAAGCCGGACCGTGGTACCCTTCGTGCTCATGCGTCCTCCCCATTCGCGTCGGAATCGCCTTCGTCGGATCCGTCGGTGTCGCTGTCGTCCTCGCCTGGCTCCAGGGCGCCCAGGCGCTCCAGGTTCTCGGTGAGGAGGTCCCGCATGGCTGACCTGTTGGCCCATTCGTCTCCCACCCGCACCGGCGAGCCGTCCCGGGCATTCAGGAAGATCCCCGGGGTGCCGGTGACGCCGATGCGCCGGCCCAGGAGCTGACTGGCCGAGACGGCCTCCACATGGGCATCGCTCCGGAGGCACGACCGGAATTCGCTCCGGTCCAGACCGATCTCGGCGGCCCAGTCGATGAGGTCACCCACCGGATCGGAGCCCCGGGACCACTGGTCCTGCCGCTGGAAGAGGAGGTCGTGGTAGTCCCAGTAGCGGTCCTGGTCCCCGGCACAGCGCGCCGCCCGATGGGCCACCACACTGTGCTGGAAGCCTCCGGTAGGCCAGTCGTAGTACTCCAGACGCACCAGGCCCCGGTCCACGAACTCGTCGATGATCATGGGCTTGGTCAGCGCGGCGAACTGTCGGCAGGCCGGGCACGAATAGTCCGAGAAGTCCATGACCACGAGGGGGGCGTCATCAGGTCCCAGCCTTGCAGGAGCCCCCTTCTCCACCAGGGCCTGCGACGAGGTGTCCTCCAGCTCCACCACCGTACGGGCGGTCCGGTCCGACACGGAGGTCACCATGTTCCAGGCCACCAGGAGGACAGCCAGAATGCCCACTCCGACCAGGATCATGGAGACGGTGTTCGGGCGTCTGCCGGTGGGTGCGGGCTCTGGGCCCGTCGGCTTCCGTCCCTTCTTCTTTCGTTCGGCCACGGTTCTTGCTCCGTGTTGGGGTGCGAGGAATTCAGCAGTCCCGGAGGTGCCGGAGCACCTCCGCAGTGTCGGTGAGGTCGTCCAGGACCAGGTGTGCGCCTGCCCGGGCCAGTTCATCGGCAGAGAAGCGGCCCGTGGCCACCCCCACCGTCCGGGTTCCGTGGGCGAGGCCGCACTCCACGTCCCGGGGGGTATCGCCCACGATGACCACCTCCTCCGGGGGGAGGGGCTCGCCCCAGATCCGGGAGGCCCGGGACATGGCCACCGGGGGGAGGTCGTTTCGCTCCTCCCGGTCCGACCCGAAGGCGCCCACGGCAAAGGGGACCCGGATCTCTGCAGACCGGAGCTTCACCCGTGCGCCGCCCTCCAGGTTTCCGGTGAGGAGTCCGAGACGGGCCCAGGCCTCTGCCTCCAGTGCCTCCAGGAGCGAGGTGACCCCCAGGAGCGACCGGAAGGGGCGCTCCGGGACCAGGGCCTCCAGGTCCCGGAGGTAGTTCTCCCAGAGCCGTGGGAATCCCTCGTCGATGTGGGGGTCCTCCAGCCCGGCCTCCCGGAGGAGCTCGCGGGCGATCTGGGGGTCCGTCTTCCCGGAGAACTCCCAGGCCTCGATGGGGCCTGCCGTGCCGAAGACGCTGAGGAGGCCCTGGTGGAAGGCGTCCTTCGCCGGTCCGCCGGAGAGGAGGGTGCCATCGATGTCGAAGAGGATGAGCCGGTTCATGGGGTTTCGTGGAGGGGGGTGTCGTCGGAAAGGGTGAGGGGTGCAAGGCCGTCGTGGCCCACGGCGCGGAGGATGGCGGCCTCCAGGCACCGCCGGGCCGCCGTGCCCAGGGCGATCATGGATCCCGGGTCCAGGCGGGGGCGGCCGGCGTCCGGGTCCGTTGTACACGCGAAGACCACGTCGCCATCCACAGGGGTGTTCACCGGATCGATGCAGCGGGGGAGGGCCGTGGCCGCCATCCGGGCCAGGCGGTCCAGGTCCCCGGGCCCCAGGGGAGCGTCCGTTGCCACCACGCAGAGGGTGGTGTTCTCGCCGGGACGGGGCGGGCGGGGGACCGCCGCCGGGTCCAGCCCCAGCCGCCGCGAACCGCCGCTTCCCGCCACGACCCGGCCCTCGGGGCCCACCACGTCGCCCACGGCGTTCACGGCGGCCAGGGCGCCCACGGCCCAGCCGCCCACCATCCCGGGCCGACCGGCGGAGCCGACTCCTCCGGGGGAGGCCCGACCAATCCCGTCCAGCTTCCCGCAGGTGGCCCCCGTCCCGGCCCCCACCTGTCCGGAGGGCACCGGTGCACGCGAGCGCGTCCGGGTGGCCTGCCGCCCCTCGGCGGGGCCCGGCCGACCGCGCCCCGGGGCCAGGTCGAAGAGGACGGCTCCGGGGACGATGGGGACACGCCCCGCCGAGGTGGGGTGACCGAACCCCTCCTCCTCCAGGACCTCCATGACGCCGTCTGCGGCGGCAAGGCCGAATGCCGAGCCGCCGGTGAGGAGGATGGCGTCGGCCAGCCCCGCCGAGTGGCCCGCCTCCAGGGTGGGCAGCTCCCGGGTCCCGGAGCCCGACCCCGCCACCTGCACGGCGGCCCGGAAGGGGCCCGTGACCACGGTGCACCCGCTCCCGCCTCCGGGGACCCCGGCATGCCCCACCCTCACCCCGGGCACCACTGTCAGGGTGTCGTTCGTCGGGGGGTCGTCGTTCGGGCGGGCGTTCGTCCCGGACGCCTGTGCGCCGGAGGACGTTCCTCCTCCTGCCGGGGCCTTCATCCCCGGGCCCCTCCGCCGGGGTCCGTCTCCAGTCTCGTTCCCGGGGGATCGCCTCCCTTCCCCAGGAGTTCGGCCAGGACGGACACGTCCATGTTGGACCCGCTCAGGGTGACCCCCACGTTCCGACCCGAGAGGTCCCCGGCCGCTCCAGTCATGAGGGCCGCCACCGCCGCGGCCCCCGAATACTCCACCACCAGGCGCTCCTCCACCACCATGTGGCGGGCTGCCGCTCGGATCGCCTCGTCGGGGACGGTGACCACGTCGTCGAAGAGGGCCTCCACGTGGGCGTAGGTGAGGTCGCCGGGGCGGACCGGGGCCAGCCCGTCGGCAATGGTCCGGATG
Source organism: Gemmatimonadales bacterium (assembly GCA_007692505.1). Classification (GTDB taxonomy): domain Bacteria; phylum Gemmatimonadota; class Gemmatimonadetes; order Longimicrobiales; family Gaopeijiaceae; genus REBX01. The sequence goes on along the minus strand of REBX01000083.1, from coordinate 1,657 downwards.
GACGCCAGGGTGATGGGGCATCCGGCATCCAGGGAAGCCCGCATGGAGGCCGCGCCCTCTGCCTCCACCCCGATGATCCGGACCCCGGGGCGCATCCCCCGCAGCGCCACCGCCGAGCCGCTGCCAAAGCCCCCGCCCCCGATGCACACGAGCCAGGTATCCATCTGGGGCCAGGCCAGCGCCGCCTCTCGGGCACAGGTCCCCTGGCCGGCAATGATGTCGGGGTCGTCGAAGGGGGGAATCATGGCGAGCCCCTCCCGCTCCCGGATGGCCTCGGCCCGCTCCCGGCGCTCCTCGGAGGTCCGGCCCTCCTCCACGATCTCGGCACCGTGCCTCCGGGCCCCCTCCCGCTTCACCGTCGGGGCATCCACGGGCATGACCACCACGGCCCTCAGGCCCCGCTCCGCCGCTGCAGCGGCCACGGCCTGGGCGTGGTTCCCCGAGGAGTACGTCACCACCCCGGCGGCAAGGGCCTCCGGATCGGCCTCGGCCCGGGCGGCCATGCAATTGAAGGCCCCCCGGAACTTGAAGGACCCGGTCCGCTGGAGTCCCTCCGCCTTCAGTCGCACCCGGGCCCCGGACGCCTCCGAGAGGAGGGGCGAGGCCAGGAAGGGCGTCTCCACGGCCTTGTCCTCGAGGCGACGCGCCGCCGCCTCCACCGCATCGAAGCCCACCAGGTCGGGCATCAGCCCGCGTCCCCGTCGCCCTCCGCACCCTCGGCGCCACCGGCCTCCGCGCCACCGGGGGCCCCGGCAGGCCGGGCCTCCGCCGAGCCGGCCCGACGCTCCGGATCTCCGGCTGCCGCGTCTTCGGCCCGGACCAGCTCGTCCTCCAGGTCTTCCTCGTCGTCCACGATGACCCGGGCCACGTCCATGACGTGGTCCCCGGCATCCAGGTTCACCAGGCGCACACCCTGCGTGGCTCGGCCAATGACCCGGACATCTGCGATGGCCTGCCGGTTCACCACCCCGTGCCGGGTGATGAGCATGACCTCGTCGGTCTCCAGCACCGACTTGATCGTCACCACCTCACCGGTGCGCTCCGACAGCTTCATGTTGATGATCCCCTTCCCGCCCCGGCGCTGCAGGCGGTACTCGTCGATCTGGGTCCGCTTCCCCATGCCTCCCTCGGTGACCACCAGGAGGGTGGAGTCGTCCCGGACCACCACCATGCCCACGACCTCGTCCCCCTTGGCCAGGGAGATCCCCCGGACCCCGGAGGTGGCGCGCCCCAGCACCCGGGCATCGCCCTCGTGGAAGCGGATCGCCTGTCCCTTCCGGGTGGCCAGGATGATCTCCTGGTCCCCGTCGGTGATCTGCACGTCGATGAGGGTGTCGTCGTCCCGGATGTTGATGGCGTTCAGCCCCACGTTCCGGATGTTCCCGTACGCCGACAGCGCCGACTTCTTGATCGTCCCCTGCCGGGTGCAGAACAGGAGGAAGCGGTCGTCGGAGAACTCCCGCACGGGCACGATGGAGGCGATCTTCGCATCGGGCCCCAGGTCCAGGAGGTTCACGATGGGCTTGCCCCGGGACTGGCGGCTCCCCTGGGGGATCTGCCACACCTTGATCCAGTGGCACTGCCCGTCCTGGGTGAAGATCATGAGGACGTCGTGGGTGGAGGCCACGAAGAGGTGCTCCACCCAGTCCTCCTCCTT
>REBX01000125.1 GCA_007692505.1 Gemmatimonadales bacterium | reverse complement strand
CCCGACCCGCCCCCTCCTGAGCGCCCTCGCCGTGGCGGTGGGCCTGGCTGCCCTGCCTGCCCCCGCCGCGCCCCAGCCCGCTCCCACCGGAAATGCAGCCCTCGATCGGGTGCTCTCGGAGCTGGAACCGGAGATTGCCCGCGCAATGTCGGAGGGCCGGATCCCATCCCTCACCATCGCCCTCACCTCGGGGGAGGACGTCCTCTGGGCCCACGGCTACGGCGAGTCCAACCTCCGCACCCGCACGCCGGCCACGCCCGAGACCGTCTACATCATCGCGTCCACCCTGAAGACCATGATGGGCACCGTGGTCCTGCAGCTGGTGGAGGAGGGCAGGATCGGGCTGGACGATGCGGTGTCCCCCCACCTGGGCGACCTCCGGATCCGGGGCGAGGACCCGTCGCGGCCCATCACCGTGCGGCACCTCCTGACCCACACGTCGGGGCTGAGGGGCGGCTTTTCGGGGGTGCCCGTGTGGGCCGACACCGTGCCCATGCCCATGGACGACTTCCTCCGGGAGCGGCTGGTGGTGGAGGGCCCGCCCGGCGAGGAGGTGCGCTACTCGAACCCCGGCTTCACCGTGCTGGGGCGGCTCATCGAGGAGCTCACCGGAGGCGACCTGAAGGACGAGGTGGAGGCCCGCATCTGGGAGCCCCTGGGGATGACGTCCACGGCCTTCGCGCCCACCCCCGTCATGGAGGAGGTGCTCGCCGTGCCCTATCGCCCCGATCCGGGGACCGGCGCGCAGGTGCCCACGAACCGGGTGCGTTTCGCCGAGTGGCCGGCGGGAGGCGCGTGGGGGACCGTGGTGGACCAGGCCCGCTGGATGGCCGCATCGCTGGCGCTCACCCATCCCCCGGAGGAAGCAGGGGAAGGTGAGGGTGCCGCGGCTGCAGGAGGCGCGCGCGGGGAGGGTGCAGGGGGCGCGGCTGCTGGAGGTGCGGCAGGGGAGGGTGAGGGCGTCGCGGGCACCGTGGCGAGCCGGCCGGAGGGCCGCCTCCTGAGCCCCGAAAGCGCCCGGCTCATGCAGAGCCTGAACTCGCCCGACTTCACCGGATCCATGGCCGGGGGCGGGGGGGGCAGCGGGGCCGGATACGGGCTGGCCTGGTGGACGACGACGCTGGAGGGGGAGCGCTACATCGCCCACTCGGGGAGCGTGGGCGGGTACACGGCCTTCATCCACGGGAACCGCGATCGGCAGCTCGGCGTGGCGATCCTCACGAATGGGCAGCGGGCCCACGCCCACCTGGTGCGCCTGTCCAAGCTGGCCACCGCCCTCATGGCCCGGGAGGGGCTGGACGAGGGGCGGTGAGGGAGAGCGGGGGAGCCCGGCGGGTCAGGGGTGGTGACGGGTGGAGTCGGGGTGCGGCGCCGGGGGTCGGGGCAGGGCCCGCGGCGCTCCGGGGACGCCCCCCGGTGAGCTGCGGGGGCGACCCCCCTGTGTGTGTGGTTTTTGCCCACTATTGAACGCAACTCTGCAAACGGTGTCGGTCGCCGGGCCCATTGCAGCGTTTTGCCCATTATTGATCCAAAACCCTACACGCGCGGGGGACGAGGGCGCGTTTTTCCGAACCCCGAACCCCTGGTTCGCCTTACGTCCGGCGGGCGATCCGCGGGAACCGACGACCGCCGGTCCCCGCCTCCCCCTCGGAACTGACTCGGTTGGCCCTTCCTCTCCTCTGGGCAGGGCGTTCGATACCTCGGTTTTCGTCGACCCCGTGCGGGGGGTGGCACCGAAGCGCCGGGGAGAACAGATGAATCCCGGGCAGCCCGCGGCCTGCCGAACAGGCCCGCTACAGCGTGTACTGCATGCCCAGCTCGAAGCTCCGCTCCGGGCCGACGTAGATGCCCTGGCGCAGGCCCGTGATGAAGCGCTCGTCCGTCAGGTTCTTGACCGCACCGAAGACGGAGACGGAACCCACCGCCCGCCACTCGCCCGTGAGGTCGAGGGTCGTGTAGGACGGCATGAGACCACCCCATATCCCGTCTTCCGCGAGGTCGGGGATCTCGCGGAGGTTCGTCTCGTCGCCGAACTGCTCCCCCCTGTGGTGGACGAGGAGGCTCGAGCGGAACGGACCTGACTCGATGTCCAGGGCGAGGTTCGCCATGACCCGCGGCGTGTAGGGGATGCGGTTCCCCGCATTCTCGCCGGACTCGAAGCGGGAGGTCGGCACCCAGGTGACGTTCCCGGAGAGGGCGAGGGCCTCCGTGAGACCGTAGCCCAGCGACACCTCGGCCCCCTGGTGGAGGGTTGCGCCGGCATTCGAGCGCGAGAGCCTGGGGTCCGTGTTCCCGGTAACCACCTGGTTCTGGAAGTCCATCCGGAAGACGGCAAGCTCGTACTGAAGCGCGCCCTGGCTGCCGCGGACGCCCACCTCCAGGTTCGTCGATCGCTCGGCCTCGAGCAGCTGGTCCGTCATCCCGTCCAGTGCCACCCCGTTGGAGGCAGGCGAGAACGCGCGGTAGATCCCGCCGTAGAGCTGCACGGCCGGGCTCACCGTGAACGTCCCGCCCAGCCCGGGGAGGAACTCGGTGTTCGATGTGGACGTGGACGGGGGCGGGTCGTCTCCGGTGAGCACCTCCCGCTCCTGCTCGTAGGCTTCCATGCGCACACCGGGCGTGAGGGCGATACGGTCCGTGAGCTGGACCCGGTTATGGAGGTGAATGGCAAGGCTCGTGGCGGAGTCGATCCGGTGCCGGTCGTTCGGACCCATGCGGTCCTCTGCCCGGGTTGCCCGAATGCGCCGGTCGTCGGACTCCTCGTGGAAGCCTCGGACGCCGAACTCGGCATCGCTGGCGACCCCGAGGAGGTCGTGTTCGAACTTCAGGCGGCTGTCGAGCCCGAAGCGGTCGAAGGACCGGTTGTTCCCGGTGAGGGCATCCGTGTACACCCAGCGGCCAGCCGCATTCGAGGCATCCGTGTCGACGGAGTAGCGCCAGTAATCGCGGTGGAGGTTGCTCCAGTAGGCCACGCTGGAGAGGACCGCCCGGTCCCCGAGCTGGAAGCGGTGGTTCAGGTCCACGGCCCTGCGACCCGTCAGGTAGACGTCGTCGGGGGCGGGGTTGAACGAGGCGCCGGCGAGGAAATCGTCCAGGAAGTGGCCCCGGTAGGAGATGTTCGCGTCGTTCTCGTACCAGGAGAGCTTCAGGCCCAGTCGGTGCCGGTCGCCCAGCGACAGGCCCGCCTTCACCATGAGGTCGTTCATGCGGTAGCCCTTGTCCATGAAGCCGTCACTCCGGGAATGGGTCCCGACAACGCCTGCGTAGGCGGTGCCTCCGCTGCTCCGGGAGCCGGCCTCCATCATGAGTTCGTTCATGCCGAACGAGCCCGTGCGGGCGGAGAGTCGGGTGCCCTCCTCCGGGGTCCGGGTGATGAAGTTCACCACGCCCCCGATGGTGGAGGGTCCGTAGCGCAGGGAGGAGGAGCCCTTCAGCACCTCGACCCGCTCCACTCTCTGGATGCGGGGGTTGAAGTAGCGGTCGTTCCCGATGAGGAGGCCAGGGGCAACGGGCACGCCGTCTTCCAGCAGGAGCGACTTCGCCTCGCCGGCCGACAGACCCCGGAGCCCGATGTTGGAGATGATGGAGGTCTCCTCCTCGCTCTTCGTGTTGATGCCGGGAAGGCGACGCAGTGCATCCTCCGTGGAGACGGGGCGCAGCGCCTCGACATCTCGGAGGCTGAGGGTGTGGACCGTCCCCGTCTGGCGGAGGACGGCGCCAAGGTCTCGGCCCACGACCTCGATGGTGGGCAGGTCGAGTACCGCGGGGGGAGTCAACGTGTCGGCCGGGGCTGGCGTGGAAGTCGGGGGCGCGCCCGCCTGCGCATGGACGACTGCGGGGAGGAGCACTGCGACCGCTACGATGCAGCTTCCGAAGGCAAGGGATCGGATATCGGGCATGGGTGGGACTTTCGCGTGGCAGGTGGGCCAGGTTTGGGCGAGCTCGAAGATGATGAGAATGATTATCACCCGCAAGTATCGCGACGTCCTCGTTACCGGATTGGGACCCAGGGTACGGCTGGTCCACCGGCCCTGGTCGCCCCCCTCGCCCTGGCTGGTGCTCGAGTCAGGACTTCGCATCCGCACATCGGCCCACCCCCGAGACCGTCCGAGTCATCCCGTCCACCCTGAGGACCACGATGGGCACCGTGGTCCTGCAGCTGGTGGAGGAGGGCGGCAACGCCGCCCACCGCCTATTAGTATTTGATATAATGCTCCTCGAGGGGGAGCCTCGTATGGGGCGGCTACGATCCCCGGGGAGGTGCGGGGGCCCGTGTCAGGACGCCGGGTCGGGGCCCGGATGAGGAGCCGGGATCAGGGGCGCTTGCGAGTCGAGTCGGGATGCGGCGCCGGGGCTGGATGGGACAGGGGCATCAGGGTGAAGGCCACGTCCACCGTCACCACGGGATCGCTGGCAGGACAGGCCACCACGACGGGGCGTTCGTTCTGATGGAAGCCGATGGCAGCAGCCTGCTGGACCGAGAAGCCGGCCGGGACGTCCTCCAGGGTGTAGCGGCCCTGGTCATCGGAGGTGGCCTCGAGGCCGTGGGCGTCCATGCGGATCCGGGCATCGTTCACCACCCGGTCCCCGAAGAGGACTGTGCCCTGTACTCGGCAGGTGGGGGCCGAGTCGTCGGGGTCGAGGGCCATGGGCTGCATCCGGACATCCACCTCTGCGGGGCAGCGGCCCGGCCCGTAGGACTCCGGGGCACAGGGCCATCCAAAGGAGTGAGTGACGGGGATGTGGTCCGGCGCCACCACCCGGATCATCTGCCGGTCCGGACCTCGCAGGCCGCGAAGACGGGGCCCCGGGTGATCGAGGGTGAAGGAGCCGTCCTCGCCGGTCCGGGTCCAGGTGGCAATGCGGCCCTCCTCCTCGAACCATACGAGGGCGTGGGCCACGGGATGGCTGGTGCCGTCCTCCAGGACATGACCGGTGATCTCGCCACCCCAGGGGTCCGGGGTGGGGTCGGGGCCGGGATCCGGGTCGGGTCCGGGGGGCGTGCCCGCCAGGAGGAAGAGGGCCAGGGCCGCGCTGACGAGGGGGCTGAATGGCATGGGGTCCCTGGCGTGTTCGAACGTGCACGGTGACGAGATGGTTCTGCCTGCTACCTGCACAATACGTCGCGCCGTCTCCGGCCGGCAACCTGGTCCGGTCGACAAGCTGGGCGGGGATGCCCGCGACCCCCGCTACCGCCACGTTCCGTCGGAGGCGGCCCGCCGCGTTGGGCTCGGCCGGGCCTCTCCCCCGGCGACCCCCCTGTGTGTGTGGGTTTTGCCCACTATTGAACGAAACCCTGCAAACGGTTTCGGGCGTCGGGCCCATTGCAGGGTTCTGCCCATTATTGACCAAAACCCTGCACGCGCGGGGGGTGGGGGCGCGTTTTTCCGAACCCCCGGTTCGCACCGGCCAGGGGCCAGTCCCGAGCCAGCCTCACCCCCCCCAGCCCAGCCCAGCCCTCGACCCAGCGCCAGGCCGCCCGCCCTCGCACCAGCCCCGTCCCTTTTTCGCCATCCCCTGGGCCCAAATGAAGGATGGCGGGCGGCAACGCCGCCCACCGCTTATTAGTTATTTATATAATGTGCCGGGTCGGCCGGGAGTCCGCTCGCCCGCGCTGGCCGTGCTCGGCCGCTGCCGCCCCTACCCGTCGGAGGCGGCCCTTCCGTCCCGGGCAGCGTTCCGTGCCCTATCCCGGGCGGCATCCCGGGCAGCGTTCCGTGCCTT
>REBX01000194.1 GCA_007692505.1 Gemmatimonadales bacterium | reverse complement strand
GGGTCGGATGGGGAAGGGAGGCGTTCCGAAGGTACTTCACCGGGCATCGGGGCGGGTTCCGGGCGGGAGGAGCAGGGTCCGCGGGAGCAGGTTGCGGGAGGGCGACGTGCAGCTTGCGTGAATCACCGATATGGTGTATTGGTTAACCAACACACTGAGCCACCCATGCCTCCCGCGGCCAGAGGAGCGCTTAGAACATGTCCACACCCGGTCGGTTCCTGGTGGACCCCGACGATCCCCGGCCCCTCTATGTCCAGATCATGGACGAGGTGCGTCGTGCCGTGGTCACCGGGGCCCTGGAGGCTGGAGACGCCCTTCCATCCGTTCGGGAGCTCTCGGGCGAACTCCGCCTGAACCCGAACACCGTGCAGCAGGCGTACAGGGAGCTCGAGCGGGACGGCCTCGTCTTCGTACGCAGGGGTCAGGGGACCTTCGTGGCCCCCAGCATCGAGGAGGATGCCGTCCGGGCGCAGGTCCTCCGCCGACTGGGAGACGCTGCCCTCCGGGAGGCCCTCCGTTCCGGAGTCACGCCATCTGAACTCATCCATGCCATACGCCAGGCCGAGGCCCGGCTCTCGCCACCAGACCCGGAGGACGCATGACCGCACAGCCCGCCGACCACCGCCCGCCGGCCCTTCAGGTCCGAGGCCTCCAGAAGCGCTACGGCCGGGACACCGCCCTGGATGGCATCGACCTGAGCGTACCGGAGGGGAGTGTAGTCCTCCTGGTGGGGCCCAACGGAGCAGGGAAGACCACCCTCCTCAAGGTCCTCATGGATCTCCTTCCCGCCGACGAGGGAGACGTCCAGGTGCTGGGTCGGATCCCGGCCCGGGAAGGGGCTCATGTCCGAGCGGCCACGGGATTCCTGCCGGAGTCGGTGGAGTTTCCCTTCGCCCGCATGCGGGTCCGGGAAGTCCTGGCCTTCCATGCCCGTTTCCGGCCGCGCTGGGACGAGGCCTATGCAGGCCGCCTGGCCGACGAGCTGGAGCTTCGGATGGACGTGCGCTGGAAGAAGCTTTCCAAGGGTCAGCGGCGCCGGGTGCAGCTGACGGCGGCCCTGGCCCATCGGCCATCCCTCCTCCTGCTGGACGAACCCACCGACGGGCTGGACCCCCTGGTCCGGGAGACGGTGCTGGGGCTACTGGCAAGGCACCTGGCAGAGACAGGCGCCACCGCCCTCTACTCCACACACGTGCTCCACGAGGCCCAGTCCCTGGCCGATCGGCTCCTGGTCCTGAAGCGTGGACGCGTGGGCGTCGATGCCCCGGTGGAGGAGCTCCGACGTTCGCACCTCCGGGTCCGGGTTCGGGGGCCCGAATCCGGGACCGGACCGGACGACGTGGCTCCAGGCTTCCTGGTTCGACGCGAAGCCACGTTGGGAAGGGACCAGTCCTGGATCGTGCGGACCCCCGAGGACGAACTGAAGAGCTGGGCCCGGAGCGCGGGCCTGGAAGTACTTGAAACAGAGCGCATCTCCATGGCCGACATTGCCCTGGCCTACCTCACCGGCAAGGAGACCTCATGACACATCCTTCCCCTCGGCCTGGCCCCGGATTCCTCGGCCTGGTAGGCCTGCACATCCAGGCCCTCTGGCGGGAATTCCCCCTGGCCTGGGTCGCCCTGGGCGGCCTTGCCGTGGCCCTCCCCATCATGTCGGTCCTCTACGGGCAGGACCCGGTGGACCCGTCGCAGATGATGGAGCCCACCGGAATCGTCCTCCTCTCCACCGTCCTCCTCCCGGCACTCCTGATCCTGACCCTGGTCACGGCCTTCCTCTGGCCCGAGGCCGTGTGGCGGAACCTGGGCCCCGGCAGCCGAGTCGTCATGGACGCCTCCCCGGTCTCCCGCCGGAGCCATCGAATGGCCCGGGTCGTGGCCGGCCTCCCCCTCCTGGTGGGGGTGTCCCTCTCGGTGGGGGCCAGCTCGGCCATCCTCCGTTCCAATCCGGAGCTGGTCGCCATGAACGTCCCGACCCTGGGCCTGGGGGCCGTGGGCTCGGGGCTGCCGGGGTTCGGGGTCGCCCTCCTCTCGCTGGTCACCGCGTACCTCTTCGGCTCGGCGCTGGCCCTCCGGATCGGCCGGGTCTTCATCCCCCTCCTCCTCCTCTTCCTGGGGCTGAACGTGGTCATGTTCGCCGCGATCACGACGAGTTGGGACGTCGGGACGGAGCTTGGGCAGCGCCTCGTGCAGGGGCACTGGTCCCTCCTCCGGGCCCTCCTGGTGGCCCCCAACGCCGATACGGCAGACCTGGCCCCCGTACTGGCCTGGCTCCTGGTCATGCTGGGCCTCTGCATGCATTGGGCACACCGGCACGACCGGGGCTGAGACCGGAACAGGAGGTCTCTCGCAGGCAGCGAGGGGAATTCCCAGGGAGGTTCTAACTCAGTTCCGGGTCTTGATGAGGATGACCCCGTGGCGGGCGCGCTCGCCGTAGCGCTCCACGGCGGCGGCCCCCCTCAGGACCTCGACGGACTCGATGTTGCTCGCATCGAGCTCGGCGCTGGCGCCCCCGAGCTCCACGCCAGGGACCCCATTCACCACCACCAGGGGACGCTCGTCCTCGTCGCCCTGCGACTCACCGGAGATCCGCATCCGTCCCTCGGGCTCTCCCGAGGAGACATCGACATCCTGTCGGAGCACGATCCGGGCACCCGCCACCTTCCCCTCGAGGTACTCGGCTTCGCCGGTGAGGACTTCCATATGGGCGGCATCCCCCGCTTCACTGGTCGTCTCGGCGGTGGGCGGCTCCACCTCGCAGGCGAGGACGACGAAGAGGAGGGCCAGGCCGGAAGCGGCCAGGCCGGTGGGGATGCGGCTGCGCAGGGATGAGGTCTTCATGGATCGAATTCTCCTCTTGAGATGGCGAGATGGAGCGGTGAGGGCAGGGGAGGGGGCGAGCCCCGGGCGTTCGCTGGAGCTGAGGGTCAGGAGGGTCCGGGCGTAGCTGGAGGCCGGAACCCCGCTCCGGAGGACCCGGGCATCACAGTCCAGCTCCACGGCCTGGCGCAGGTGGAAGAGCTGGAGCCAGACCAGGGGATTCCAGGGAGCCAGGACCAGGGGGAGGAGGGCTCCAGCCAGGAGACGGGTGTCCCCGGCCTGCACGTGCTCCACCTCGTGGCGAAGCACCAGTCCGAGCTCCTTCCGGGGAAGCCGAAGGATCGTCCTGGGGAGGACGACCTCAGGGCGGCGCACCCCCACCACGGCCGGCCCGAACTCGCCGGAGAGCCGAACCGGGGTCTCCAGAACCGTGCAGTGGCCCCATCTGCGGCGTCTCATGTAAAGCCTGAGGTGGGCGACCACAAGTAGAAGGAGGACAGCGCTCGACCCCATCCCGAAAACAAGGAGCGCACCGGCTGGAAGGGGACCCGCACCCCCGGACGCCGCGCTCACCCCTCCCGTCGAGTTCGAGGGCCCGGCGAAGCGGGAGACGACGGAAGCGGCCCGGGCTTGGAGGCCCCCCAGAGCCCGATTCAGGAAGGTTCCGGGGAGAGCGAGGGCCGAACGGAGGCCCCCTCGGGTCCGCCCTGCCTCGTCGAGTCCGGAGACAGCTCCGTCTTCGCCCGACGGGAGCCCGACTCGAGCCTCCGACTCGGCCGAGTTGGAGCTCCACTCTGGTGTCGTTTCCTGGAGGGGCAGGACGCCAACGACGACCAGGGCAGAGAGTCCGGCCGTCGCGGCCATGGCGACGACCCAGACCCAGCGGATGGGACGGCCCAGGGCCTGGAGGGCCCGCTCCAGCGCCCAGGCGGCCAGGGTCACGAGGACGGACACGGCGAGGACATAGAGGAGGTAGCTCATGATTCGTCCGCCTCATCGTCCAGCTCGTCCAGCTCGTCCAGGAGCCGCCTCATGGCCTCGAGCTCCCCCGGGGGGATCTTCCGTGCCGACACCAGGCGGGCGAGGGTGAGCTCCGCCGACCCGTGGAAGATCTTGTCCACCACCCGGTCCAGCGCAGAGGCTCCGGCCTGGGAGGCCTCCACCAGGGGGAAGTAGCGGTACGCCCGACCCTCCTTCTCGTGATCCACGAAACCCTTTTCCTCCAGGATCTGCAGGACCTTGAGGACCGAGGTGTACCCGAGGTCGTCCTCCAGCGCCTCCCGAACCTCGGCCACGGTCCCGGAGCCCTCACGCCAGAGGATGCTCATGACGTCGAGCTCGCGATCGGTAAAGCTGACTTCGGCCATGTGTGCCTCGGCGAGAGGGAGGGGGAAGCTCGATACGAAAACCCGGGTAGCATCTGATCCCATTATAGGGCGGAAGGGGCGCCCTGTCTACCCCGTCCTTCGTATTTCGAGGTTTCAGTTGCATCCCGGGCTCGATCCGCCCTAGTCTCGCCCCGACACCCCGTGCCTTCGTCGACTTCGATCCGCTCAGGTGACCGCCATCGCCCCTCTTCTCCTCCTCTCGGCCCTCCTCCAGGAAGAGTCCACCACGTTCTCCGAAGTGGGCGTGCCCCTCCTCATCCTCGCCACGGGTATCGTCTTCCTCCTCCTGGGCTACCGGGCCTTCTTCCGGAAACGGTTCATCGAGAACATCCCCACCTCCCGCTGCAAGGGGGTCACCATGGGGCTGAACGAGCTGAAGGGGACAGCGCGGACCCCCAGCCCCATCACCTCCTTCCTCACCGAGAAGGAGGTTGTGTACTACAGCTACAAGATCGAGGAGCAGCGAAAGCGCACGACCCGGGACAAGGACGGGAAGAAGAAGACGACCCGGGAGTGGAAGACGGTGGCTTCGGGACGCCGCTACAAGCCCTTCGAACTCCACGACGACACGGGCCACATCCGGGTCCGGCCGAAGGGGGCCGAATTCCATGCGAAGCGGGTGCTGAGCCGGACCGTGCACCGCAGGGATCCCCTCTACTTCGGGAAGGGCCCCCGGCGCCAACTCCGTCGCTCCACGGGTCGCAGGCGATTCCAGGAGGAGGTGATCCTGGCCGACGAGCCCACCTACGTCCTGGGCCCGGCCCGGGTCCGGGAGGACGTGGTGGAGCCGGAGATCGCCCGTGAGGAGTCGGACTCCGGGGGACTCTTCATCGTGTCGGCCCACAGCGAGGAGGCGCTCATCCGGAAGTATGCATGGCAGGCCCGTGGGGCGTTTGCCGGGGCCGTGATCCTGGCCGGACTCGTCCCCATCGTGCGCACGGTCAACGTGGAGGGGCTCCCCTTCGTGGAGGCGGCGCAGGCTTCGGCCGGGTGGGTCGGCCTGGCCATGGGCCTCGTCCTGGCCGCCATTGCCACCTTCTACTTCACCACCGTCTACAACGGCCTGGTGGACCTGCGCAACCGGGCGGATCGGGCCTTTGCCATGCTGGAGGTGGAGCTCAAGCGGCGGCACGACCTCATCCCCAGGCTCGCCAAGGTGGTGGGGGCCGTGGCCGAGCACGAACGAGAGACCCTGCAGGCGGTGGTGGTCGCCCGGACCGATCCGGCCCCCACCGGAAAAGGCGGCTCCGAAGGGACGGCGGCGGCAGGCGCAGCCGTGGACGGGCAGACCCATGCCCTGGAGAAGATCTTTGCCCTCTCGGAGGACCATCCGGAGCTCGTGTCCAACGAGAACTTCCGCGCCCTCATGGAGGAACTCACCCGGACGGAGGACAAGATTGCCCTGGCCCGGGCCTTCCACAACGACAGCGTGGAACGAATGAACATCCGGGTCCACACGGTCCCGGACGTCCTGGTCGCCCCGGTAGCCAAGGTCGGAAAGCGGGATCCCCTGGCCTTCGAGGCCTTCGAGACCAAACCGGTGGAGATCTCGCTGGAGCCG
>REBX01000290.1 GCA_007692505.1 Gemmatimonadales bacterium | reverse complement strand
CCCTGGCCATGAAGGCCCGGACGATCCGCATCGTGGCCCCCATCCCCGGGAAGGGGGCGGTCGGGGTGGAGATCCCCAACCCCACCCCCCGGGTCGTCCGCCTCCGGGAGGTGGTGGAGGCACCGGCCTTCTCACGGAGCCGGGGCGACCTTCCCCTGGCCCTGGGCGCCGACCTGCAGGGGGAGCCCTACGTGGCCGACCTGGCCCGCATGCCCCACGCCCTCATTGCCGGTGCCACGGGATCGGGGAAGTCGGTATGCCTGAACACCATCATCATGTCGCTGGTCTACCGGCACACCCCCGAAACCCTCCGCCTCCTCCTCATCGACCCCAAGATGGTGGAGCTCTCCACCTACTCGGACCTCCCCCACCTCCGGCATCCGGTGGTCACGAACCCCAAGGACGCCGCCGGCGTCCTCAAGTGGGCCGTCATCGAGATGGAGCGGCGCTACTCCCTCCTGAAGGAGAACGGGGTCCGCTCGCTGGGCGAGTTCAACCGCCGGGTCCGGAAGGGCACCCCCATGCGCCGGGTGGAGCCTGTGGGCGAGGAAGGCGACCCGGACCGCTGGGTCTGGGACGACGGGGTCCTCCCGTACATCGTCCTGGTGGTGGACGAGCTCGCCGACCTCATGATGGCCGTGCAGTCGGAGGTGGAGAAGCCCCTGACCCTCCTCGCCCAGAAGGCCCGGGCCATCGGGATCCACCTCATCGTGGCCACCCAGCGCCCCTCGGTGAACGTCATCACCGGCCTCATCAAGGCGAACTTCCCCTGCCGCATCGCCTTCCGCGTGGCCTCCAAGACGGACTCCCGCACCATCCTGGACCAGAACGGCGCTGACGCCCTCCTGGGGAACGGCGACATGCTCTTCCTCCCCCCGGGGCAGGGGGCCCCCGTGCGCATGCAGGGTGCCTTCGTCTCCACCGAGGAGACGGATCGCCTCATGGACTGGTTCCGGGACCTCCGGGAGAGAAAGCTGTCCGAGGACCCGGACGCCGACCCCTTCCCCGACGACGAGGAGGACATCCTGGAGCTCGTCCGCGCCGCCGAGTCGGAGGAGCAGGACGGCCCCGACGCCATCGAGGGCGACTGGGACGAGCTCTTCCGGGACGCGGCGGAGGTGGTGATCGCCAATGACCAGGGCTCCACCTCCCTCCTCCAGCGCAAGCTCCGCATCGGGTACGGTCGGGCTGCCCGCATCGTGGACCAGCTCCACGACGCCGGTGTGGTGGGGCCGCCGGACGGGTCGAAGCCCCGGGACGTCCTCCTGTCCATGGACCAGCTGGACCGCCTCATGTCGGGAGAGGACCCCGAGCCCTGAGGGGGATGGGATGGACCCGGGCGCTCCACAGGCAGGGCCCGGCCCCCCGATCCGCCGCCCCCTGAACCCAAGGGGCCCTCCGCCGTGTATCAGGCCCGAAGCCGGTCCTCCACGGAGCCCCTACTGAAGAGCGAACCCCAGCCATGTTCCGCACCCTTGCCCTCATCGTCCCCCTCGTCCTCCTCCTCCCGGTGGAGGGCATTCCGGGCGCCGCACCTGCCGGGGCACAGTCCCCCGACGCGGCCACCCAGGAGGCCCTTGCCGTTCTGGAGGTCGCCGCAGAGCGGTACCTGGCCCTGGATGGCTTCTGTGCCCGCTTCGAGCAGGAGGTGCAGAACGATATCCTGGGCCAGAACCGGCAGAGCCGCGGCGAGCTCTGCCAGCTCCGGTCCGACCGCTTCGAGATGCGCTTCACGGATCCGGAGGGGGACCGGGTGGTGGCCGACGGCCGCCACCTCTGGCTCTACTTCCCCTCCACCGATGCCGGGCAGGTCTTCCGGAGCGCCCTGGGAGAGGGAGGGGAGCGCTTCGACCTGCACCGGGAGTTCCTGGCAGATCCGGGGGACCGCTACCGCCCCACCCTGGATGGCCGAGAGGAGGTGGCGGGTCGGATGACCCACGTGCTGACCCTGGTGCCCACCGCGCCGTCGCCTTACGTACGGGCCCGGATCTGGGTGGACGAGGAGGACGCACTGGTCCGCCGCATCGAGATCACCGAGGACGAGGGCTTCACCCGGGTGCTCGATCTTCGCGATCTTGAACTGAACCCGGGGGTGTCCCCGGAACGCTTCGTGTTCGAACCTCCGCGAGGCGTCCAGATCATCGAGCGATGAGGAGTCAGTCGTGAGCGGTCGCGTCACCCATCGGGACCTCCCCGTATTCCCCGTCTCCCCTCCCTCCGGCGCAGGCGGTGCGGGGGAGGGGGTCCGGAGCGCCCGGGGCCTGGAGGGCCGCCTGGAGGCGGTGGGCCAGCCCGAGGGGCCCCGCATCGGCCTGGTCACCCTGGGCTGCGACAAGAACACGGTGGACTCGGAGCGGATGATGGCGTCGCTGGTGGGTCACGGGGCCCGTGTCACCACGGGGGTGGAGGGCGCCCGCATCGTCATCGTGAACACCTGCGGCTTCATCGAGGCGGCCCGGGAGCAGTCCGTGGAGACGATCCTGGAGGCCTGTGCCCTCAAGGAGGCCGGAGGCGTGGACGCGGTGGTGGCCGTGGGCTGCATGGTGCAGCGGTACGGCGACGAGCTGGCCCGGGAGATCCCCGAGGTGGACCTCTTCATGGGGATCACCGACATGCCCCGGCTGGTCCCGGAGCTCCAGGACCGGGGCTTCCTCCCGGACCCCGAGACCCTCCCCAACATGGAGCGGCCCCTCCGGCTCCTCTCCACCGAGACCTCCCACACCTCCTTCCTGAAGATCTCGGAAGGCTGCGACCACACCTGCGCCTTCTGCGCCATTCCCCACATGCGGGGCCTCCACCGATCCGTCCCGGTGGCCGAACTGGTGGCGGAGGCCCGGGAGCTGGAGGCCGCCGGCGTGCGGGAGCTGAACATCATCTCGCAGGACACCACCTGGTACGGGAGGGACCTCCGCCGGGCGGCGGTGAAGGCGGCGGGCCCCGGCGGGACCCCCGACTCCGTCCCCCTCCTCCCGGACCTCCTCCGGGCCCTCCTGGCAGGCACGGAGGTGCCCTGGTTCCGCCTCTTCTACATGTACCCCTCGGGGATCACCCCCGAGTTGGTGGAGCTCCTGGCCTCGGAGCCCCGGATCCTCCCGTACCTGGACCTGCCCATCCAGCACGGCTCCGATGCCGTGCTCAGGCGGATGCGCCGGCCCGAGCGGCAGGAGACGATCCGGCAGCGGGTGCGGGACCTCCGGGAGAGCATTCCCGGCATCGTGCTCCGCACCACGGTGATCGTGGGCTTCCCCGGCGAGACGGACGCCGAGTTCGAGGACATGATGGGCCTCCTGGAGGAGCTCGCCTTCGACCGGGTGGGCGCCTTCACCTACTCGCCGGAGGAGGGCACCCCGGCAGCCGAGATGGCCGAGCAGGTCCCCGAGTCCGTGAAGCGGGAGCGGCTGGAGGCCCTCATGGACCTGCAGCGGGGCATCTCCTGGGAGGCCAACGAGGCCCTGGTGGGGCGCGTGGAGGCCCTTCTGGTGGACCGCCTCGTGGACGACGACCCCGAGTACGTGGCAGAGGGCCGCATCCGGGGCCAGGCCATCGACGTGGACGGCCTGACCCGCATCCTCCCCGACGAGGCGGCCCGCACCCTCCGACCCGGGGACCTGGTGCCCGTCCGCATCGAGGACGCACTGGAGTACGACCTCGTTGCCAGGGTCGTGCCCCCACCCGAACCCTCGGTGCCCTGACCCGACGTGGGCCCGCCCTGCCTGCGGCGCCCCGGACGCCATCTAATTCCCCCAGCCCCCGCCCTGCATCATGACCCACGTCCCCACCCATGCCGCCACCACCGAACTCTGGGACCGCGCCCGCCGCGTGCTCCCCGGAGGCGTGAACTCGCCGGTCCGCTCCTTCAAGTCCGTGGGAGGGCGGCCCTTCTTCGTGGATCGGGGGGACGGGCCCTTCCTGGTGGACACCGAGGGGGAACGCTACATCGACTACATCATGTCCTGGGGTCCCCACGTGCTGGGGCATGGGCACCCGGTCATCGTGGAGGCCCTCCGGAGCCAGCTGGAGCGGGGGACGAGCTACGGCGCGCCCACGGCGGAGGAGGTGGAGATGGCCGAGCGCCTGGTCCGCCTGGTGCCGGGGCTGGACATGGTGCGCCTGGTGAATTCGGGGACGGAGGCCACCATGAGTGCGCTTCGGGTGGCCCGGGCGTTCACCGGCCGCTCCCGGTTCCTCAAGTTCAGCGGTTGCTACCACGGGCACGCGGACCCCTTCCTGGTGGCCGCCGGGTCCGGGGTGGCGACGCTGGGCCTGCCCAATTCGCCAGGGGTGCCGGAGGAGGCGGTGCGGGACACGGCGGTCCTCCCCTTCAACGACCTGGAGGCGGTCCGGGACCTCTTCCGGAAGGAGGGGGACGGGTTTGCCGCCATCTTCCTGGAGCCCGTCATGGGGAACGCGGGGCTCATCGCGCCCCTGCCCGGCTTTCTGGAGGGGCTCCTGGAGATCTGCGAGGAGCACGGTGCCCTCCTGGTCTTCGACGAGGTCATGACCGGGTTCCGGGTGGGGCTGGGCGGGGCGCAGGAGCGCTTCGGCGTGGTGCCCCACCTCACCACCCTGGGGAAGGTCATCGGTGCCGGGCTCCCCGTGGGTGCCTTCGGCGGGAGGCGGGACATCATGGAGCAGGTGGCGCCCCTGGGACCGGTCTACCAGGCCGGGACGCTGTCGGGGAACCCGCTGGCCACGGCGGCGGGGAACGCCCAGCTGGGATGGCTCGAGGAGAACGACCCGTTCCCCGGGCTCCAGGAAGTGGGGGAGCGCCTGGTGGAGGGGTTGGTGGGGATCCTCCGGGAGGCCGGGATCCCGGCGTCGGGCGATGCCCATGGTTCCATGTTCGGGGTCTTCTTCCACCCCGGGCCCGTGGAGCGCTTCGAGGATGCGCAGGAGGCGGACACGGAGCGGTTCGGGCGGTTCCACCGGGAGATGGTGAAGCGGGGCGTCTTCCTGGCGCCGTCGCCCTTCGAGGCGGGCTTCCTCTCCATTCGCCACTCGGAGGCCGAGATCGAGCACACCCTGACGGCGGCCCGCGAGGCCGCGGAGGTGGTGGCCTGATGGGTCTCCTGGACCGGCGGGACCCGACCGAACAGGGCGACCGACTCACCGTGGTGGCCCGCATCGTGGGGGCGGTGGCCGTCCTCCTGGCCATCCTCTTCGGTCTCCTCCTCCTCCTGGGAATGACCCCGGCGCAGGCCGAGGGCCAGCGCCTGGACCTGGAGTCTTTCGACTGGGAACACCTGTCGCCCCGGGGGGCCATGCTGGACGTGGGCTGGGTGAATCCCCGGGGGGTGGAGTCCACCCATTCCTTCGGGGGGCGGGTGGACCTGGGGTTCATCGGGCCCGGCGTCCGGGTTACCGCCGGGTTCAACCGGTGGTCGTCCAGCCTCCTCCGGAGCGAGGTTCGGTCGCTGGAGGAGTCGCTGGAGGCGCTGGTCCTGGAGCAGACCGACGAGGAGGTGGAGGTGGACCTGGGCCAGATCCAGCTCTCCGACGTGGCCCTCCACGGGGATGCCCACTTCCTCTGGCAGATCCCCGGCGGGCTCCTGGGATACGCCGGGATGGGGGCATCGGCTCACCTCATGCGGGGGCAGGGGGAAGCGGTGGACGACACCTTCGTGGACGACCTCCTGGACCAGCTCCGGGCCGGGGTGAACGTCCATGCAGGGCTCGAGCTCCCCGTGTCGGAGAGGATGCGACTGGTGGGCGAGTCCCGGTGGGAGTTCGTCCAGAGCAACTCGTACCTGCAGCTCCGATTCGGCGGGCAGTACACCTGGGGGCCGCTCCTCCGGGGCGAGTCGCGCTGATCGGGGGGATTGCCGGGGC
>REBX01000109.1 GCA_007692505.1 Gemmatimonadales bacterium | reverse complement strand
CCTGGTGTTCCTGGCGGGGCTCGAGCTGGACCTGAACCGCTTCAACGAGTACCGGTCCAGGAGCATCACCTTCGGCTTCCTGTCCTTCGGGCTCCCCATGGGCCTGTCGCTGGCCGTCATGCCCCTGCTGGGCTTCGGGATCCCGGCCGCCCTCCTCATCGGCGCCATCATCGGGTCCCACACCCTCCTGGCCTACCCGGTGGTGAGCCGGCTGGGGATCGTGAAGAACCCGGCCATGGTCACGGTGATCGGGGGGACCCTGGTCACCGACACCCTGGCCCTCACCGTCCTCGCCGTGGTGGCCGGCTCGCTGGCCGGCGACCTGGACGCCGTCTTCTGGGTCCGCCTCTTCGGGATCCTGGCCCTCTACGCCGGCGCGGTCCTGGTCATCATCCCCCGGGTCGGCCGGTGGTTCTTCCGGAACGTGCCCAGCCAGGCCCCGGCGGAGTTCATCTTCCTCATGGTCGTGCTCTTCGCCACGGCCTGGGCCGCGAACCTGGCCGGTGCCGAGCCCATCATCGGGGCCTTCCTGGCCGGGCTCACCCTGAACCGCCTCATCCCCCTGAAGAGCCCTCTCATGACCCGGGTGCGCTTCGTGGGGAACGCCCTCTTCATCCCCTTCTTCCTCCTCAGCGTGGGGATGCTGGTGGACCCCCGGGTCATGGTGGAGAGCACCGAGGTCTGGGTTGTCGCCGGCGCCCTCACCGCCCTGGTGCTCCTGGGGAAGTTCCTGGGCGCATGGGCCACGAAGCTCATCTACGGCTACAACCGGGAAGAGGGCCTGGCCATGTTCGGGCTCTCCTCCCCGCAGGCCGCCGCCACCCTGGCCGTCACCTTCGTGGGGCTGGAGATCGGCCTCTTCGGCGAGACCGTGGTGAACGCCGTCATCATCATGATCCTGGTCACGGTCTTCGTGGGCCCCTCCCTGGTGGAGCGCTTCGGCCGCGAGCTGGCACGCCAGGAGGAGCAGAAGCCGTACGACCCCTCCGAGGCGCCCCGGCGAATCCTCATCCCCATCTCCAACCCCGCCACCGCCGACGCCCTCATGGACATCTCCTTCCTCCTCCGGGGGAAGAATTCCGAGGAGGCGCTCTACCCCCTCATGGTGGTCCGGGGCACGGAGGAAGGCACCGAAGCGCAGGTGGCCGAGGCGGAGAAGATGCTCTCACACGCCGTCCTCTACTCCGCCGGCGCCGACGTCCCGGTCTCGCCCCTCACCCGGGTGGACCGAAACATCGCCACCGGGATCGGCCGGGCCCTGGCCGAGACCCGCACCTCCATCGTGGTGGTGGGCTGGGATGGCCGCAGCTCCGGAAGCCGCACCGCCGTCTTCGGCACCGTGCTGGATCAGCTCCTGGAGCAGACGACGCAGACCGTGGTCGTGGCCAAGATGGGTCACCCCCTGAACACCACGAGCCGCATCGTCCTCATCGTGCCCCCCTCCACGGACCGCCATCCCGGCTTCGTGGACGCCGCCAGCCTCGTGCAGAGCTTCGCCTCCGAGGTGGATGCCCGCCTGGAGGCCCTGGTGGTGGAGGAGGACCCGGAGCGCTACCAGGCCCTCTTCCGGAAGACGCCCCCCGAGTACCCGGCCACCTTCGAGGGCGTGGAGGGGTGGGGGCCCCTCCTCTGGGAGCTCCGCACCCGCCTGGAGCCCCAGGACCTGGTCGTCCTCCTGAGCGCCCGTCGCGGCACGCTTTCGTGGACCCGGGAGCTGGAGAAGCTTCCTGCCCAGCTCTCTTCCCTGGTGCCCGAGAGCTTCCTGGTCATCTACCCCAGCGAAACCGCGCAGAAGAGCCCGGGTCAGGGCGTCATCGGCGCCGGACCTTCGGAGCAGGCGTTGCCAGCCGGCCTGGCCCCCGAGCGCATCGTGTTCGGGCTGGAAGGTGGGGGCAGCCGCTACCGTGAGGCCATGCGGCAGATCCTGGCCACGCACTTCGGCGACGGGCCCGAACTCGACCAGGTGGTGGACCGCCTTGCGGCCAGCGAGGAGGAGTTCTCCTCGGAGATCCGCCCTGGCGTCACCCTCCCCCATGCCCTGGTCTCCAGCGTGGAGGAGCCCCTCATGTTCCTGGGGATCTGCCCCGAGGGAATCCGCTTCCCCAACACGGCCACCCCCGCCCGGGCCATCTTCATCCTCCTGGGGCCCAGGGAGAAGCGCTTCGACCACATGCGGGCCCTCACCCGGACCGCCCGGATCATCCGGGGAGCCCGGGAGCTGGACGACCTGGTGGAGGCCTCCGAGAAGCCCGAGGTCTACCGCTGGTTCGACGAGCAGGAAGAGGAGAAGCGGAAGTCGGAAGGAACGCCTCCCAGCGGCTCTGTCCCGAGCTGAGGGCGGGGCCCGGGGGCCGGGATGGCCCCGGTCGAATGCGGAGCGACCGTCAGGGCAGGAGCAAAAGGGTGACCAGTGTCGCGCTGGCCGCCAGGGCCCACCCTGCCAGCACATCCCCGGGGTAGTGCACTCCCAGGTAGGCCCGGGACATCCCCACCAGGAGGGCAGGCACCAGGACCAGGAGGGCCACCGCCGGCTGGCCGGACCCCACCAGGGCCAGGGCCGGGGGGAGGGCGATGGCCAGGGCGGCGGCCGCGTGGCCCGAGGGGAAGGAGAACCGGTCCGGGGCCTGCACCAGGCTGCCCAGGCCCACCGGGAGTGCCGGCCGGGGCCTGGAAATCCACCGCTTGAGGAGCTGGGAGGCGGCGAAGGCCAGGGCCAGGGCCACCACGGGCCCACGGCCTCCGCCAGGGACGACCATCCCCTCCAGGAGCGCCATTGCCAGTGCCAGCCCCACCACCGGGACCGGGTCCCCCAGGCGGGTCAGGACCAGGAAGAGTGCGGTGAGCCGAGGGTGGCGGAGGGCCGCCAGGCGAAGGAGGAGCCTGCGATCCACCCCGTCCATGGCCAGCACCCAGGTGCTCACGCCGCCTCCCGGTACACGTCGATGACCCCATCGAGGATCCGGGCCCAGCTGCGCTCCAGGGCGTCGGATCGGGCCACCGTTCCCATGCACCCCCTGAGCCCCGGGTCCAGCGACAGGCGGAGGAGCCCGTCCACCAGGCCATCCTCGTCCCCCGGGGGGACCAGGAGCCCGTTCCGGCCGGAGCGGACCGAGTCCCGGACCCCTCCCCGGTTGACCCCCACCACCGGGAGCCCCGACGCCATGGCCTCCAGGACCACGTTCCCGAAGGTCTCCGTGTCGCTGGGGAAAGCGAACACGTCGGCCGATGCGAAGGCTCGAGCCAGCTCCGGCCCCTCGAGCCACCCGGCCAAGTGGACCCCCGGCAGCTCGCCCGCCTCGCACCGGGATCGGAGCCCCGGCCCCAGGGGCCCATCTCCTACCAGGACCAACCCCACCTGGACCCCTGCTTCCCTCCGGGCCCGTTCCCGGACCGTGGGGAAGGCTGCCAGGCGCCGGAACGACGGCCTGGGTGGAAGCGGTTCGCATCCACCCCCCGGGACCACACCCGGGTCCGGGGGTGGAAGCCCCGCTCCGAAAGCTCCTCCAGGGTGGGCGTGCTCGGGCAAAGGGTGGCCCGGGCCGGGCTGTGGAAGCGACGGAGGAGGGACCAGGCCACCCCCTTCAGCCGACCCAGCCCGTACTCCCCGGCGTACTCCGCGAAGTTGGTGTGGTAGGAGGTGACCAGAGGAATGCCTCGGGCCAGGGCCCACCTGCGCACGGACCATCCCAGGACGGATTCGGTGGCGCAGTGGACCACGTGGGGCTCGAATTCGTCCAGGGCCCGGGCGGAACCCCGGCCCAGGGGGAGTGTCACCAGGAGGTCCGGATAGAGGGGCACGGGTCGCCCGGGGCGCCGAATGTGCACCCGGGCGCCATCTCCCTCGGCACCGCTCTCGCCCAGCTCCGGGGTCACCAGGGCCACCTCGTGGCCTCGGTCGAGGAGGTGGGCCATGAGGCGATGGAGGGTGCGGGAGACTCCGTTTACCTGCGGGAGCCAGGTGTCGGAGCAGAGGACGATTCGCACGTTGACCACCTCCCTTGCCGGTGGAATGAAGGCGTACGACCTATATTGGAGCTCAACTGTCTCCGGACGTGATGCAGGGCGAACCAGCTTCCGTATCACCTCGGTCACGATCCCGTCACTGCGCCCCCAGCCCCCGTTCCATGCCCTCCACTGTCGGGAGTGACCTTGCCCCCCTCGTGGCCCGAACCCGGGGGCCCCAGCCGGCCCGCCGGATCTTCCACGCCACCTGCGGGCTCGTCCTGGTCGCGGTCCTGGTCTGGTGGGCTCCGCCCCGGGAGTTCCTGGTGGCGGCGCTGGGCGCCCTCACGGCAGGCGCATTTCTCGCAGACGGCCTCCGGTTCGGGGTTCCCGCGGCGAACCGGCTCTTCTTCCGGCTCTTCCGCTCCCTGGCTTCTCCCCGGGAAGCTTCGGGCGTCGCGTCCTCCTCCTGGTACCTCCTGGGGGCCCTCCTCACCGTGGCCATCTTCCCCGTGCCCATTGCGGTCTCGGCCATCCTGGTCCTCTCCCTGGCCGATCCCGTGGCCAGCTACTGCGGACGGCGATGGGGGAAGCGGCCCTTCGGGTCGGGCACGATCCTGGGCTCTTCCCTCTTCCTCGCCGTGTCCATCCTGGTTCTGTTTCCGGGCTGGGGGCCCGTGGCCGGCGGGGTCACCGCCGTGGTCGTCACCCTGGCGGAGCGCATCCCATGGCCCCTGGACGACAACCTGACGATCCCCCTCATCACGGGAATGCTCCTCTGGAGCCTCCTCCCTCTGGCCTGAGTCCCGTGCCCTCACCTCTGAACGCCGGACCCGTCGGCAAGACGACGCTCCATGGCTGAACTGGACATCCTCCAGGACCTGGGTCTCATCCTCCTGGCCGCCACCGCCTGTGTCCTGGTGGCTCGCCTGGCCAGGGTCCCGGCCATCGTCGCCTACATCCTGGCGGGTCTCCTCCTGGGTCCCATCCTGGGAGCGGTGGAGGTCACCGATACGGTGCACCTCATCTCCGAGGTCGGGATCGCGCTCCTCCTCTTCCTGGTGGGGCTGGAGCTGTCCCTGGAGAAAATCCGCGACGTGGGGAAGGTGGCCGTCGTGGCGGGGCTGGGTCAGGTGGTCTTCACCGCCGGCGGCGGGATCGCCCTCTGTCTCCTCCTGGGCTTCGACGTCCTGCAATCCGTCTTCATCGCCACGGCGCTGACCTTCTCCTCCACCGTGGTGGTGGTGAAGCTCCTGGACCAGAAGGGGGACCTGGAGTCCGTCTACGGCCGGATCGCCGTGGGGATCTTCCTGGTCCAGGACATCGTGGTGGTGGCGGCCCTCACCGTCCTGTCGGGCCTGGGCCGAACCGACGGGACCGAGCTGGGCGAGATCGCCATGTCGCTGGCCCTGGCCTTCGGGGGGATGGGGCTCATCCTCCTGGTGGCCGCCATCGCGGCCCGCTGGGTCCTCCCTCCCACCTTCCGATGGATCAGCCGCTCTCCGGAAAGCCTCTTCATCTGGGCGCTGACCTGGTGCTTCCTCCTGGTCCTGGGCGCCGAGCTCATGGAGGTCTCCATCGAGATCGGGGCCTTCCTGGCGGGAATCGCGCTGGCCCAGCTGCCATACCACGGCGACCTGCGCCGCCGGGTCCACCCCCTCATGAACTTCTTCATCGCGGTCTTCTTCGTCTCCCTGGGCATCCAGATGGAGTTCGGGGACGCCGCCGGGATGTGGCTGCCCGCCGTCGTGCTCTCGCTGTTCGTCCTCATCGGGAACCCGTTCATCTTCATGCTCATCATCACCCGCATGAAGTACGATGAGAAGACGGCGTTCTTCACGTCGGTCACGGTGGCCCAGATCAGCGAATTCTCGTTCATCCTGGCCGCCCTGGGGCTTGCCACCGGCGTCATCGGGGAGGAGGTGCTCTCCCTCATCGGCGTCGTCGGCCTGGTGACCATCGGAATCTCGGCGTACATGATCCTCTACAACGGGCCCCTCTATCGAGTCGTCCGGGGACTCGGGGTCCTGAAGATCTTCCAGGCCGCTCCCCCGGAGGAGGGCGGGCCGGATGAGGCCGACAACGGAGCCCGGGACCACGTCATCGTGGTGGGGATGAACGACATGGGACGCCGCATCGTGGAGCTCCTCCACGAGGCCGGGGTGGCCACGGTTGCCGTGGACACCGATCCGGAGAAGCTGGACGGCCTCCCCTGCACCACGGTTCTCGGGAACAGCGAGTACTCCTCCGTCCTGGACGAGGCCCGACTGGACCGGGCGCAGCTCCTGGTCTCGGCCCTCCAGATCGAGGACACGAACCGGACGCTGGCCTTCACCTGCCAGCAGCGCGGGATCCCCTGCGCCCTCCATGCCTTCGACCACTCCATGACGGACATCCTGGACGAGCTGGACGTGGCCTTCCTCCTGGATTCCCGGGAAGCCGGCCTCGAACGAATGGTGGACTCGTTGAGGAAGGGGGAGGTGCTCCCGGGATGACCGCCATCACGATCCTCCTCCTCGCTGCCGCTGTGGGCTTCGGGCTGTCCCGCGCCCTCAATGTCCCGGCGGTCCCGCTCCTCATCCTCTGCGGCCTGGGAGCCCGCCTGGTCGCCCCGCTGGAGGGAGAGTTCCTGGAGGACGCCCTGGTCCTGGGCCTCACGGTCATGGTCTTCGTGGCCGGGATCGAGCTCAGTCCGGCCCGCGTCGGGCGGCAGCGACGTCCCGCCCTCATCGTGGGTTTCTCCCAGATGCTCCTCCTGGGGGCAGCGGGGTTCGCAGCCGCCCTCTTCCTGGACCTGAGCCTGGAAGCGGCAGGCTACCTGGCCCTGGCGCTGAGCGCCTCGTCCACCCTGGTGGTGCTCCGGGTCCTCAAGTCCCGGGGGCAGCTCTTCGAGCCCTTCGGCCGGATGCTAACAGGGGTACTCCTCCTCCAGGACTTCCTCGTCATCCTCATGATCCCGGTCCTGGACCGGCTGCCCGGGGGCGGAACCGAGGTCCTCCTGGGAGTGGCAGGAACCCTGGCCCTCACCGGACTCTCCTGGGTCGTCCTCCGGTGGTTCGCCCCGTTCGCCACCCAGACCCTGGCCTTCGACGACGAGAGCCTCCTCCTGGTGGTGCTCTCCATCCTCTTCGGCTTCCTGGGGCTCGCCTGGTGGATGGACCTGCCCCTGGTGGCCGGCGGGTTCCTGGCAGGGGTGAGCCTGTCGGGGTTCCCGGTGCACGCCCTGGTGCGTGGGCAGCTGAATTCCCTTTCGGACTTCTTCAACGCCCTCTTCTTCACCGCGCTGGGGGCGTTCCTGGTCCTTCCCACCGGCGCAGAGGTCCTCCAGGCCCTCATCCTCCTGGCGGTGGTGGTCCTCCTTACCCCTCCCCTGGTGGCCTTCCTGGCAGAGCGGGCGGGCTTCTCGGCCCGGCCGGCACTGCTGTCCGGCGTCCTCCTGGCGCAGACGTCGGAGTTCTCGCTGGTGGTGGGGCTCCAGGGGGTCGTGACCGGACAGGTCTCGGAGGGACTCTTCACCGTGATCACCCTGGTCACGGTGGCCTCCATGATCCTCACGCCCTTCCTGGCCACGGATCGCCTGATCTGGAAGCTGGTGAAGCTCCACCCGGCCCGATCCAGGGCGCGGGACGCCGAGCCGCCCTCCGACCACATCCTCCTCCTGGGATGCGGCCAGAGCGGCCTCTCCATCCTGGAGCTCCTCATGCTGGGCCCCGACCAGCCCGTTGCGGTGGACGACGACCCCACCATCATCGCCCGGCTGGAGGAGGCGGGCATCCGGGCCTTCCGGGGGGACATCACCGACCTGGAGGTGCTGGAGGCAGCCGGCGCCCGCTCTGCCCGGGCCATCATCTCCACGGTCCGTCGCGTGGAGGACAACCGCTACATCCTCGCGCTGACGGACCGGAAAACCCCCACGTTCGTCCGGACGTTCGACTCGGACTCCGCCCGGTGGGTGGAGCAGATGGGGGGCCAGGCCGTGGTCTACTCCGATGCAGGCGCCGATGACTTCATCGCCTGGTACCAGGAGGAGTTCGCGGAGGGCGAGGCGCCGGAGGGGGATCACCGGCAGGAAGGCGAAGCCGCAGGCGCCTGATCAGTCGCCTGCAGGGGGGAGGTCCAGCTCCAGCGTGTAGACCAGGTCCCCGAACTCCGAGCCGTCGCCATCGGCAGCGTTCCCCGAGGCGTTGAAGCGGACGGGGCCCGCCCCGACCTCCTCGGGTGCGGTCCAGCGGAAGCTCCAGCTCCGTTCTCCATCCCGGTCGGGCTCGGTGCCCTCCGCCGTGTGGCCCAGGTAGCGGACCCGGGACCGGGTCGGGGTCTCGGTCTGCTGGCCGCGCCCTGCGGCCAGATCACCGGCCTGCTCCCCCTCGAGTTCACCGGAGGCAAAGCGGACGGCCAGCTGGAAGCCGGCCAGGACCAGGTCGGGGTGGGACAGGGTCAGGACCAGCTCGTATTCCCTGCCCGGGACCCAGCCGTCCTCGGGGAGGCCGGCAAGCTCGAAGGTGCCCGGCTCCTGGTCCAGCTCGCCATCGAAGTGGCAGAAGGAGCAGTCGGGTTCACCGAATCCGCCGGTGTGCTCGGGGACGGCCCCGGTGGAATGGGCGGCCACGAGGGGGCCGCGCACCGCGACCCCCTCGTCTGCCGCTTCGCCGGGGAGGAGCCCCCCCAGCGCCGGGACCAGGGCCGGCAGGCCCAGGGCGACGAGGAGGAGGGACGGCCGTCCGGCACCGCCCCCGCCTCCCCCCTGGATCCGCCCCATCAGCGGGGGACCAGGGCCCGCCCGATGGTGTGGGTGTCGGTGCCGAACCAGATGGCACCGTCCTCGGGCCAGAAGACCATGTGCCGCACGGCGCCCCCGCCGGACGGGACCTCGTCCACGGCGAAGAACTCCTCGGTGGCCGGGTCGAAGCCCACGAACCGGTTCGGGTCCATCCGGCTCTCCACATACCAGATCCGGTCCAGGTCATCCACCGCCATGGCGTAGAGACCGGTGGCCTCGCCTCCCGGGGAGAGCCACTGCTCCTGCTCGCCGCTGGACGGGTCGTACATGCCGAGCCAACCACGGGCCGCGTCCACGAACCAGATCCGGTCGTCGGAAGTGACCCCGATCCGCCGGATCCGGCTGTCCTCGTCCGGCGTCTCGATGATCTCGAGCTCCATGGTCTCGGGATCCACCGTGCCGATGGCGTTGGAGCCCATGAAGGCGATCCAGGGCCGATCCGCGCTGTCCACCACGATGCCGTAGGGGCGCATCTGGCTCCCCGGCACCGCGACCGCGCGAACCTCTCCGGACTCGGGAGAGAAGCGGCCAATGAAGCCGGCATCCCCGGACCGCTGCGCCGTGAACCACATGTCACCGGTGGAATTCCAGACCAGGGTATGGGGGTCGTCTACTCCCTCGGGCATGTCGAACCGTAGGATCTCCCCGGTTTCCGGGTCCAGGCGACCGATGTGCGCGTCCCGGTTCCCCGCATACCAGGCGTAGCCGTCCAGGTCCACGATGACATTGTGGGGGCCGGCACCTTCCGGCAGCTCGAACCGGCGCATCTCTCCCGACGCCGGATCGAGGTGCCCCACGTAGTCGCCCTGCTGGCCCACGAAGAAGATCGTGCCGTCGGGGGCACGGTAGGGGTCCCGGGGGCGGGTCTGCTCCCAGGGCACGTCCCATTCCTGGAACTCCAGCCCCGCCTGGATGGAGGTGGCAGAGGACGCCTCCTGGGCCGCTCCGGGCTCTGCCGGTACCGTCACCATGGAGAGGAGTAGAAGCGTGGCCGCGACCGTGGGGATTCCCACGCGGGTTCTCGGGTCGTTCATTGGCACCTCTCGTTCGGAAATTGCCGGGGGAGGGCACAGCCCCTTTGAAACCCCCTTCGCGAGCACGCGGTTCCCCGCCAGAGACCGACTACGACGCCTCTCCGCTCAGCCCCTCTCATTGGATGGCGGAACAAGGCCCACCGGTTTCCCGTAGCACACCACGACCCGGGCATCTTGATGCGGGGAGTCGATCTCCTCCCGGGCCGAGTCTACAGGCATGGCCTGTTCCGACCTTCGGGACTTGCGCCATTCCCCGGCCCCCCGCCTCCTTCCAGAAAGGTCAGGATTTCATGCAGAACATCGGAGCCCTCATGGGACGGCTCACGATCACCGCCATGGCCGCTCTCCTCGTGGCCGCTCCGCTGAATGCACAGGAGCCCCCCCCGGTGACGCCGCCTCCGCAGCAGCAGATGCAGCAGCCCCAGCTTCCGGACTCGGTCCAGGACATGATGGACGAGTACCAGGAGCTGAACGAGGAAGTGGGCATGCTCCAGGAGCAGGCCATCGCCGGTAGCGAGGAGCTGCAGGAGCGTCGGGATGCCCTGGACGAGCTCATCATGGGCAAGATCACGGGCATCGAGCCCGAGTTCGAGGCCCTCATCGAGCGGCTGAACGAGCTCGAGCAGGAGGCCCAGGCCGCCCAGCAGCAGCAGGACATGGAGACGCTGCAGGCCCTCATGAACGAGGGACAGGCGATCCAGGAGCGGCTCCAGGGCGCCCAGAACGAGGCGCTGGAGTCCGAGGAGGTCGAGGAGCACATGAACGAGTTCCAGGACCACCTCATCGCCGAGATGACCGAGTACGATGAGGACGTGCCCGAGAAGATCGAGCGCCTCGAGGACCTGGCCGAGCGCCTGAACGCGGCCCTGGAGGAGATCGGCTTCGCCTGATCCCCCGGTGGCAGGACGTGGAAAGCCCCCCGGTGCCGCAGTGGCGCCGGGGGGCTTTCAGCGTTCGGGAGGTGGCCGACGTCCGACCTCGGCAGGATCAGTCCTGCTGGGCCAGCCGGGTACCGGAGTCGGAAACGAAGTCGAAGTACCCCAGCATCATCTCGTCCCAGGTCTGCTCCCCGAACCGCACGGCGGCAGACGGATCCGGGTTGTAGGGGTTGTTCTCGGAGTTGTCGTACCAGGCCACCGCCCTAAGAACGTCGCCGGCCTTCACCGGGATGGGCTCTGCCGCCTGGTAGGTGAGCTGCCAGTCGAAATTGTAGTTCGGCACGTTCAGGACCACCTCCTCCGAGCCGTCCCGGCGGATCAGGTCATACCGGAAGGCCACCCCTCGCACGTGGGTGTGGGGGAAGAAGGCACGGATGACCCCGTCCTCGCCGAAGGTGTGCTCGCCGCTCACCTCGTGGTTCTCGGCGTAGGGGGGAATCACGAAGCGCACATTGAACGCCGAACGGGTCTCCACTTCCCGGGCCGGGGGCTCGTCGTGGAAGACGAACCCGATCCGGCTCCGGTCCTCCACCTCACGCCCGTTCGGCGTGTAGTGCATCTGGAAGACCAGCGACGAACCGGCAGGGATCCGCTTCCCCAGATCCTCCCCAAAATCGTCTCCCACCGCGCCGGGAGCCGTGGCCGCGAAGAAGCCCCGTACCCCGCCGTCCATCATGGTCCGCTCCCCGGGCTCCTGGACGAACACCAGGGCGTGGTGGGTGACCTCGGGGGCCGACGGCCGGATCTCCATGGCCCGGACCCAGCGGTCCTCCTCGAATCCAGTGGGCACCACCACGTACTGGTACGGAACGACCCCCTCGGCCGGGATCGTGATGGCCTCGTCGAAGCTCAGGACCAGGTCGGGCTCCCCGATGTTCCAGCCCTCGACCCAGGACCGGGGCGCCGCCGCCAGGGCCGGGTCCCCTTCCGGGCCGCCGGACTCGATCCAGGCCAGGAGGGCCCGCCGGTCTGCATCGGGAAGGCCACGATCGTTCGCCCACTTCCCCACGGCCGGGTCTGCGTACCAGGGGGGCATGATCCCCTCCTCCACCACGTAGGCCAGCATGTGCCGGTAGGCGTGGGCCTGCTCGAAGGTCTCCAGGGAGAAGGGCGCGATTCCGCCCTCCCGGTGACAGGCCACGCAGTTCTCCTGCATGACCCGGCTCACCCGGTTGTGCCAGGTCACCGCGTCGTGGCGGGCCTCGGTGGGCGGCTGGTTGTCGAAGCCCAGGAGGCAGCCGTGCACCTCGTCCGTCATCCGGGTGGCCGGAACCGAGCCCTCCAGAGTGGCAGCCAGCGCGTCCTCGAGCCACGGGTGGTTCACCGCGGGCCGGTTGAACCCGATCCCGTACTGGTCGTCCACCGAGCCCCGGTACACCAGGGTGAGGGACTCGTCCAGGACGAACACCTCCGTGGTGGCCCGAACCTGGAGGGCTCGACCCCACACCCCGTCGGGGTCATGCACGTAGGCCCCGGAGAACCCGAACTCCTCCACCTCGGCCCGCATGTCCTCCTTCGACTCGTGGGGCCCGGGGTTCAGCCAGAGGAACCGAACACCCTCCTCCTCCCACTCCTGCGCCATCCGGGCCAGCCGGGGCGCATACCGCCCGGAGACCGGGCAACCGGTATCCCGGACGGCGATGACCACCGCAGCACTCCCCCGGTAGTCCGAGAGACGTCCCTCGTTCCCGTCCAGGTCCGTGTACGCCAGGTCGGCCACCAGCTCTCCGGGCCTGAACCCGAAGGCCTCCGACTCCGGCGAGGCATCGGCGTCGGGGGTGTCACAGCCGAAGAGGGCCAAGGAAAGTGCCAGGCCGAGGATTGCGGCACCGGCACCTCTTTGCCACTTCCAGGATCCGATCATGGTCCCGACTCCCTGAAGGAGGATGGATGTGCAGGGGATGGAGATTCCGGGGCCGGGGCGTGTATGTTTCCCCGGCTCCAATCCATCAAAGTGCACCCTGCCTTCCCCCTGCGCAAGCAGTCGTTACAGCCCTGCTACGAACACACCCGCACCCATCCAGCCCACGCCCCGGCATGCTTCCTCGACGACCCTTCGGGCCCCTGTGGGTCCTCCCGCTCCTGCTTCTGGCCATCCTCCTCCCGGGAGGTGTCGACCTCCATGGGCAGGCGGGGACCACGGCCGACATCGACCTGGACAACGCAGATCGGATCCTGGCCCAGGCCCGGGGTCACGACAACTCCGAGGTCCGGCTCTCCCTCTACCGTTCGGTGGAGGAAGAGGCCCGGGCTGCCCTGGAGGCCGACCCCGACGATCATGAGGCCCGCTGGATGCTCCTGGCCACGCTGGGACTCCTGGTGGACGAGGTGGGAGCCCGCGAAAAGGTCCAGGCCGCCCGCGAGGTCCACGAACACGCCCAGGTCCTCCTGGAGCACGACGCGCGCCATGCCGGCGCGCATCACGCCATGGGCCGCCTGAACGCCGGGATCCTCCGCCTGAACCGGGTCGTCCGCTTCGTGGCGCTGCGCCTGGTGGGCGAAGACACCCTCTCGGAGGCTTCCTGGGACGATGCCGAGGAACACCTCCGGATCGCCATGGAGGAAGAGCCCGATGTCCTGGTCCACCGGCTGGAGCTGGCCCGGGCCTTCGAGACCCAGGGCCGCCACGACGAAATGCTGGAGCTCCTGGAGGGGATCGTCGTCGCCGACGCCACCGTTCCAATGGACCCGGTGGTGCAGGAGCGGGCCCGCCATATCCTGGAGGACTACTCGTGAGCCGCCCAGGTCTCCTCCTCCTGGGGGCCCTCCTCCTCGGCATCACCCCGGCCACCGTCCAGGGCCAGACGATCCTGAACACCGAGCGCTTCCAGCTCCACGAGGTGGACGGCTTCCACATGAGCGCGGACTTCTCCGCCGACGGATCCCAGGGGAACAGCCGCTTCCTCAACACGGGCGCCTCCGGGATTGTGGGTTTCCGGGACGAGTCCAACTGGACCCGCGTCATCTTCGGGGGGAAGTTCCTCTCCGACGCGGAGCGGTCCATCCTGGACAACCAGTACGCCCAGGTGCGGTACTCCCGACTCCTGAGCCCCCGCACCCGCACCTTCCACTTCCTGCAGGCCCAGCGGAACGAGACCCTGCGGCTGAAGCGCAGGTACCTGGCTGGCACGGGGATCCGCTACCGGGTGGCCGGCGGAGATCGGGGCCGCACCCGCCTGGATGCCGGCACCGGCCTCATGCTGGAGTGGGAACGTCTGGACCCCGACGCCTTCGACGACCCCGCCGTGGAGTTCTCGGTCCGCACCCCCCGCATGTCGAACCTGGCCGTCCTCTCCCACGAGCTGGAGGGCGGCGCCCGCCTGGTGAACATCCTCTACGTCCAGCCCGACGTGGGCGACCTCCAGGACATCCGGGTGCTGAACGACCTGGGCCTCCTCGTCCCCATCACCTCCTCCGCCCGGGTCACGATCTCGGCAGAGTGGCGCTACGACAGCCAGCCCCCGGGCGACCTCCGCCGAAACGACCTCTCCTGGTCCGCCGGCTTCGGCATCGACGTCCGCTGATCCCTCCCGCGGTCAGCCCCCCGGTTCCGCCATCTCCGAAAGGGCGTCGGCAGCCTCCGCCAGGAGGACATCCACGAAGCCCGTCACGTGGTCCGGCCCATCGGGCTCGCCCAGGAACGGGTCCATGACCGTGGACCGGAGCACGACCAGCCCCTCGGGCCCGCCGGCCCGC
Source organism: Gemmatimonadales bacterium (assembly GCA_007692505.1). GTDB lineage: Bacteria > Gemmatimonadota > Gemmatimonadetes > Longimicrobiales > Gaopeijiaceae > REBX01. Next base: position 8,912 of record REBX01000109.1, on the reverse strand, counting down.
CAGTCCTCCACCCCGCCCACTCCCAGTTCGTCCAGGATGGGCTCCACCGCCCCGTCGTAGATGGGGGTCTGGAATCGGGTCCGGGTGATGATGTAGTCGGGCTGGGCACCGGGCTCGCTGAGGCTCATCCGGGCGTAGATCCCCTCATTCAGCCGGTTCACCTCCTCGATGGACCCCAGCTTCGGGTGGGTCACGACGAAGCAGACGATGTTGATGTCGGGCTCGGGGAGGAGGACCACGCGAAACGGCGCCGCATCCACCTCCCCCAGCCTCCGGTACATGGCCCGGGCCCCCACCACCGTCCGCTCGATGTGGGCTCCGTACCCCCGTTCGTCCAGGGGAAGCGCCTTGTGGGAGAGCCAGACGGCGGCCGCCGCCGCCCCGGGCTTCGAGCCCTCGAAGATGAACCGGCCCAGGAAGAGGTCCTCCGACGAGGACAGCCCCTGGGTGGGGAGGAGGTATGGCGGGTCCACCGCCACCAGCTCCCGCACCCGCCGGTCCCGGAAGAGGATCGCCCCCGCCGGATAGGGGATGTAGCCCAGCTTGTGGGGGTCGATGGTCACGGAGTCGGCCCGGGAGAGCGCCTCCATGGACGCCACCCATCCCGGGGTGGGCCAGGCCGCCAGGTCGTCCTCCGGCTGGGGGCCCATGCCGGCGCGAATCTCCTCGGCAGAGCGCACGCCGCCCTCCGCACTCCGGATCACCGACGCCGCATACCCTCCGTAGCACGCGTCGGAGTGGAGGTGGAAGGACACGCCCAGCTCCTCCCTCGCCCGCTCCCGGACCTCCACCACCCGGTCCAGCCGGTCCACGGCGCTCTCCTCCGTGGTCCCGCACACCGAGATGCAGGCCAGGATGGGCACGTTCCGCTCCGTCAGCTCCTTCACCGTCTCCCACAGGGCATCCGGATCCAGCCGGAACCGCTCGTTCACCGGCACGAAGACGAGCTGGTTCGAGCCGATTCCCAGGGCCCGCACGATCTTCTCCCACGAGTAGTGCGCCGTGGACGCCACCAGCACCACGGAGGGCGGGAGGGGATCCCCGAACGCCCGGTCCAGGCGGGCCACGTACTCCTGGTAGCCCAGGTGCTGCAGGGAGTGCTCCCGGAGCGCCTGGTTCACCTCGGCCCTTGGCGCTGCCTCCCACATGGCCTCCCACAGGTCCATGGCCGCATCGGGCGGGATGTTCACCAGCTCCCTCAGGGCCAGCGACTTCAGGGGCGCGGACCGGCCATCGGACCCGGTCACCTCCAGCTCAAGCCCCAGCTCGTCTGCCGCACCCCGGGCCGCCAGGGGGAGGTAGATCACGTTCCGGGCCACCCAGAGGGCCTCGAAGTTCGCCACCGTCCCCCCCGAGGTCAGGTGGCCCCAGGACCGCTTCGGCCCGTACCCCACCATGGTGGCCAGCTCCCGGGCCACCTCCAGCTCCAGCCGGGTCGTCACCGGCGAGGCCTCGATGGCCACGTTGTTGGGGTTGTAGAGCATGGCGGCGAAGTAGCCCACCTGCGCCGCGATGGTCTGCTCGAAGGCCATGTGGCCCTTGTACCGCCCCGAGAAGAAGGGGACCCCGCGCTTGAGCTCGCTCAGGAGCCCCAGGAGCTCCTCGGTCACCGTGGCCACCGCCCCGTCATAGCCCGGGGTCCGCTTGTCCATCTCCCGAATGGTGAAGCCGTCCTCCGGATGGTGGTTCCGCCGCCAGAAAACGTGGTCCCGGAGGGCCTCGGTGAGGAGGCGTTCCAGGAGTTCGGCGTTCTCGGCCCGGGGCCCCAGGAACCAGGACCGGAGGGCGTCGCGGGACGGGGGAACGAAGTCGCTGGAGGTGGGCACGTCGGCCATGGGTCTTGGGGGTGGGAGGCTGGACCGCCGGGTCCGCAGGGGCACCCGGAACGTCACGCAGGTCGGGAGGCGCAGCCCGGGAACCCGGACCCCCAACCCGCGTACCATCAATGGTAGGGTAGTTCCCTCGGGGGAGGAACGCCCCTTCCACCGTCCGCCCTGGCACCAGCCACCGGACCGGCACCCGCTGGCACTCCGAGGGAGTTGCATCATGGCCGTCCCGCCCCGCTCGTCATTGCGCCCCCGCCTCCGGCGGTTCCACCTCCAGGCGTCCCTCGTACTCCTGGCAGGGGCACTGCTCCTGGCAGCCGGAGCCGTTCCCGCCCAGGGGCAGGCCCGAGGCGGCGGCACCGACTTCATGCTGGCTCCCCCCACCCTGTCGCTGACCATCCGGGGCGGGCTCCTGGACTACCGGGCCAGCGGCCAGGTCTTCGACTTCACGGTGGACGAATTCGAGGTGGAGCGCTCCGACTTCGGCGGGGGCACACTGGGCGTGGAGCTGGGCATCCGGGGCGGCGAGCACCTGGAGATCCTCCTGGGAATCGACGGGGGCCAGACCACGGTGAACCACGCCAGCCGGCGCTTCGAGGAGCTGGACGGCTCCCCCATTCGGCAGTCCACGCGGGTGCGTTTCGGACCAGCGGTGCAGGCCGGCCTGGCCGTCTATCCCCTGGGTCGGGGCGAAACCCTGGGGACCTTCGCCTGGGTCCCCCGGACGATTGCCCCCTTCGCCGCCGGCGGCATCGGTGTGGGCGCATGGGAGTTCCGCCAGTTCGGGGACTTCGTGGACGAGGACCCACCCGAAGGAGGGGGTCCGGTCATCTTTGCCGACGACTTCGCCTCCGACGGCGCCGCCTTCCTGACCTGGGCGGCGGCCGGCGTTGAGCTCAGCCTCCGCCACAACCTGGCCCTCGTGCTGGAGGGCCGTTATCAGTGGTCCGAGAGTGCCTTCGACGGCGACTTCGGCCTCTTCGACCCCATCGACCTCTCCGGAAGCCGCCTCACCGTGGGCCTGACCGCCCGCTTCTGATCTTCGCCACCGCCGACCCCCCGGGGGTCGGGAGGAACCCATGAGGACACTCACGACGCCGGCCCCCATCGCCTTCCTGCTCCTGGGCGCAATCCTCCTCGTCGGCCTGCCCGCTCCGGCGCAGGCCGATGAACCTGCAGACGACCGCTGGACGGCCTGGACCGGGTGCTGGGAGCCCCTGGATGCCTCCGGCGCCGACGCCGGCTCCGAGCTCCTGGTCTGCTTCCAGCCCGAGGACGACGGCGTCCTCCTGGTGACGTGGCAGGACGGCGAGGTTGTGGGCGAAGAGTGGATCGTGGGCGACGGGCAGCCCATCGCCGCCGCCGACGGGGGCTGCGAGGGCACGAGGCAGGCCTCCTGGTCCGCCGACGACCGCCGCGTCTTCATCCAGTCCGACCTCCGGTGCAGCGAGCAGGCCAGCCGGACCACCGACGGGGTCTTCGTCCTGGCCGACGACGGTCGGGAGTGGATCGAGATCCACAACGTCCGCTCCGGCGACCGGGAGCCGGTCCTGGCCGTTCGGCACTTCGTGGAAGCCCGGGCCGTGACCCTGGCCCGCCACGACGTCACGCCTCCCGGCGGGGACCGTCTCCTGGCCATCCGCACCACCCGGTCCGCCCTCTCGGGGCCTGTCCCGGTGGATGCGCTGGTGGAAGCTCACCAGGTCGTTGGATCGGAGGTCGTGGCCGCCATGGTGGCCGAGATCGGCGAGCCCTACGACCTGGATGCCCGCACCCTCCGGTCGGCCCGCGACGCGGGTCTGTCCGATCCCGTCCTGGACGTCATGGTGGCCGTCTCCAACCCCCATCGGTTCGTCATCCAGTCCGGACAGGTGGAGGAGGCGCCCCCCGTGCGCACGGCCGCTCCCGCCGGTCCCGGAGCGTGGAGCACCCCCCGGGTGGGCACGAGCCGGATGAGGTACGGCTTCTCTGCAGGGTACCGCTGCTCCCTCTGGGACCCCTTCTGCAGTTCCTTCCACTACGGGTACACGACCTGGTACTCCGGAGGCCCCGGCGGCTGGTGGGGCTACCACCAGCCCCGCTACGTGGTGGTCCAGCCCGGTACCCGCGCCCCCCGGGTGAACCCGGGCAGCGGATACACCTCCAGCCGCTCGGGCACCCGGCCGGCCACCACCCGGGGCGCAAACCCGGCCCCCGCTGCGAACCGGGAGGGCCAGGCCGCTCCGGACCGCACCCGGCCCGCCCGAACCATCCCCCAGCGCACCCGCCCGTCCGCCGGGTCCTCGGGTGACACCCGCCCGGCCCGCCCCACCACGGGCTCGAGCCGGCCCTCCGGACCGACCCGGCCGGCCCAGACCCGCCCACCCCGGCAGAATGACACGGGGAGCAGCGGGGGGAGGGTCGACCCGGATCGGGGCCACTCCAGCAGTGGCGGCTCCGGTCGCCAGGCTGGCGGAAGCGGAGGGCTCTGACCCGTCCCATGGATCGACCCGAACTCGACATCTCCGCATCGAAGGACGCCCCCCTGCAGGTCCTGCAGGACATCTTCGGCCACGAGGACTTCCGGCCCGGCCAGCGCGAGGTGGTGGACGCGGTCCTCCGGGGTGAGGACTGCATCGCCGTCATGCCCACCGGGGCAGGGAAGTCCCTGACGTACCAGCTCCCGGCGCGGATCCTCCCCGGCGCCGTGGTGGTCATCTCTCCCCTCATCAGCCTCATGAAGGACCAGGTGGACGGGCTGGAGGCCGTGGGGTTCAGGGCGGCAGAGCTCAACTCCACCCTGGACTTCGAGGAGAGGAACCGGAGGATCGCCGCCCTCCGGGCAGGGGAGCTCGAGCTCGTCTTCCTGGCGCCCGAGGCCCTGGACGGCTCTCTGGGTGAGGTCCTGGCCGGCTGCCCCGTCTCCCTCCTGGTGGTGGACGAGGCCCACTGCATCAGCCAGTGGGGCCACGACTTCCGCCCCAGCTACCGGAGGCTCCGGGAGCTCAGGGACCGACTGGACGTCCCCGTCCTGGCCCTCACCGCCACGGCCACCCGCCCCGTGGCGGTGGACATCCTCCGGCAGCTGGGCATGCGGAAGCCCGCCGGCTACAAGGGCTCCTTCTTTCGTCCCAACCTCCACATCGGCACGCGGAAGAAGGGCGAGGGAAACACCCGAAAGGAGATCCTGGCCCTGGTCCGTCAGCGGGACGGCGAATCGGGCATCGTCTACTGCCTGTCGAGGCGGGGGGTGGAGTCCACCTGCGACTTCCTGGTCCGGAACGGGGTGAGTGCAAAGCCCTACCACGCGGGCCTCGATGCCGAGACCCGGGCCCGGCACCAGGAGGACTTCCAGTTCGACCGCACCGACGTCATCGTGGCCACGGTGGCCTTCGGGATGGGGATCGACAAGCCCGATGTGCGCTTTGTGATCCACCGGGACATGCCCAAGGACATGGAGTCCTGGTACCAGGAGATGGGCCGGGCCGGTCGCGACGGGCTCGACAGCGACTGCATCGTGTTCTATTCGTGGGCCGACGTGAAGGCCCACGAGCGCTTCCTGGACGACGTCCCCGACCCCGAGCTCCGGGAGCGGCGGCATCGGGGGACGGTGGACCTCTTCCGCACCCTGGATGGCCCCGAATGCCGCCATCGGGCCATCCTCCACCACTTCGACGAGGTGCGGGGCCGGTGCGAGAGTTCGTGCGACTCGTGCACCATGACCTCCGTGGCCGATCGGGCCCGCGAGGCCATGAAGGAGCAGAGGGGGAGCGCGAAGGGATCGGCTCGCCCGTCCCGGAAGAGGGCTGGTGCCGCAGGCCCCACCCTGGACGACCCGGTGCAGGAGGAGCGCTTCCAGTCCCTCCGGGCGCTCCGGAAGGAGCTGGCCGACCGCCAGGGGGTCCCGGCCTACATCGTCTTCAACGACCGGGTCCTCCGGGAGATGGTCCTCCGCAGCCCCACCAACCCCTCGGAGCTCCTGGATGTCCCCGGGGTGGGTCCGGCCAAGCTGGAGCGCTACGGAGACGCCTTCCTCGAAGCCCTCTCCGGCGAGGTAACCCCCAACCCCGACGTCCCCTGACGGGGGCCGGAGGGTCCATGCCGGCAACCCATCCAGGCTCCAGGGGATGGCACCCCCGCCTCCCTGCACTCCTCCTGCCCTTCCTCCTCCTTCTGGCTTCCGCCTGCGGGGACCCGCCGGAGCTGCCCGAGCCCTCGACGACCGGGTCCGACCCCGCCGCCGGGGAGCAGGTCGATCTCGACCGTCCCCTGCCCGACCCGGAACCGGTGGACCTCCGGGAGGCAGAGCTGGCCCCGTCCCTGCAGATCCCCCTGGAGGAGATGGAGGAGTACGACGGGGGCCTCCTCGTCCTGGACCGCCAGGTCGGCGGGGGACGGGAGGCCGTCCGGGGCAGCGAGGTGACCCTCCACTACACCGGGTGGGTTGCCGACGACGGCACCCGCTTCGACACGACCCGGGAGAGCGGTGAGCCCTTCGTCGTCCAGCTGGGGCTCGAGCCCCTGGTGGAGGGGCTCGAGCGCGGCATCGAGGGCATGCGGGAAGGGGGACAGCGGCTCCTCCTGATCCCGCCCCACCTGGGGCACGGCGAGGCCGGGCTGGGCGAAACGATCCCCCCCGGGGCCATCCTCCACTACGAGGTCGAACTCCTGGAAGTGCAGGGCGGCCCCGGAGCCGATCCGGGGCCCTGACCCTCAGCGATTCGGGCGGGTCCGCCGTGTCGCCGTGGCCGTCAGGGGATCCTCGGGCCAGTAGTGCTTGGGGTACCGGCCCCTCAGGTCCTTTCGCACCTCGAAGTAGGTGTTCGCCCAGAAGGAGGCCAGGTCCCGGGTGACCTGGACGGGGCGCCGGGCCGGCGAGAGGAGCTCGATGGTCACCGGAACCCTGCCTCCGGCCACCCTGGGCGTCTCCGTCCATCCGAAAAGTTCCTGCAGCCGGGCCCCCAGGGCCGGAGCGTCCGGGTCCGAGTAGTCCAGGGCAATGCGGGACCCGCTGGGCACCTCCAGGTGGGTGGGGGCCAGCCGATCCAGCTCTCCCCGGGAGAGCCCCGGTGCCCGGGCCCGAAGCGCCCCCTCCAGGGCCGCAGAAGAGATCCCCCGCGGGGTCCGGACGCCGGGCACGAAGGGGGGCAGCCAGTCGGGCAGCTCCTCCAGCAGCGTCTCGTCGGAGAAGTCCGGCACCCGGTCCGGCTCTGCCCGGGAAAGGAACCGGAGCCGGTCCCGGAGCTGCTCCAGCTCCCGGGTCCAGGGAAGAAGCTGGAGCCCGGCGGACTTCACCCCCCCCGCCAGCGCCACCGCCACCTGGTGGGGGTCGGCATCGGGCAGCTGGGCCTCCGAGAGGACGATGGCCCCCAGCTCCCGGGTCCGGATCGCCCGGACCCGCCCGGCCCGATCGTCCCACTCCATCCGTTCCACCGTGCAGATCCGGTGGCGGAAGAGGACCTCCACCTCCTCCTCGTCCAGGGGCAACGCCCGGAAGATCCTGGCCTCGGACCCCCGCCCGTCCAGCTCCGTCGCCACGATCCAGTCCGCCCCCTCCAGGGCCTGCGATTCGTGGAACCGCGCCCCGCGACCGTTCCGGAGGAGGAACCGTCCCCGGGACCCCGAACGCCGCCGGGCGACCCGATCCGGCCAGGCCACGGCGGCCAGGGCCCCGGCATGGGCCGGGTCGTCGGGTCGTCCACGGGCATCTCGCTCCCCCAACCTCCGCACCCATCGGTCCGCCTGCTTTCGAACCTGGGCCATACCGCCCCGATGGACCGTGTGACCCCCGGGTGCCGAGGTCCCCTGTCGTCGGAGCGCCTCCAGCCGAAGACGGAGGTCCGCGTCCGGGGCCCTCCCCGGCCGATCCAGGAAATCCCGCTCCGAGGCCACCGCCGCCAGTTCGGCACCCAGTCGGGCCCGTCCCTGCTCCCTTGCCTCCAGGAGCATGTGGCCGAGGCGGGGGTGGGCGCCCAGTTCCAGGACCGCCCGGCCCCGCTCGGTCACCCCGGTGCCATCCACCAGGCCCAGCTGTTCCAGGAGCGCCCGGGCCCGAGCCCAGCCCGACTCCGGGGGCGGGTCCAGCCAGGCCAGGTCCTCCGGTGCGGAGCCCCACCCTGCCAGCTCCAGCGCCAGGGGAGCCAGGTCGCTGGAGAGGATCTCCGGAGTCCGATGGGGCACGAGTCCCAGGTCCTCCCCCCGGGTCCAGAGCCGGTGGCAGGTCCCCGGAGCCACCCGTCCCGCCCGCCCCCGACGCTGGTCCGCCGCATCGCGGGTCACCCGAACGGTCTCCAGGCGGCTGAGACCGGTTCCCGGGTCGAAACGGGGCACCCGCATGAGCCCCGAGTCCACCACGATGCGGACCCCCTCGATGGTCAGCGAGGTCTCGGCAATGGATGTGGCGAGGACCACTTTCCTCTTCCCCGGAGGACTCGGGGCCACGGCCTCGTCCTGCCGCGCCCTGGAGAGCCCCCCGGAGAGGGGGTGGAGTTCCACGCGGGAAGGGAGGCGCCCCTCCAGCCGCCGGGCCGTCCGGCGAATCTCCCCGGCGCCTGGGAGGAAGGCCAGGACATCGCCTTCCGCTTCCTCCAGCGCCTGCAGGACTTTGGAGGCCACTCCGGCTTCCACGAAGCCGTTCAGGGGCCGCTCCAGGAACCGGGTCTCCACCGGGAAGGCCCGCCCCTCGCTCTCCAGGACTGGTGCCCCTCCCAGGAGGTCGGCCACAGGCTCGGCGTCCAGGGTGGCCGACATGACCAGGAGCCTCAGATCGGGCCGGAAGAGCTCCCGGCTCTGCAGGGCCAGGGCCAGCCCCGTATCCGCATGGATGGAGCGCTCGTGGAACTCGTCGAAGAGGACGGCGCCCACCCCTTCCAGCGCGGGATCGGAGCGAAGCATGCGGGCGAGCACGCCCTCCGTCACCACCTCGATGCGGGTGCGGGCGCTCGTCCGGGTGTCCATGCGCATTCGGATGCCCACGGTGCCCCCCAGCTTCGGGTCCCCCACCCCTTCGGCAATGCGTCGGGCGGCGGCCCGGGCCGCGCGCCGGCGGGGCGCCAGGAGGAGGATACGCCGGCCCACCAGCCCCGGGGCGTCCAGGAGGGCCGGAGG
>REBX01000187.1 GCA_007692505.1 Gemmatimonadales bacterium | reverse complement strand
CTCCTCCGGATCTCGCGCCCCGTCCCCCTCCCCCCGTCGGACATCGACGACATCGTCCTCACCCACGCCCACCTGGACCACTCGGGCTTCCTCCCGGTCCTTGTCCGGGAGGGCTTCAAGGGCGATGTCTGGGTGTCGCCCCCCACCCGGGGCCTCCTTCCCATCCTCCTCATGGATGCGGCCCGACTCCAGGAGGAGGATGCCCGCCACGCCAGTGCCGGGGGCTACTCCCGCCACAAGACGCCGAAGCCCCTCTTCGACTCCGACGACGCGGAGCGGGCCATCCGGAAGCTCCGGCGCCTGGACTTCGGGATCCCCCGGGAGATCGCCGGCGTCATGGTCACCCTCCACCGGGCGGGCCACCTGCTGGGTGCGGCCTCCGTCCACATGGAGGACGACGTCGGGAGCACCCTCTTCTCCGGCGACCTGGGCCGCACCTCCGACCTCCTGGTGCCTGCGCCCGAGCCCCGGCCCCACGCGGACCGTGTCGTCCTGGAGAGCACCTATGGCGACAGGGAGCACCCCCCGGGCGACCCCCTGGAGCTCCTGGCCGAGGCGGTAAGCGAGGGCCTCGAGGCCGGGGGCACGGTCCTCATTCCCTCCTTTGCCGTGGGCCGGGCCCAGACCCTGGCCCTGGCCCTCCATCGTCTCCGCGAGAAGGGCCGGATCCCCCACGTCCCCATGTACCTGAACTCCCCCATGGCGCTGGCCGCCAGCGAGGTCCACCTGGACCACGCCGAGGAGCTCCGGCCAGCCCGCCGCGAGCTGGAGGCGGCGCTGGAGGCGGTGGCCCCCGTCGCCACGGTGAACGAATCCAAGGAGCTGAACCGGAACCGCGACGCCAAGATCATCCTGGCCGGAGCCGGCATGCTCAGTGGTGGGCGCATCCTCCACCACCTGGAGGCCTTCGGCCGGGACCCGTCCACCACCCTCCTCATGGCGGGCTACCAGGCGGCGGGCACCAGGGGCCGACGGCTCCTGGAGGGGGATCGGCGTGTACGAGTGCATGGAAGGTGGCTGGAGTTGAACTGCCGGGTCAGCATGCTGGACACCTTTTCGGGCCACGCGGACCGGCTGGAGCTGGAGTCCTGGCTCACCGGGAACGACATGCCGGAGAAGGGCGTGGCCCTGGTCCACGGCGAACCCGAGGCCATGGAGTCCTTCCGCCAGTACCTGGAGGAACGCCTCCGCATCGGCGTGGAAGTGGCCGAGGAGGGCCGGGTCCTGGGTCTTGACCCATGGAACGGATCCGGGGAGCCTTCGGCCGCAGCAGCCCTCCACGAACCCGGACCCCACCCCCACACAGACGGTTCATGAAGACGACTTTCCCCTGGCAGAGCGCCGCTCTCCTCCTCCTTCTCGTGGTCCCTACCCTCGCGCTGGCCCAGGACGCGCCGCCCGCCGATGAGGCCGACAGCCCCCTCCCCCCCGACCTGGCGGCGGTGGAGGAGGAGCGGAGCCGGATGTGTGTGGATGGGCACGAGCTCCTGGACTCGTTCATCGCCCGGCTGCAGCCCCTGGAGGACCGGGCCGAGCGCCTGGCGTCCCTGGGCCGGGCCATCTCCCTGGAGGACCTGAGGAGGGTGGAGCCCCTGGATCTGGAGGACCCGGTGGAGGCCGAGGTGGCCCGCTGGTTCGAGGTAGACCGGGAGCTGGGCGAGGCCTACGCCCGGGAGGAGGACGAGTCCATCCTGGAGGCCCGCCGGGAGGCCCGGGAAGAGATCATCGAGCGCCTGTCCGAGGCGTGGGAGGAGAACGCCGACGAGATCGAGGCCGTGGTCACCGCCGACGAGGGGCTGGAGGAGGCCTTCCGCCGCTGCGAGGGGTCCATCCTCATACGGGGCGTGGTGGAGGAGGCCTGCGGCGACGCGGACTCGAGCCTCTGCCGGGCCGTCCGCCAGGACGAGCCCACCCCCCGCTTCCGCTTCGTGGACGAGGGGGCCCAGCTCTGGGACATCCAGGGCGGTCGCCCCTGGTCCATGCCCGAGCGTGTGAGCGTGCAGCCCTCCGGTGAACTGGGGGGCGCCCGCGTCCGGGCTTCGGCCCAGCGGGGCAACGCCACCATCCTCCTCACCCTGGAGACCCTCATCCTGGACCGGGGGACCCTCTCCGACGAGGAGAACCAGCACTACAACGAGCAGCTGGACGAGCTGGGGGTGGAGTTCGGGCACCCCGAGCTGAACATCTCTCCCATCATGGGCGTGGACATGGACCTGCCCGGTCCCCTGGCCGAGGAAACCGCCTGGGTCCTCCACTTCGGCGAGACCCCGGAGACCACGGAGGACATCCTCCACGTCTTCCCCGTCACGGAGGACGGCGCCGGGTCCGCCATCATCCCCCTGACACCCCACATCCTGGATCGCCTGGTGGGAGAGGCCCCCATCCGTCTCACCGCCATCGGGACCGTGACCCCCGACGCCGGTCCCATGGGCGGCCCGGCCCTCTACTGGATGGAGTTCCCCGACCTCCTCCGGGAGCAGGCCGTGGGACAGCTGGTGAGCTACTGGCTGGGCGGGGGCCTCTCCGACGACCTCCTGGAGCTCATCCCGCCCTCCTGAGCCCCGTCCGTGGACCCCCTCAGACCCACGGGCCCTCCAGCGCCTGCCCGGCTGCCGACCGGAAACTCGCTACCGCCACCGTCCCCTCCCCGGCCCGGCCCACCAGGGGCATGAACCCCAGCTCCACCAGCCCGGCGGCGGAGTGGGCCTCCGGGAGCGCATCCACCGGAGGGAGCGCCTCCACCCCATGGGGCCCCCTGTGGAGGGCAATGGGCATCCCCTTGAGCCGGTTCACCGCCCCGGCCCGCATCTGCCAGCCCGCCTGCCGGAACGCCAGCCCCAGGCAGAGCGCACCCAGCACCCCGGGGTGCCCAGAGACGAGCTCGCCCCGCTCCGGGCTCCGGCCCTCCTCAAGCTCCCTGAACTCCAGCGTCTCCACCGGATTCTCACGGGGGCACCAGGGCTCCCTGAGGAGGAAGCGGGGGAGGGCGAGGCCCAGCCGGGCGCCGCCGGTCCCCGAGGCAATCCGCGTCCAGGGGCCCCCGTCCTCCGGGGAGGCCCGGAACCGGGCAGCCGCCTCCACAAGGGACGGGGTCGCCTCCAGGAGGAAGGCGGTGGGCCAGCTCCCGGCCCGCTCCGACAGGGCGGCCAGGGCCTCCAGCTCCCCGGCGCTGTCCCCGAAGGCGTGCTCCGGCACGGCCACGGCCCAGGGAACGCCGTCCAGGATGGCGCGGGAGCTCTCCGCCAGGAAGTCGTGGAGGGAGCCGTCCGCCATCCCCCGGAGGAGCTCGGCGGAGGTGGCCTGCACCACGAAGATCTTGAGCTCGGGCCCCGTGTCCAGCCGGCGGCAGAGGAGCTCCGCCCCCCGCCAGCGGGCCTCCAGCGCCTGGAAGTCGGGGTGGGCCAGGAGCCGACCGAGCTGCCGGGCCCGGGACCGGTCCATGGCCTCCCGGGCCGCCTGGGCACCGGTGTCGTCGCGGGGTTCGGCGTGGCGGGCGGCCACCTCCTCCACGAAGGACTCCAGGTCCAGGCCGGGGACAGGTGATCCCGGCAGCCCTCCGCCTCCACCTCGGCCCCCGTACCCACCTCCATCCGAGCCGCGCCCCCCGAGCCGGCGCTCCCGGGGCGGTCCCGCCGTCTCGTCCAGGATCTGGTCCAGGAGCCCGCCCCCACCCGGGGCCTGCCCCCCGTCCGGGGCCCCGCCCCCTGCCGTCCCGCCGGACTCGCCGCCGTCTCCGTCCGTGCCGGAGGCCGGGTCCCCGGCGTCGACGCGGGCTCCATTGCCCGCGTCGGATGGGGCCACCCGGGCCCGGATGTGCCGGAGGAGGCGGTCCGGGTGGAAGTCCTCCATGCACCGGAGCTCCACCTCCAGCTCCGGCTGGCCGGGCCCTCCCGACGGGACCCGGACCCGGGGCGCCAGCGCCGCCAGGACCGAGTCCAGGTCGTCGCGGTCCACCATGCGGGGCGTGCGGGAGGCCAGGGGGGCCCCCTCTCCGCCGGGTGCCGCTTCGCCGGAGGGGCCCGTTGCCCCGGAGGGGCTCGCTTCCCCGGAGGAGTCCGCTTCCCCGGAGGAGGCGGCCACCCCATGGCCACCGGCCCCCCCTTCCATGCCCGGCCCCGCGCCCCGGAAGTCTCCCAGGAGGAGGATGGCGAAGGGGTCGCCCCGCTCCGGGCCTGGTGCGTCGGGGGTCATGGGCCTCCCTCCTGGAGCTCGGCCACGGCGTCCCTCAGGGCCCGGGCCGTGGCGGCGTTCACCGCGGGGGCCTCCGTGAGCCCGGCCTCCCGCTGGAAGGCCCGAAGCGCCGGGATCACGTTCTCGTCCAGGGCACACCCGCCGGAGCCGTCCCAGTCGTCGTGGCCCAGGGCGGTGAGCATGCGCCGGAGCTCGCAGATGTGGGCCCCCGACGGGACGGACACGGCCTGTCGGCCCCGGGGGACGTACCAGTCCGCCGGGTGGAAGACCTGCATCCACTGGCCCCAGACCCGGCGGAGCTCCAGGATGGGCTCCACGTGGTCCTCCACCCGGAGGTCGGCGTAGCGGTCGTCGCCCCCCTGGTACCCGGCGCCCTCCCGGACCACCAGGATCCCCGCACCCTGCCGGCCTCGGGCGTCGCCGCCGGCCTCCTGGCCCGCCTGCAGGGCGTGGAGGAGCCGCTCGCCGAAGAGCCAGCCCTCCCGGGTGGCCTCCTCGTAGGCCTCGGCCATGGCGTCCACCACCTCCTGCCCGGTGAGGATGTTGCCCTGGACGCTGTAGCCGTCCCCGGTGCGGTGGCCTGCCCAGCCGCTCGTGCTCTCGCCGGTGTGGACGGCCAGGTTGCAGTGGGCGTCGGCAATGGCAAATTGACGCCGGGCGATCCCCGGGTCCGACTCCACGAAGTGGTCCTTCACCTCGGCGGCGGTCCAGCCGTCGGACAGGAGAGTGAGGGCCTCGTCCTTGTACGCCACGTTGGCCAGCGCCTGGGTGGCGATGGCCCCCACTCCGGCCCGGGCGGCGGGGACGATGCTCCCTGCACTGGGTACCCTGGACTGGACGGCCACGCCCCAGAACCCCTCCTCGGGGTCGCAGGCCACGATGCTGAAGGTGGCCACCTCGGGGATCGCTCCGGGGTCCACGCCCTCGGGGGTCGCGCCGGCCCCGGCGGCCGCGGTAGCCCCCACGCCCTCGGGGGCCGGGGCTGCCCGGGGGGCGGTGTCGGGTACCTGCGCTTCCAGGGCCCCTCCAGGGAGGAGGAGCAGGAGCAGGATCAGGAGGAGGGCCGGGAGGGCCGGGAGTAGGAACGGAAGGGGGCGGGTCCGGGTGGATCCCGGGGCGGGGGTCATGGGCACGGAGTCCTCCGGGCTGGGAAACGGATCGAGGGGGCTCGGGCGAAGGTGGCCTCCGGCGCCCTCCGGAGCAAGGCGCCGGAATGGGGGCCTGTATGCACCTGTATGTACAACCACGGATGACATGTCATGACAAGATGCCGCCGGCCCCGGGCCTTCCGGGAGACACCGTGAGCGCCCCATGAGCACCCCATGAGCACCCCATGAGCACTGCAGGGCTCGTGCTGGTCTTCGGGGCGCTCCTGGTGGGGCTCGCCCTCCTCCCCTTCGGCCTCCCGGGGCTCTGGCTCATGGGGGGCGCCCTCCTGGTGCACGGGCTGGCCACGGGCTTCCACCCCTTTGGCGGGTGGTTCGTGGGCGGGGTCCTGACGGCGGCCGCCCTGGCCGAGCTCCTGGACTTCTGGCTGAGCATGCGCTTCACGGAGCACTACGGGGGCTCCAGGCGCTCTGCGTGGGCGGCGGTGGCCGGCGGGCTCGTGGGGGCGCTGGTGGGGGTGCCCGTCCCCGTGGTGGGGAGTGTG
>REBX01000289.1 GCA_007692505.1 Gemmatimonadales bacterium | reverse complement strand
GTGGAGGAGGAGGGCGACGACGCACCCATCCGCTGGGTCCCCCGGAGCGCCCGATACGTGGAGAAGCTGGCCACCCCCGACGTCACCATTGCCGACATCCTGGGCGACGTGGACCCCATCCGCGCCGCCCGGGGGGGCCACCTCCTCTCCGACGAGCTCGTCATCAACTACGGGCTCCTCCCCAGGGCCAACCGGGGGATCTTCGCCATCAACGAGCTCCCCGACCTGGCCGGGAAGATCCAGGTGGGCCTCTTCAACATCCTGCAGGAGGGAGATGTCCAGATCCGGGGCTTCCCGGTGCGCTTCCCCCTGGACGTCCTCCTGGTCTTCACCGCCAACCCGGAGGACTACACGGCCCGGGGCCGGATCATCACCCCCCTGAAAGACCGCATCGGCGCCGAGATCCGCACCCACTACCCCGAGTCCCTGGAGACGGGGATGCAGATCACCGCGGCGGAGGCCTGGACGGACCGGGACGCCGAGCTCCCCATCCACATTCCCCCCTTCGTGGCCGAGGTGGTGGAGAGGACCGCCTTCCTGGCCCGCACGGACAAGCGCATCGACGGGCGGTCCGGGGTGAGCCAGCGGATGCCCATCACGGTGCTGGAGGGGGTGGCCTCGAACGCCGAACGCCGCGCCCTCCGCCTGGGCATCGACATGGCCTCGGCCCGGGTGGGCGACATCTACGCCGCCCTCCCCATGATCACCGGGAAGATGGAGCTGGAGTACGAGGGCGAGATGCAGGGAGCCGAGCGCATCGCCCGGGAGCTGGTGGCCAGTGCCTCCCGCCAGACCTGGGCCCGGCACCTGGAGGCGGCCGACACCGAGGCCGAGCTGGCCCGCATCCGGGCCATCGTGGAGCACTTCGAGGGGGGAAGCGCCCTCCAGATTTCAGTGGACGCAGGGGCGGAAGCCTGTGTTCAGGGCTTCGAGGTCGTTCCGGGCCTCCTGGAGCACGTGGCGGCCATCGGGCTGGCCGCCACGGACGACCCTCCCGGACTCCGGGTGGCCGGTTGCGAGCTGGTCCTGGAAGCGCTGGTCGCCGAGAAGCGGATCAGCCGGTCCGACGCAGGGGGATACGCCCGGGCCCGCCACGGCCGGGAGTAAGCTCAGTCCTCCGGGGGGTGGACCACCAGGGCCGGGGGCGTGGCTCCCCGGATCACCTTGTCCGCCACACTGCCCAGCACGACCCGTCCGAAGCCGCCCCGGCCCGCCGAGGAGATGACCACCAGGTCGGCGGCGGCCAGGCGGGCCGCCTCGATGATCCCCTCGGCGGCGCTGGACGCCTCCATGACCCGGAGCTCGACGCCCTCCAGCTCGCCGGTGGGCAGGCGGTCGGCCACCTTCTCCAGGTAGCTCCTGGCCTCCTCCTTCCGCTCCCGGGCGGCCTCGCCGCCGGCCCGGACCCTGGGGATCCCGTAGAGGGTGCCCACATCCAGGGGCGAGGGGACGACCCGGACCAGGACCATGCGGGTGGGCCGGTCGGCCCGGGCCAGGGCCACGGCGGACTCCAGCGCCACCTCCGATGAGGAGGAGCCGTCCAGGGGCACCAGGATGGTCCGGAAACGGGGCTCGTCGCTGGGCCGGTCCCGGGTGTCGTCCCAGGGCCGCACCAGGAGGATGGGGACCCGGGACTGGCGGAGGAGGGAATCGGCCACGCTCCCCAGCCACCAGCGGCGGAAGCCCCCTGCCCCGTGGGTGGTCATGACCACCAGGTCGCCCTTCTCCTCCTCCAGCGCCCCCAGGATCTCCGGCACCACCTCCCCTTCCCGGACGTCGGCATCCACCTCGAGCCCCTCCTGCCGGAGGCGGCCGGCGATCTCGGAGAGGGCCCCGGAGGCCGCCTCCCGGACCCCTCGGCGCCACTTCATGTCCGTATCCACGGACGCGTCTCCATCCCCTACACCGGGCATGGGCCGGATCACGTGGGTCATGTGGAGGCGGGCGCCGAAGGCACGGGCCACTGCAGCGGCCATGGGGACGGCCTCCTCCGCGAAGGAGGAGCCATCCAGTGGGAGCAGGATCGAGGAGAACATGGAAGAACCTCCCGGTGGGCCGGTGCGAAATGGGGATACTGGAGCCTAGGGAGCCGAGAGCTCCCCCTCTGAACCCATGCAAGTTCTTCGCCACACCCTCCCGGCCCGACTCACCTGCCGGATGCGGGAACGATCCCGGACGCGATGGGCATGGGCCCGGGACCCCATGTCGGGGCCACGGGCCCGTGCAGCGGGACCGGGACCGGCTCCCGATGGTCGCTGCCCCGCTGGACCCCGCTGGCGAACCCATCCAACCCGGACATTCCGACCCATTGGAGGACAGCGGAATCGGACGGCCCGACCGAACGCATGTCCGAAGGGCTGTCCGAGGGCCGGTCCCGATACCTGTCCGGGGACCGACCCGGGAACCCGGCCCGAGGAACCGGGCCCGACTACTCCTCCGCGGGCTCCCGGAAGACCAGCACCGGACACGGCGCCGCACGGATCACCTTGTCGGCCACACTGCCCAGGAGGAGCCGACCCACGCCACCCCGTCCCGCGGTGGACATGGCGATGAGGTCCACGGGTTCCTCCCGGGCGGTCTCGAGGATGGAGAGCCCGGGCTGGGCATGCACCACGACTCGGGCCTCCGCGTCCCGCCCCGCACACGGGGGCTCCGACGCCACGCCTTCCAGGTACTCCCGGGCGGCGGAGCGAAGTCGCTCGTGATCCTTGCCCTCCCGAACCGCGTGGGGCAGGTAGGGCGATCCCGCCGGGACCAGGGGTGCAATGGCCCGGAGGAGGATGAGGCTCCCGTCGGGATCCATGAGGGGCGGAACCCGGTCCAGAAGGGCCTCCGCTGCCCGGGACCCGTCCAGGGGGACCAGCACCGTCCGGAAGGCACCGGAGCGGACCGACAGATCCACCGGGGCATCGGACTCCTCTTCTTCCGAACGGAGGAGGAGGACGGGGACGGGGCTCCGTCGGATCACCCCGTCGGCAGTGCTCCCCAGCCAGGCCCGCTGAATGGGGCCCCGGCCGTGGGTCGTCATGATGACCAGGTCGGCTCCGATCTCCACCCCGTGCCGGACCACGGCGTGGGCGGCGTTCCCGGCGGGGAGAAGCTCGGTGGAGAGCTCGCCGGTGTACCCACCGTCGCGGATCCGGGCGGTCACGTCCCCCAGGTAGGCTTCCGCCCTGCGGGTGCCCTCCTCCCGGCTCTCGTCGCCCATGAGGCCGCTCTCCCGTCCCTTCCTGCTTCCTCCGGGTGCCGGGACGGCCACGGTGACCAGGGAGAGGCGCGCACCGGAACCGGCTGCCAGGGTCAGGGCCCGGGGGAGGGCCTTCTCACCAAAGCGGGAACCGTCCAGGGGAACGAGAAGGTGCTGGTACACGGATGAGCCTCCAGGTGCGGGGATGCGGGGGGACCGATGTGGGTTCGGGCCGAATCTACGCGTCCCCCTCCCGCCGTGCGAGGGCCGCGGTGCGGGCCCGGTCCAGTATGGCCTGCTGGGCCACCGGGAGGGGCAGGGCTTCCAGGGCCTCCTCGTCGGCCCAGCAGATGTCCTCCGGCGCATTCGCCGTACTTCCTCCGGATGGCGCACTCCCGGTCTTCCTGCCCTCGGCCTTCCCCCTTCCGACGCCCGGGACGTCCAGGAGGATCCCCCGGTACGTCACCTTCCGATGGGAGAAGACGTGGTCCACCGCCGGAAGGAGCTCCCCGAGCCCGGCCCCCTCCGTTCCCACTCCAGCCACGCCCAGCTTCTCCAGCCCCCGGAGGACCTCCTCCACCCCGTCGCGGATCCGCCGAGCCGATGGGTCCTTCGGGGCGTCCCGGGCCACCTCGATCCCCGGACACTCCCACATCCCCCCCAGGAGGCCCTCGGGGGGGCGGCGTCGGAGGAGGATGGCCCCGTCCTCCCGGCGCCGGAGGACGGCGACGGCCTCCACCAGGTGGGGGACCGCCTTCCGCTTCCGGGGCCGGGGCCGCTCCTCCCGGGTCCCCCGGGCCAGGGCCAGGCAGTGCACCGAGACGGGGCAGACCCCGCAGTCAGGGGACCGGGGGGTGCAGACCCGGGACCCCAGCTCCATGAGGCCCTGGTTGAAATCGCCGGGGCGCTCCGGGTCCACGAGTTCGGCGGCCCGCCTCTCCAACTCCCGGGGTGTGGGGTCGGGGTCGTCCAGGAGTCGGGCCAGGACCCTGCGCACGTTCCCGTCCACGGCGGGGACGGGCTCCCCCAGGGCAATGGACGCCACCGCTCCTGCCGTGTAGGGCCCCACTCCCGGAAGGCCACGGAGCCCCTCCACCGTGCGGGGCAGCTCGCCCCCGTGTTCCCGGACCACCAGGCGGGCAGCCCGGTGGAGATTCCGGGCCCGAGAGTAGTAGCCCAGCCCCTGCCAGGCCCGGAGGACCTCCTCCTCCGATGCCTCGGCCAGGCTCTCCACGTCCGGGAACTGCGCCATCCATGCCCGGTAGTAGGGCACCACGGTCCCCATGCGCGTCTGCTGCGACATGACCTCCGAGACCCAGATCGGGTACGGGTCCTCGGAGCCGCGCCAGGGCAGGGACCGGCGCTCCTCGTCGAAGAAGGCCAGGAGGGCCCTCCGAATGTCCTGTCGGTCCACCAGGGACCACTCGCTCCGCGTCTCCATCTGCCCAAGGTAGCCCCCATGCGCTTCACGACCTACACGAAGTTCCGGGGCGGCCTCCTGGACCGCCTGAACCTGGAGGCCCTCCTGGAGCACCTCTCCGATTTCCTCCTGGACGGGGGCTTTGCAGGGGGGCCCCACCACCACCCCTTCTGGGGATGGTCTGGCACCGACGACACCCGGTCGGAGGAGGCGCTGAAGCAGGCCCTCCTGGACGCCCTCCTGGACACCGGACAGCTCACCCCCGAGATGCTCCGGGAGCTCCAGGCCGAGGGCGAGGGCGACCCGGAGCTCCAGCAGCAGATCGCGGCCCTCCTGGACGACCTCATGGAGAAGCTGGTGGAGGAGGGATGGATCTCCCTGGAGTCCGGGGGCGCGGGCCCGGGGGAAGGTGGAACGGGACAGACCCGCGACCCCGAGAAGGAAGCCGCCCGGGGCGTGGACTTCTCCCTCACCCGGAAGGGGATGGACTTCCTGGGCTACCGGGCGCTGCAGCAGCTCCTGGGGGCCATGGGGGACGGGGCACCGGGCGCCCATCAGACCGCCCAGCTCTCCACCGGGGTGGAATCCGACGCATCGAGCCGCCCTTATGCCTTCGGGGACAACCTGAACCTGGACCTCCCGGCCACCCTGCAGAACGCCATTGCCCGGGAGGGGGTGGAGCTCCCCCTGAACCTGGAGTACGACGACCTCATGGTGCACCAGGCCGAGCACCGGGCCTCGTGCGCCACTGTCCTCATGCTGGACATCTCCCACTCCATGGTCCTCTACGGGGAGGACCGGTTCTCGCCGGCCAAGCGGGTGGCCCTGGCCCTGGCCCACCTCATCCGGACCCGCTACCCGGGGGACACCCTCCACGTGGTCACCTTCGGGGACCGTGCGAAGGAGATCCCCCTGGCCCGCCTCGGGGAGGCGAAGGTGGGGCCCTTCCACACGAACACGGCAGAGGGCCTCCAGATCGCCCGGCGCCGCCTCCTGGCCGAGGGCAAGGAGATGCGGCAGATCATCATGATCACCGACGGGAAGCCGTCGGCCATGACCCTTCCCGACGGCCGCGTCTACACCAACTCCGGAGGTCTGGACCCCCGCATCCTGAACCGCACCTTCCGCGAGGTGACCGCGTGCCGGAAGGCGGGGATCGCCATCAATACCTTCATGCTGGCCCGGGACCCCTACCTGGTGAAGTTCGTGGAACGGGTCTCGGAGATTGCCCGTGGAAAGGCCTACTTCAC
>REBX01000288.1 GCA_007692505.1 Gemmatimonadales bacterium | reverse complement strand
CACCGGGGAGAGGAGCCTCAGCCCGCTGCCCCTCCAGGGCTCCAGGACGATCCAGGAGCTCAGGCTGCAGATCCTGCTCCGGCCGTCTTCGGGGGGCGGCTGGTGGAGGGTGGCCACGAACCCCACGGGCCGGGAGCCATCCCACAGGGCATAGCCCGGCGCCTCCCCCCCGGTCTCCCACCCCGGCTCCCACAGGCGCCGCCAGCGGGGGGCCTCGATCTGGGGGTCCAGCACGGTGAGGAGGTCCCGGTGGATGGCATGGAAGTCGGCGGCCGTCACCTCGCGGAGCTCCAGGCTCACCCCGAAACCCCGGTGGCCGGTGCGGGCCGGGGCAAGGGGGCTCCACCATCCGGGGCCTCCGCATCGCCGCTGCCGCCTCCGCTTCCGGCCCGGCTTGGCTCCCAGTGCCTTCGGCTCCAGTCGGCCACGGCCTCCACCACCCGGGCCTGGTGCTCCAGGCCGGTCACCGTGTGGTCTGCATCGGGGACCACGTGCTCCTCCAGCCCGTCGGGGCCGAAGGGCACCTCGGGAAACGATTCCCGGTACTGGCCGGAGTAGTTCACGTGCTCCCCCATGTCGCCGGTGATCCAGACCCAGAAGACCACGCCCCGCTCCCGGAGCCGGGCCAGTCCCCGGGCCACCTCCTCCCTGGGAGGAAAGACCCGGGTGTACTCCGGGGCCACCCACACGGCGTCCGCCTCGTCCTCCGTGCCCGGGCGCAGCCGTCCCAGCGCCCAGCGGGTCCGGGCCGAGAGCGAGCGCCACCACGCCGCAGGCGAGACCAGGCGGGGCAGGTAGTAGCGGAGGAGGAACCGGCGGGTCCGGTACACGAAGGGGTCGATCTGCACCAGGCCCACCACCCGGGGGTCCTCCAGCGCGGCCCAGTAGGCCATATCGGCACCGGAGCAGAGACCGGCGAGAATGAACCGGTCCACCCCGCGGCGCTCCGCCAGTAGATCCATGGCTGCCCGGGCTTCCCGGATGGCGCTGTCCCGGAAGGAACCGTCGTCGCGGCGCACCGCCGAGTCCCCCACCCCGGCGTGGTCGAAGCGGAAGGCCGTGAAGCCCTCCGAGGCGAGGCGTCGGGCCACCTGCACGTAGATCCGGCTCGCACCCACCCGGTGGAGGATCCCCGAGTTGAGGAAGAGGACGCCGGGCCTCCCGGCCTCCGCCTGCGGCCCGTCGGGCTCGGTGAGGACGCCCACCAGCCCGCCGTCGGGTCCGAAGGTGAGGGCACGCTCGATCATGCCGGCACCTCCGGGCTTCCGGGCCCGGCTGCCACCCCGGCACCCCGTCCCGAGACCAGGAGGTCCACCATGGCCTGGATGATCCCCTGGGGGAGGAGGGCGGACCCGAAGGCATCCCCCTCGGCCCAGTTCCCCTGGCTCGGCACCAGGTGGAAGGCCGCATCGGCCCCCCGGCCCTCCAGCTCCCGGGCCAGCTCCCGGAAGGCAGGCTCGTCCCGGGATACCACCACGTCCACGGGCGCCCCCGGCGTCACCGGGACCCGGCCCGTGTGGAGGGCCTGCAGCTCCTTCCGGAACGACTCCGTGACGGGAAAGCCCGACACCCCCACGGTCTCCCCTTGCCCGGACCCGGGGCCGGCGGGATTCCCCGGCCCCTCCCCGGGGAGGACCTCCTCCAGCCAGCGCGCCCCGGACACCACCGGGTCCCAGAGGAGGACCCGGTCCACGTCGTCCCGGTGGGCCGCCGCCCCCAGGGCCAGGGGTGCCCCCAGGCGGAGCCCCACCACCGACACCTGCTCCAGCCCCGCCATGTCGGCGAGCTCGGTGATGGCGCTCCCCGCATCGCCGGTCCACCCCTCCACCGAGGCGTCCTCGCCACTTCCCATGGAGTCGCCGGTGCCGAAGTAGTCGAAGCGGAGGACGTGGAAGCCCTTCCGGGCCAGGAGGGTGGTGAGCTGCCGGAAGGCCCTGTGGGACCGCATGTACTCCACGCCGAAGGGGTAGCAGAGCACCACACCCCGGGGGGCGAGCCCCCGCACCGCCGGCGGCTGGTGGATCCCGAAGAGGGCCCGGTCCGCCGAGCCGAAGTGGAAGGGGTTCACGAGCCCCCCCCCGGAATCAGGCGTCGGACCCTGGAGAGGAAGCCGTCCCCGCCGGACCCCTCGTCCCCATTCCCTGCCTGGCCTTCGACTGGAGTCTCGCCCCGGCCCTCGCCTTCCACCTCACCCGCACCCCGGGGTGCCGCGCCCCCCTGCGCCTCCAGGTGCGCCGCGATCTGCTCCAGCGTGTACATGTTGATCTCCACGGGACCCAGTCGGACCCCTGTCTCCTTCTCCAGTCTGAGGATGGCCCGCATGGCCAGGAGGGAGTGCCCGCCCACGTCCAGGAAGTTGTCGTGGATCCCGATCCGCTCCGCCCCCAGGAGCTCCTGCCAGATCCGGGCCACCACCTCCTGCATGGGGGTGGCCGGCCCCACGTGGTCGTCCTGCGGGGCGAAGGGGTCCTCCAGCCTGCGCCGGGCCACGGAACCATCGGCCGCCCGGGGCAGCGCTTCCAGCTCCACGAAGTTCCTGGGCACCATCTCCCGGGGGAGGACGCGTGCCAGCGAACGCCGCATCTCGCTCACCGTCTGGAAGACCTCCGGATCCATGACCACATGGGCCACCAGGCGCACGTCCCCGGGTCGGTCCTCGTGGGCCGTCACCGCAGCCTCCCGCACTGCCTCCAGCTCCAGGAGGGCCGCCTCCACCGGTGCCACGTCCACATCGGGTCCCTCCGCCTCCGGTCCGGCCCCACCGGCCCCGGCACCGGCAGCCGCCCGGAGGTCCCGGATCCGCTCCTCCACCGGGCCCGGGGACACCAGCACCCTTGCCGGGAGGGACCCGTCGTCCAGGACCCGGTCCAGGATCGCCAGCCCCACCTCCGTGGGCAGCCCGTCTTCCAGGGCGGCAGAGAGGGCCATCCTCCGGTGCTCCGCCCCCTCCCGGGCCTCCTCGCCGAGCCGCTCCATCTCCTGCGCCGGCACCCGCACCATCATGAACTGGCGGGCCCGCACACAGATCTGACCCCGGTCATCCACCAGGTCCACGTCCAGCACCGCCAGATCCTCCGACTCCCCGTCCTGCTCCGGGGAGAGCCGGATCCTGCTCAGGACCCGCGACGGGAGCGGCCGCAGGACCTCCAGCGTCCCGAAGGAAGCCGGGACGTGCACGTGCCCCTCCTGCCCGAAGCCCGGGAGGAGGGGGCCAGCCAGCGCCGTGCCGTTGTCCAGGAGCCCGGGGTGGAGGGGGTCATGGCCCACGTCGCCCCGCACGGCCTCGGGCAGCTCCAGCTCCAGGAACACCTCCTGGCTCCCGGGGGCGTGGCGGATCCGGGCAGCGTTGTCCCACCGGGGCCCCAGCTGCAGGTCCTGCCTGAGGGCGCCCCCGGTGCCCTCCCATTCCGGGACATCTTCCGGAGTCGACAGGGGCTCTCCATCGCCCGAGTCCTCCGGAGGCGCCGCGATCCGGCCCTGGACGTGCTCCGTCCAGGGCTCCCCGGGATCGGAGCGGCCCACCACGGCCACCGGCCCCGGGCCGTCCGTCGGGAGCCGAAGCTCCATTTCCCGGGTCTCGCCCCCGGGGACCACGAAGGGGGCAAGGAAGTAGAGCTCCTCCAGGCGGAGGGCATCCCCCTCCCGGCCCAGCTCCCGGGCCGCTCCGTGGAGGAGGGACACGAAGCCGGCCCCGGGCACGAGGGGGAGTCCGTCCCGGGTCTGGTGCTCATCCAGGACCCAGCTGCGTCCCTCCCGGAGGCGGACCCGGACCCTTCCCGAGGCCGGCTCCACCACGTCGAAGCGGGGGTCCCGGGCCTCGTGCCAGTCCCCGTCCCCGTCGGCCCCGTGTGGGGGCCAGTGGACGAGGCCCCGGGCCCGATCCGCCGCCATCCCGGTCTCGGACCAGGCGCTCCATCCCACGGACCGCAGCCGTGTCCCCGAAGCCCCCCATCCCGGACCGGAAGAGGCGGTGCCGTCTGCGGTGCTCGAGTCGTTCCCGCTGCCCTCACCTTTCCCGGAGCACCCCCCGCTTCCGGCGGACCCATGCTCCGCCACGGCGTCCAGGAAGGCATTCGCCGCCGCGTAGTCCACCTGGCCGGGGAGGCCCGCTTCGGCACTGATGGAGGAGAAGAGGACGACCCGGGCCGGTGCCGGGTCCCGGAAGACCTCCATGAGGGCCCGCGTGCCCGCCACCTTGGGGCGGAGGACGGCTTCGGTGCGGGACCGCTCGCGGTCTCCGATGCGCCCGTCGTCCAGGCGCCCGGCGGCGTGGACCAGGAGGTCCACCTCGCCGAAGGCTTCCCGGATCTCCTCCCGGGCACGGACCAGGGCATCCCGATCCGCCACGTCGGCCACCAGGACCCGGACCTGCCCCCCTTCGGCCCGGAGCTCGTCCACGATCCTGCGGGCCCGGAGCTGCCGCGGGTCCGTCCCCTCTCCTTCCGCGAACTCCTCCGGGAGGGGGGTCCGTGCCAGGAGGGCGACCCGGGCGTTCCGGGTCCGCACGAGGTGACGGGCCACCTCGAGCCCCACCCCCCCGGTTCCTCCGGTGATGAGGACTACCGGCGACTCCGGAAGCTGTGCCGAAGGCCTCCTGCCCGCTGCGTCCCCGGCCTCCGGGGTCCTCGGGCTCCCCGGCCCGTACTCCGGCGGAACGGCCTCGAAGGTGGGGGTCAGGATCTTGCCGTCCCGGACCGCCATCACCGCCGGCATGTCCCGGGACCGGAGGAGGTGGGCCGGGAGGGGCTCGTCGGGTGCCCCCAGGTCCACCCAGCGGACCCGGAGTCCCGGGACCTCCGCCGGCAATACCCGGACGGGGCCGGCCAGGAGGGCCCCGGCCGGGTCGCCCCCTTCCAGGTGCTTCTCCGCCACGGCCCCCTCGACCGCGTCTCCCTCGGCCTCTTCCAGCGCATGGGCCCTGCAGGTCAGGACCACGAGCTCGGGGCGCTCGCCGGGGTCCAGCTCCAGGAGGGCCTGTCCCAGGGCAATGAGGTCCGAGACCCCGCCCTCCTCCGCACTGCCCCGCTCCATGTAGCCGGCGTGGAGGACCTGTCGGACGAAGCCGTCCCCGTCGTTTCCGCCCGACGGTTCCCGGGCATCCAGGAGCTGGAGCCAGGCCTCCCGGGTGGAGGGAGGACCGGAGTGCACGGTGACCTCTCCCTCCAGCTCCTCCTGCAGACGGCGGAAGGCGGGTCCCTCCCCACGACCCCGGGGGACGACCAGGAGGGTGCGCCCGGGAGGGGTGCTGTCGGAGGCCCCGGCCGGCGAGCAGGGGGCCGCCCCTGCCACATCAGCCCACCGGACTCGGTGGAGCCACTGGTGGGGGGCCGTCTCCGGGCCCTCCCCGGGCGTCTCCCCGAGGGCGGGGGCCCCCTCGCGGGCCTTCGCCCCCGGGGCTGTGTCCCGCTCCGTGACCAGGGCCATGGCATGGGTGCTGGGCAGGGGGCCCGTCTCCACCAGGTGCCGCTCGTGCTCGAAGGGATAGGTGGGAAGGGGGATCCGCCGACGGGGCTCTCCGTGGAGCGCGGACCAGTCCACCTCCACACCGCGCTGCCAGAGCTCGCCCAGGACCCGGAGCATGAAGGCCTGGTCGTCCACCTCGTCGTCGGGGTGACGGAGGGAGGTGAAGGTCTCCTGCGCCCCGTCCCTGTCCGGGTGGATCCGGGCCAGGGTGGCCAGGGTCCGGCCCGGACCCACCTCGAGGAGCACCCGGTCCGGGGTGGCCAGGAGCTCCCGGAGCCCATCGGAGAACCGGACGGTCTCGCGGAGCTGCCGGACCCAGTACTCGGGGTCCGTGGCGTCCCGGTGGGTCAGCCAGGTGCCGGTGAGGTTCGAGACCAGCGGGAGCGAGGGGGCACGGAGGTCCG
>REBX01000286.1 GCA_007692505.1 Gemmatimonadales bacterium | reverse complement strand
TGTAGACCGCCTCGACCCCGTCCAGCGCCCGGAGGCGGGGGACCACGCTTCCCCGAAGCCGGGCCCGGATCTCCTCCACCGGGAGGGTCGCGGAGCCGAAGGCGAAGTTCATGGCCGGGTCCTGCATTGTGGATACGGCGAAGATCCGGGGCTCTGGGAAGCCTGCGGGGATCTGTCCCTGGGCTCGCTGGACCGCCTGCGTCACGTCCCGGAGGGCCCGATCCAGGTCGTAGCCCGGCGCGAAGTAGAGGTCCAGGTAGGAGCGCCCGTCTCCGGAGCGGCTCTCCAGGCGGACGATCCCGGGGACCCCGGCGAGGGCCGCCTCGATGGGCTCGTTCACCGCCTCCTCGATTACCCCCGAGGTCTGCCCCGGGATGTCGCTGATCACCCGGACCTGGGGGTACTGGATCTCGGGGAGGAGCTGGAGGGGCATCTGGGCCAGCGCCACCACCGCCAAGAGAACCACGGCGGCGGCAAACGCACCCAAAGCCAGGCGCCGCTCGGCCAGGGTGCCGAGGATGGTGAGGAAGGCCCCCCGAACCCCCGAATGGCCGAGGTCGCGCCCCGGCCGTCCGGCCGGGGGCGTGGTCTCCGTCGATTGGTCCTGCGAGTCCTCAGGCGCGTCGAGGCTCATCGAGCGTCCCCGCCCAACGCCGCCCGTGAGGCGGCGTTGTCGCGGGGCTCCACCAGCCGCCCTTCCGGGTGGGAGCGGGGCTCATAGCGGAGGACCCACTCTCCGGGCTCGAGCCCTTCCAGGACCTGGACCCCGTCTGCCATGGCCTCGCCCAGCTCCACCGTCCGGCGCTCGACCCGGTACCCGTCGCTCCCGGGGTCGGGGGCTGCTACCGCCACCCAGGACCGGGTCCCGTCGGTGGCCACAGACGTCCATGGGACGACCATGGCCTGGAGGGAGGAGCGGTACCGTACGGTGACGCCACCCGAGGTGGGAAGTCCGTCCAGCTCGGGGTAGAGATCCACCTGGACGAAGCCGGGTTGGGGATCAGGGGCCTGGACGACGCGGGCCACCGGGAGCCGCGTCCCGGGCGCCACCTCGAGCTCCAGTCGCCCGGTCTCGGAGAAGAACCGGGCCTCCGACGCCGACACTCGTATTCGCACCCCCCACGAGGCTCGCTCCTCCACTGCCGCAAGAGGTTGCCCTGCCGCCACCATCATCCCCGGGGCGGCCTGGAGGTTGACCACCCGGCCTGCCACCCCCGCCTGGAGGGAGAGGCCCTCCCGGGTGGCCTGGAGCCCGGCCAGCGCCTCGGCGGCCTCGGAGTGGCGGAGCTCGGCGGCCACCACCTCTCCGGGACCTGCGGCGCCTGCAGCGGCGAGCTCCCTCCACCGATCCAGCTCCTCCCGGAGTCGGGCCTCCCGCTCCATTAGGAGTCCCAAGCGGGCTTCCTGGTCGAGCCCTTCCAGCCGGAGGATGGCTGCTCCCTGTGCAACGGTGGCGCCGTCGGTCACCGCCACCGAGACTACCCGACCCGCGACGGGGGCTTCCAGGGGGTGGACCCGGAGGGGGGCCAGAGTTCCGGCCCACCGCCGATCCTCCACGTCATCCCGAAGCTCCATCAGGATGGCCGCCACGGGGGTGGCCCGTTCCCCGGTGACAGGGGGAGGGGCGTCCGTCCCCCCGCATGCGGCGAAGAAGCCGAGGACAGCCAGGGAGGCCAGGGACCCCGGGGAGGCCGGAGCAGCCCATGAGGGACGGCTCCCCCCCGCGAGGAGGGAGCTGGTGGCGGGACGGAGGAGGAAGGGGATCCGAGTCATCGGACGGCCTCCAACTGGGTGGCGAGGGCGGGGAGGCGGTCGTCGAGTTCGGCTCGGCGAATGAGGGCTAGGCGGAAGGCTTCCTCCCAGGAGGTGTGGGCAAGGGTGGCGGCGAGCCGGCGTTCGAGGGCCTGTATGACCTGCTGCCATCCGTCCACCCCGGCGGCCCAGCGCATCCGGGCGGCCTCGAGGGTGGCTTCGGTCCCCACGGTTTCGCGCTCCAGGGCGGATCCGCGTTCCCCCATTCGGGCCAGTTCGGCATCGAGGGTGGCCGCTTCCCGGAGGTGGGCCTCGCGGAGTCGGTCGGCTTCGGCGCGGAGCGCACGGGCCTCGGCCTCTCCGGCCTGTCGCTCCTGGCGGGCGACCCCTGCCAGGTCAAGGCGGAACTGGCCCGCGACCCCCGCCAGGTACTCGTACTCGACGGGATCCGGGTCGAAGGCCCGGGATCGGGTGGGGCCGGCGCCTCCCACCAGCGAGAGGTTCCAGCGCCCCTGGTTGGCCTGGGCCCAGGCTTGGGCGGACCGAGCTTCGGCGAGTCGCTCCATCTGGAGGAGCGCGGGGTGCTCGGAAAGGGGATCGGGGGCGTTCCCGGCCGGTGAGGACATGGCTTCCGCTCCTCCCGGCGGGGTCGGTCCCGGAGCCGGGAAGGCGCCGGCCCCCGGCGGTGGGGTGGTGGCGGTCACGCACCGTCCCGCCAGGGCTGAGAGCTCTGCCCTGGCTGCATCCCGGGCCTCAAGGGCCTGTGCCCGGCGGGCCGCTCCCCGTGCCCGGGTCTCCTCCAAGAGGCGAAGCTCCCAGCTTGCCTCCACGCCTGCCGCCACTCGGCGCTCCACCACGGGGAGGAGGGCCTCGAGGGCTTGGTGGTGCTCCTCCAGCGCCTGAGCCTCGGCCTCGGCCCGCCGGGCGGCGCTCCAGCTTCGGGCGACCTCAGCCTCCCAGGCCAGGGCGAAGGCCCCGGCCCCGGCCTGGGTCGCAGCCCGGGAAGCCCCGGCACCCCGGGCACGGGCGTTCCGCCCCCCATCGAGGAGGGACCAGGTGGACAGAAGCCGGAGATCGGAGCGGGGGCCTACCCCGAGGACCCGCTCTTCCCCCGGGCTCGTGCGCCGACCGTAGTTCCAGAGCCCGTCCACTTCCAGGACCGGGAACCGGCTGCGGCTCGCGGCCCTCGCCACGGCCTCGGAGGCCTCGAGGCGTTCGGCGGCGGCCTGGAACCCAGCATCCCGCTCCCGTGCCAGCGCCCAGAGGTCAGCGAGACTCAAGGGTTCCAGATCCGTTCCGGGCGCCAGGCAGGGGTCTCCGGGATCCGGGAGCGCACCCGCCAGGGGCGGCGCCGGCAGGAGGAGAGCGCCACTCAAGAGGAGCCAGGCCAGAAGGGCGAGGGGGGGGAGCGGACGGGGTGAGCGAGGAGGGTAGCGCATGGACCGGGATGTCTCCATGATGGGCGGCTGGGGCAGAGGGCGGCGGCGGGCGGCTGCCGACGCCGTTTCGCTTCTCTAATCCAGAGGACATGCGTGAGAACCCGAAGGTTAAGCGTCCTATCCCCTTCCGCAACCTCCCGGACCGCATGCCCCATCTCGGCGCTTCACGTGAAAAGGGCGGCCCCCCGGTGAAGGGAGGGCGCCCGCTTCGTGGGCCAGGGCTGCGCGGGGCCGCCTCCTTCCCGGGTCGGTTCTCGTCGGGGTCCGCCAGCCCCCGAAGGACTCTGGCGAGCCTTTCCATCCGGACCCCATCCTGTGCCTGGGAGGCTCCTATCCCCTGGGCTGGCATTTCGGCGCAGGCTCGCACCACCCGAGGGTGGTCCGGCCAGGTTGACGTGGGCTGGTGCCGGGGTATTCCGGAATGCGTGGGAGGCAAGAAGTACGCACCCCAACAGGAGAGCGCCCATGGACAGGGATATCGGGCTGGATGCCCATCCGTCGAGCTGTACTCTCGGGGTCACGCGCTCCCAGTCCTTGGGCTGAACGTAGGAGACTTCGTGGAGCGGATCGCCCGAAGGCGGGCACCGCGCGAAGCGTGGTCAAGTAGGACGTCGGTAGCCACCTGGGTCGGTAAATCTCGCAGGGGGTCACGCCAAAGGTCACACTTCGTTTACTGGAAGCGTGCAAGGCCATACGTATCGGAGGTTTACGCTCCCAGTGGTCGACGGCCGGAATCCTGTTCGACTCCCGCCGCCTCCACGTGGGTTTTCTGACGCAATCACATGAAAGCGGCCGAGTGGCCCGATCACCCTCCGGTCACGCTCTGGGTTCAGAATTTGTCGCCCGGGATCGTAAACGACGAGTTCCCCATTTTCCCCTCGGACGCCGGACAGGCCGACCGCTGGGCCTGCTTCCGCGACTCAAGCAGCCGAGCCAGGAGTTCCACCAACTCGCAATCGTCCATGTGCTTGATGAGAAGCCTGAACGCTCTCAGGTCGTCGGGCCGGTGCTGCTTTCTGGCCGCCCGCGATCCAGCCCACATGATAAGCTGAACGCGCCACCACCAGATCGGACGGTCCTCCCAGCTCAGTCCTCCAATGTTCTTCGGCGCCCGCCAAGCGTCCCGAAGCCACTCGGCCATACGGTTCGCCACCTCCACTTCGATGGCCTCGGCTGCCTGCATGAGGCGCTCGAACTCGAGGTCCTGCAGTCTCGGATCCACCATGGTGCTGACTCCCGGTCTGAGGATATGCCGTCTTGGCACTCCCTTTCAGAAATACCGGGAGAGGGGTCGTCCAGAGGAAATCCAACCTGGTTTGGAAACAGGTGTCCCCGGGAGCGAGCGTGACCACGGGACCTTGGTCGGCACCTCGCAATGAGATTTCCGAAAGGTGACCCCTCCCCCGGTATCCTGGACCCTGAACGCGCGGAAGGTCGCGCACAGACCAGGAGCCGTGAATGGACGACTGGGGCCAGATGCTTGGTGGGATGGTGCAGGCTGTCCGAGACGAAGCTGAGCACATTCGAAGTCGAGACGTCGGCCGGACGTGGCAACTCTATGGCGGGTGTAGGGCCCGGGAAGCCGGGGAGGGGCTCGGGCTCTACCGCTTCGAGTTGGGCGGTGGCCGCCCACCTGGCCCCGGAAGCCAGGGAATCCTCCGTATGGCTGGTGAAACGGTTCCGGCCTGCGTCGCACGCTCCGGGAAGGGGTGGATCGAGCTTACGGTCACGAACGATCTGGGTGATCCGAGCGCCGAGGCGTCGCTGTTCGTCCGCGACGATATCCTGATCTCCCGGCTTCTGGATCAGTTGCGGGCGCGTGCAAGGAATATCGAAGCCCGGTCCCTGTCCCACCGGTTCGCATCCGGCGGACCGTCGTGCGAGATCACTCCCAGGGTCCCTCCGCGACCCGAAGACACCCGCGAACTGAACCTCCGCCAGCGCTTGGCTGTTCAGGTGGCTCTCACGCAGGACCTATGCTGGCTCTGGGGTCCGCCCGGAACCGGAAAGACCAGCACCGCAGCGGCCGTCGCCAGGGCGTGGGTCCGCAGGGGCCAGAGCGTCCTCCTGGTTGCTCCGACGAACCGAGCGGTGGATCGGCTCCTGGAGACCGTGCTCCGGGATGGCGACCTCTCGGAACTGGTTGAGGCGGGCCGAGTTCTCCGTCTTGGAGCCATGGATGATCCCCAGATCAAGAAGCGCATCGGGGGGCAGGTTGCCCTCGGCGAAGTCGTGTCCCGACTTGGGGCACCAATCCAGTACCGAATCCGAGAACTGCTCGCCGAGGCAGACGCTATTCAAGTCGAGGTCGGAGCGGGGGCTGGAGACGGGTCCGAACGGAAGGCCGCGCTCTTGGACGAGGCCCGCTCCCTCGAGGGCCGGCTGGACCATCTCCCCCGCACATTGGTCCGGGATGCACAGGTGATCGCGACCACGGTCCACAGGGCCGGCCTCGGTTGGCTGGGTCGCGACTTCGACGTCGCGGTGCTCGACGAGGCTTCGATGGTGCCCCTCCCATGGGCCACCGCTGCGGCCTTCTCCGTCCGAAAGCAAATCCTGGCTGCAGGGGACTCCCACCAGCTTGGGCCTGTGGTTCGAAGCCGATCCCAGCGTGCGCAGATCTGGCTGGGGCGTTCCCCCATGGACATCGGGGGGGAAGCGGGAGATGCACCCTCTCGCGTTATGCTCACGGAGCAGTATCGCATGCATCCGGTCCTCTGCACGGTCGTGAGTCGGTACAGCTACGAGGGGCA
>REBX01000183.1 GCA_007692505.1 Gemmatimonadales bacterium | reverse complement strand
CACCAGTCGGATCTTGAGCTCCGCGGCCTTCCGTTCCCGGAGTCCCGGGCGGGGAGTGAGTGTCGTCATTCAGCGACGGTAGTTTAAAACATTACGATCGTCAAGTTTGTGGGCTCGGTGGAGAGTGGAGGGCCTTCGAGCGTCCGGCGCCGCGGGCTCCACGCTGGTGGCCCCATCCGCAGGAATGGGACGCCGGAGGCGCAGGGGCACGAGCCGGTCTCACCCATATCCCCCCTTCCTCCCCCATCTCCGCCTGCCTGAACCCCCATCTTCCCCGCCCTACGTTGCCTCGCCACCCACGCAAGGCCGTTTGACATTCCTGTCCTTGACCGGTCCCGCAGCGCACCCCAGACCGAAATGCGCATGACCGTGGATGCGGAACAGTCCGCCCTCTCCGGCGTTTCCAGGGTGGAAGTGGTGGGCGCCGTGGAGATGGCACTCCGGGGCCGGGAGGTCTCGCGCCTGTCCACACCGCACCATCGCAGCACCGTTCCCCTGCGGGTGGGGCTGTCCGAAGCCGACCGGTCTTCGGTGGATCGGCTGGGCCAGGTGCACCTGCAGTCCCTGAGTGGAGGCATGGTTCCACTGGCGGAGCTGGTGAACACCGAGGAGACCGTGCGGCATCAATCCATATCCCGGAAGAATGGGAAGCGGGTGATTTACGTCATGGGTGAGGTGGCCGGAGAGCTTGAGAGCCCGGTGTATGCCATGCTGGACATGGCCGAGACCCTGGACGAGATCCAGGTGGCCGGAGGGGCGCCGCTGGGCCGGCTCTTCACCCGCGAGCCCGTGGTCACCGAGCGCCCCGTCATGAAGTGGGATGGAGAGTGGCAGGTCACGTACGAGGTTTTTCGGGACCTTGGAATTGCTTTTGCTGGTGCCATCCTCCTGATCTATGTCCTCATCGTGGCGTGGTTCGGGTCCTTCGTGACGCCTCTCGTGATGATGGCAGCCATCCCTCTCACCCTCATCGGCATCGCCCCTGGCCACTACTTCGCCGGAGCGTTCTTCACCGCAACCTCCATGATCGGGATGATCGCGCTGGCTGGGATCATGGTGCGCAACGGGATCCTCCTCATCGACTACCTGGAGGCACGCTTGCGGGCCGGGGTCCCCCTGAAGCAGGCCATCCTCCAGGCAGGGGCCGTGCGAACACGCCCCATCCTGGTGACCGCAGTCACAGTCATTATCGGGGCCATCGTCATCCTCTTCGACCCCATTTTCCAGGGGTTGGCCGTTTCCCTGATGGCCGGTGCGTTTGCCTCCACCATCCTCACCCTCGTGGTGGTTCCGGGGCTCTACTTCCTCATCAAGCGAGGGTGGACGGAGGAGGCAGTCCAATGAAGCTCGTTGTCATGATGTACCTCGAGGAGGACACGGAGGCAGTTCACAAGCTCCTGGCCCGGGAGGGCGTGGAGGTATTCAGCGAAGCTGCAGTCCGGGGGCATGGCCGGGGGGCGGCGGGGTGGTACGGAGACGTGGCCCCCTACCCTTCCGGAATGCTCATGGCATTTCTTCCTGCCGAACCTGCGGAGGCCCTCATGGAGGCCATCCGCGGGTGTGAGGGTTGCCAGGACTCGGACCATCCCATCCGGGGGTGGATGATGGATGTGGAGAAGAGTGCAGCTTCCGGCCCCCGAGTCCCATGACTCCCGAGGATCGCGGTACGGACATGCAGGACTCCCGGGATTCCGGGGGTATTTCGCGACGAAGGGCCATCCGGCTCATGGGCGCCGGCCTGGGTGGAGCGGCACTGGCAGGCGGTGGCGGATTCTGGGGGTATCGCCGGAGCCTCCGGGTTTCCTCCTCGGACCAGGCTGCCGTGGGCCGCCGGTAGGTCGTCGTGGCCGGAGGGAGTGTGGGCGGCCTCACGGTGGCGGCTCGCCTTCTTCGGGCCGTGCCCGATGCCCGGGTGACCGTGATCGAGCCCAGGGGGGAGCATCACTACCAGCCCGGCTACACTCTGGTCGGGGCCGGGATCTACTCGCCCGAAGAGGTCCTCTGGGACCAGGGCGAGCTCATGCGCCCCGGAATGCGTTGGATTCGGGACTCGGTACTCGCCTTCGAGCCCGACCGGAACCGAGTCCGCCTGGAAGGGGGCGACGTGGTGTCCTACGACGTCCTGGTGGTTGCCCTCGGGGTGGTGAACCATGTGGATGCGGTGGAGGGGCTCGGGGAAGCGTTGGACACGCCGCACGCGGCCCACATCTACGACCTGTCCCTGGCGGAGAAGTACTGGCGGCTCGCTTCGGGCTTCCAGAAGGGGTCCGCGGTGTTCACCTATCCGCCGGGATACGTGAAGTGCGGGGGGGCTCCGCTCAAGATGGCCTTCCTGTCGGAGGACCTCTGGCGCAGGGAGGGGCGCCGGGACGGCATCGAGGTGCATGTCCACACCTCCCGCCCATCGCTCTTCCCGTCGGTTCCCCGGGTCGACGAGGCGGTCACGCCCCTTGTGGAAGCCCGGGGTGTTCGGAACCACTACGAATCGGTGCTCCGCGCCGTGTCTTCCTCCGACCGACTGGCCATCTTCGAGGAGGAGCGTGGAAACGGTGAGACGCGTGAGGTCCGGCAGCATTACGACCTCCTCCACGCCGTGCCCAATGCCCGGACCCCCGCGCCCCTTCGGGAGGGCCCTCTCACGCGGGAGGGGATCGGTGGCCAGCTGGACGTGGATCGGGAGACCCTGCAGCACGCACGCTACCCGAACATCTTCGGAGTGGGCGACTGTGCCGCCACAGGAGCAGCCAAGACTGCGGCCACCATCCGCAAGCAGGCGCCCGTGGTGGTCCAGAACCTCGTGGATGTCCTCTCCGAACGGGAACCCTCGGCCCGCTATGACGGAGCCTCGGGTTGCCCCCTGCTCACTCGCTACGGACGCTGCATGATGTTCGAGTTCGATTACGAGGGAGAGCTGGTGAACGAATGGCTCTACCAGCCCACCCGGGAAACCCGGCTCTGGTGGGAGTTCAAGGTCCACGGCCTCAAGCCGCTTTATCGTCACGTCATGCTGAACGGGTACGTCTAGAAGGCCCTTGAAGAAGTACGGGGACCACCGGGACAGCGAGATCATTGACCATTCATCGGTAATCGACGATACATAGGCTGCGGGGAGGCCCTGCCCTCCGGCTCCCCGATCTCCTGCCCCCCTGGATGCGAGGAACAACCATGCCCACCATCACCGTGTTCGACCCGCCCATGTGCTGCTCCACGGGCGTCTGCGGCCCCGAGGTCGACCCGAAGCTGGTCGAGTTCGCCAGCGACCTCGACTGGCTCAAGTCGAAGGGCGTCGAGATCCAGCGCGTCAACCTGTCGCAGGAGCCCGGCCGCTTCATGAACCATCCGGTGGTGCGGGAGATCCTCCAGCGCTCCGGAGGCGACGAGCTTCCCGCCATCCTGGTGGGCGATGAGCTCCTGGCAAGCGGGCGGTACCCCAGTCGTGACGAGCTCGCGGCCCGGGCAGGCGTGGAGACGCTGTCCACCCCGTAAGCATCGATCCACCCCGTAATCCTCCACGCCGCACAGAGGGGAACCACATCATGTTCGAGGATCTTCCCAGCTTCGTCTTCTTCACGGGCAAGGGCGGGGTCGGAAAGACCTCCCTGGCCTGCGCCGCGGCCGTCCACCTGGCGGACCAGGGCCGGAAGGTCCTCCTGGTCAGCACCGATCCGGCCTCCAACGTGGGGCAGGTGTTCAGCGCCGAGATCGGAAGCCGCATGACGGCCATCCCGGGGGTCCCCGGGCTCGATGCCATCGAGATCAACCCCGAGGAGGCCGCTTCCGACTACCGGGAGCGCATCGTGGGCCCCATGCGGGACACTCTTCCGGACAAGGCCCTCCGGAGCATCGAGGAGCAGCTCTCGGGCGCCTGCACCACCGAGATCGCGGCCTTCGACGAATTCACGGGGCTCCTCACGGACCAGGAGCGGATCGAGGCCTACGACCACGTCCTCTTCGACACTGCTCCCACCGGGCACACGATCCGTCTGCTCCAGCTCCCCGGCGCCTGGTCGGGCTTCCTGGAGGAGGGCAAGGGCGATGCCTCGTGCCTGGGACCGCTTTCCGGCCTCGAGAAGCAGCGCGAGCGCTACGCCGCCGCGGTGGAGAGGCTGTCCGATGGCGACATCACCCGCCTCGTCCTGGTGGCTCGGCCGCGCCGATCGGCCCTGGACGAGGCCGCCAGGGCGTCTCGCGAGCTGGCGGCCATCGGCATTCGGAACCAGGAGCTGGCCATCAACGGACTCATGCCCGAGGACCCGGAGGGAGACGGGGACCCCCTGGCCCGCGCGCTGGCCCAGCGGGACCGGGCTGCGCTGGCGCACATGGATGAGGACATCGCCTCCCTTCCCCGGGTGACGTTTCCGTTGCGGTCGGAGAACCTCATGGGCGTGGATGCGCTCCGGCGGCTGGCGGAGGGGGCCCCGGACACCGAAGGCGCTTCGGACCTGGAGGGCACGCCCGCCCCTGACCCGGGAACCCCGGGCGACGGGAGCGTACTGCCCGGCCTGGAGACCCTGGTGGAGGAGGTGGAGGCACCGGGCAAGGGCCTTCTCATGTTCATGGGCAAGGGTGGGGTCGGAAAGACGACCATGGCGGCCGCCTTCGCCGTCCAGCTGGCCGAGCGCGGACACGACGTGCTCCTCACCACCACGGACCCGGCGGCCCATCTCTCGGAGACGCTGGGCGGGGAAGTTCCGGGCCTCACCGTGAGCCGGATCGACCCCGCCGAGGAGACCGAGCGCTACCGGGCCCGGGTGCTCCGGACCCGGGGGAAGGACCTGGACGAACAGGGACGGGCCATGCTGGAGGAGGACCTGCGCTCCCCGTGCACGGAGGAGATTGCGGTGTTCCAGGCCTTCTCCAAGGTGATTCGGGAGAGCAGGCGGCGCTTCGTGGTCATGGACACGGCACCCACGGGGCACACCCTCCTCCTCCTGGATGCCACCGGGTCGTACCACCGCGAGATCCTGAGGCACTCGGCACCCCGGCAGGAGGGGCGGGTCACCACGCCCATGATGCGGCTCCAGGACCCGGAGCAGACCAAGATCTTCATCGTCACCCTCCCCGAGACGACCCCGGTGCTGGAGGCGGCGCACCTGCAGGATGACCTCAAACGTGCGGGTATCGAGCCCTGGGGCTGGATCATCAACGCAAGCCTCGCGGCCACCGGCACCCGGCATCCGCTTCTTCGAAAAAGGGCGGAGTCGGAGCTCGAACAGATTGCCCGGGTGCGAGAGGATTTGGCCCCGCGCCTTGCCGTGGTCCCCATGCAGGCCGAAGAGCCCGTGGGCCGTGGAGAGCTCCTGGAGCTCGGCCGGCCGCAGGCGCCGTCTGCCGTGTGAGGCGAGGGCGGCAGGGGCCCCTCCACCACGGCACCTGTCGCTGTGCAACCTGCCTCAGACGACCAGGATGTTCTGCATCATTCCGTGGTCTTCGTGCTCCAGGTTGTGGCAGTGGAGCAGGAAGAGGCCCCGCTGGGCCGTGAAGCGGACCACGACGCGAACGACCTCGCCTGGATGGAGGAGCACGGTGTCCTTGAGGCCGGCCTCCCACGGGAACACCTGTCCCCGTCCGCCGGTCCGGTCCAGCACCCGAAAGTGGGTGGCGTGGAGGTGGACCGGGTGGGGCACGTTCCCATCGTTCTCGAAGGTCCAGATTTCGGTGTCGCCGAAGGGCACCTCCTCGTCGACGCGGTCCATCTCGAATTCACGGCCATTGATTCGGTGCAGCATCATGCGCGACGTGAAGGTGAAGTGACGGCTCCGCACCGACGCGGCCGGATCGGGTCGCTCGGGCATGGGTGGGAGCGATTCCGGGAGGGAGCCGGGGGCTGACGTCTGCCCGGACACCCGGAACTCCAGGAGGTCCAGCGGTCGTCCCTGCTGGAGGGCCACGGCCATCATCCCGCCTCCCATGCCCCCGCCGCCCATTCCGCCCATCATGCCCCCGGGCACATCGAAGGCCAGGGAGTGCAGCATGGTGCGGTCGCCCTGGCTGGCCTCGCGGAAGTCCAGGAGGAGCTCCACCCGTTCGGCGGGAGCCACATCCACCCAGGGGAGGG
>REBX01000124.1 GCA_007692505.1 Gemmatimonadales bacterium | reverse complement strand
GGCCCCCCCCGCTCCCTTTGGGGGTCCTACCCCCCCCCCCCCCCCCCCCCCGACGGAGCCCCGAAACGTGCGCGAATTCCGCGACGCCGAAGGAAATCCCTGGACCGCCGACGTGGTCCGCCGCGACGGCCTCGACTACCAGGGCCGCTACTCCCTGGTCTTCCGCTCCCCCCGGGAGACCGAAGAACTCTGGGTCGCCGACATCCGCTGGAATTCCGAGAAGACGGCCCGCCGGACTCTGGAGACCATGTCCGACGTGGAGCTTCGCCGCCGACTCCGGAGTGGCACAGGCCGCAGGACCGCTCCGGATCCCGAGGCGGGGGGCACCACCCTCTTTCCCGAGGACGTCTTCCGGGACCGACTCCAGGACGGGCGCGACGCCGGATGACTCCCGGCTCGGGCCGGATGGAGGAGGTTCGGCGCCGGGAGTTCCCCGGGGCCGGGGACGCCATCTACCTGAACGCCGCCTCCTTCGGCCTCCTCCCGGCCCGTTCACGGGCCGCCCTGGACCACTGGAACGAGGCACGCGCCTCCGGCCGGGGGCCGGACCCCGATGAATTCGGTCGGGCCCTTTCCGACGCCCGGAGCGCGGCAGGCCGCCTCCTGGGGGTTCCCCCCGGCGAGGTTGCCCTCATGCCCAACACCACCCTGGGCATCCACCTGGGGGTGGCCGCAGTGGCGGAGGGCCCCTCGGGCACGATCCTGGTGTCCGACGGGGAGTTCCCGGCCAATGTCCTCCCCTGGCGAGCCCTGGAACGCCGGGGCTTCAGGGTGGAGGTCGTTCCCGCCGACCCCATGGGCCGGCCCGATCCGGAGCGCCTGGCCGCCCGCATGGAGGCCATCTCCGACCTCCGGGCCCTGGCCCTTTCCATGGTGCAGTTCGGCACCGGGGTCGCCCTGCCCCTGGAGATGTGGGGGGCGCGGTGCCGGGCCGCAGGCGCCTTCTTCGCAGTGGACGCCATCCAGGGGCTGGGGATCCGACCCCTGGAGGACCCGGCCTCCCTGGGCATCGACCTGGTGGCCTCGGGAGCCCAGAAGTGGCTCCTCTCGCCCTGGGGCACCGGCTTCGCCTGGCTCCACCCACGCCACCACTCCCGGGTCCCCCCTCCGGTGACGAGCTGGTGGGGCTTCGAGTCGTCGCTGGACTTCGAGGAGCTCCTGGACTACGACTCGGCCCTCCTCCCCGATGCCCGCCGGTACGAACCCGCCACCCTCCCCATCCAGTCCATGGCCGCCATGGCCCGCTCCCTGGAGCTCATCCTGGAGGTAGGGGTCCAGCGGATCCGGGAGCACGTCCTGGAGCTGGTGGACCCCCTGGTGGAGTGGGCGTCGGAAACCCCCGGCGTCCGGCCCGTCTCCCCGGAGGACCCCCGGGATCGGGGGGGCATGTACGTGGTGGAGGTGTCCGAGCCCGAAGCCTGGGCCCGGGGCCTGTCGGAGGCCGGGGTGTCCGTGTCGGTCCGCTCGGGTCGGATCCGCTTCGCACCCCACCTCTACAACACGTCGGGGGAGCTCCGGCAGGTGGTGGAGGTCCTGGACCGGATCGCCTTCAGCGTTCCCGGTTGACCGCCCGGTCGCCGGTCGCTGCACGTCCCGGGAGGGTCGAGGGCGGAGTGAATCCCGGCCGGGAGAAGGAGGCCAGCCTCGCCCCCACCTCGTCCTCCACCCGCTTGGCGGCCCATGGCGACGGCACGTCGTTGGCGATGATGCTGAAGAGCACCTCCTCGCCCCCTGCCGTGGTCACCACCCCGGAGAGCGCCGAGACCCGGTGGATCGTCCCCGTCTTGGCCCTCAGGTTCCCCGCCGCCGGCGTCCGGTGCATCCGGGAGAGCCCCTGCCTGGTCCCGGCCTGGGGGATGGAGGCCCGGAAGAGGGGCCCCTCCGCATCGCCGGCCATGTGCTCCAGGACCCGCACCAGCGCCCTGGGGGATGCCCGATTCAGCCGCGACAGGCCGGACCCGTCCTCCACGTGGATCTCGTCCGGATGGACCCCGGCCACGTCCACCAGGTAGCGGGTGAGGGCTTCCTGCCCCCCCTGGAACGAGGGGTCCCCCACCACCTGTCGCCCCAATGCCTTGAGGAGGACTTCCGAGAAGAGGTTGTGGCTCCTGTGGTTCACCGTGTGGAGCAGCTCGGGCAGCGGGGCCGAGTGGTGCACCCACAGGGTGCGGAGCGACCCACCCTCACGGGGGTCCTTCGAAGACGTGCCCTGCAGGTGGGTGCCCGAGACCCGGCTCCCTGCAGCTCCGTCCATCCAGTCCTCCAGCTCCAGCTCGCGGGCGTCGAGGCTGCTGGCCGAGCCCGTGACCCGGATCCCGGCGGCCTCCAGGGTGGCCACCAGGACCGAGGCGGCGTAGAGCTGGGGGTCCGATACGGACATGGCCCGCCAGACGTCGCCTGCACCGGCGCGGAGGTCTCCCCGGATCTCGATGGGGTCGTCGGGATCCTCCCGGACGATGGCCAGGGGCGTGCCCGTGGCTCCCTGCACGATCCGGGCGCGATTCACCACGGGGAGGCCCTCGGTGCGGGGGTGGGTGACCACCTGGGGCACGCCCCCGGAGCCGGCCCGGGACCGGACCTGGATGGACACCATGTTCTCGTTGAAGGAGAGGGCCGAGACCGGTGCGGCAAACCAGTCGTTCAGGTCGTCGGGATTCCAGGAGGGCCGTCGGGGGTCGCCCCGGAAGTAGGTCCCGTCTCCCAGGACGTCGCCCCGAACCGTGTGGATCCCCTGGCTGCGGAGGGCCTCCACGAAGTCGGCCAGGGCGCCGGTGGGGCGGTCCGGGTTCCGGAGTCCCAGAGTGGGGTCTCCGGTGCCGTAGAGGACCAGGTCTCCCTCCAGGACGCCATCCCGCACCGACCCGTCGGCGAGGAGCCAGGTGGGGAAGCGGAAGTCCGGACCCAGGTGGTGGAGAGCCGCCGCCGAGGTGAAGATCTTCATGTTGGAGGCCGGCGCC
Organism: Gemmatimonadales bacterium; assembly: GCA_007692505.1. Lineage (GTDB taxonomy): Bacteria > Gemmatimonadota > Gemmatimonadetes > Longimicrobiales > Gaopeijiaceae > REBX01. The sequence goes on along the minus strand of REBX01000124.1, from coordinate 21,021 downwards.
ATGGGCAGCTCGCCGCCCAGGTTCACCAGGGTGTCGCCGCCGTCCAGGGAGACGGCCAGGACGCCCCAGTCCCCGGGGCGGTTCGTCAGACCCGTCAGGTCTTCCACGAGCTGGCGGACGCTGGCGGCCGACGCCGCATTCCCGGACCCGGCGGCGGCCGCCAGTGAGATGGCCTCGGCCCCGGGCTCCTCGAGGCTCGGTTCTCCGTGCGCCGAGCCTTCTGATCCAGGGGCCCCGCCGTCTGCGCCTCCACCGATGGCCGCCGCTTCGGCGTGGGAGGCAGAGGGGCCGTGTGCCCCTGCCTCCAGGCCCTCTGGTTCGGGGCCGAAGGAATGGTGGGGCCAGAGGATGGCCACCACGACTGCCAGGAGGCTGCAGGTCAGGAGGCGACCGATGGTTCGGGCCATTGGGTTCCTGGCGGCGAAGGGAAGATCCTGTGCGTACGTATCGCTCACACTGGCCAGGACCGGGGGCGGGGCGCAAGGTTGGCCAGTGGGTCCTGGCCCTCCAGGGGTAGGATCACACCGGGGTTGAGACGACCCTCCGGGTCGAAATGCTCCTTCAGTTCACGGAACTCCCGGGCCCACCGCGGACCCCAGATCCGCTGCAGGAAGGGGGCCCTCAGGCGCCCGTCCCCATGCTCTCCGGCCAGCGTGCCTCCGAGCTCGGTCACCAGGGAGACTACCTGGTCCAGGACCCGGCGGACCCGGGGCTCCCAGTCCGCCTCGTCCACAGGCACCAGGGGGTTCACGTGGACATTCCCGTCGCCGGCGTGGCCGAAGACCACGGCGTCGATGTCGGCTTCGGCCAGGATCTGCTCCAGGCCCTCCAGGTAGCTGCCCAGCTGCTCCGGCGGGACCACGCAGTCCTCGATGAACTGGGTGGATACCCGTCCCCTCCGGGCCTCCCGGGCGATCATGGGGCTCGCACCCCGGCGGAGTTCCCAGAGCGCCGTGGCCAGCTCCGGCTCCCGGCTCCCGATCCCGGGGCCGTCGAGCCCTGCCCCCAGCTCGCGGGCCCTGTCCAGGGCCTGGTCCACCTCCTCCGGTGTGCCCTCGAACTCCAGGAGGAAGAGGGCTCGGGCCTCCCGGGCGAGCGTCCCCACCACGGGGTCTTCCTCCAGCCCGGCGATCTCCATGAAGCTCCGGCCCAGGAATTCGCAGGCGGACGCGCCCAGGTCGGCGGCCGCCAGGGCGAGCTCCGTGGCATGGGCCGAGGTGGCCGCCGGGAGGAGGTGGACGCCCCGGGCCCCCGGCGCGGGAGCCAGGCGTAGGGTCACCCCGGTGAGGAGGGCCAGGGTGCCCTCGCTGCCCACCAGGAGGTCCAGGAGGCCTCCACCCCCGGCCACCCGGTCAAGGGCGTATCCCGAGGAGTTCTTCCGGAGGGAGGGCCACGGTGGTGCGTCGGGATCCCCGGGGAGGAGTCCGGGCTCCCAGCTCTCCATCCTCCCCTCCAGGCCGTGGTCGGCCCCGCAGCCCGTACTGCCCCCCTCACCCCGGAGAGCGCCCCGGGCCTCCCGGGAGCAGCGGAAGGGGGTTCCGTTTGCGTCCACGCCCTCCAGGGCCTCCACCCAGCAGTGGATGGCTCCGTGTCCGAAGCTCCGGGCACCGGCGGCGTTGTTTGCCACCATTCCGCCGATGGTGGCCCAGGGTGCGGAGGAGGGGAGGCAGGGAAGGGTGAGACCCCGGCTGGCGGCCACCTCCTCCACCCGACCGGCGATCACGCCGGACCCCACCCGCATGGTCCCGCCGCCGTCGGACGACGCGCGGGCCGGGCGCACCTCTCCGAATCCCTCCTGGAGGGACACCACGACACCGGGTCCCAGGTTGCCTCCGGGCATGCCCGTTCCGCCCCCCCGGGCAATCAGGGGGCGACCCTCCCTTCGGCTCCACTCCAGAAGGCACACCAGATCGTCCAGGTCCCGGGGCTCGGCCCAGCTCAGTTTGGCGTCGGCAGGGAGGCGGAAGGGGCCCGAAATACGGCCCGCGGCGCGGTGGGCGTCGTCGCCAGTCAGCCATCCGCCGCGGAAACCATGGGGGCAGTCCCCACCGGAGCTTCGAGTCATGGGGCCGCGTCAGGCAGGGGGGATGGGCCGGAGGGAGCCAGCCAGGACAGGGCCGTCGTCAGAGCGTGGCCTGGTGGTCGTCCGCCTCGTGGCTCGTCCGGGCTCCCTCCAGCTCTCGTGCGCAGGCCTGGCAATACCCGGTGAATTCCAGACGGTACCCGGTGACCCGGAAGCCCCGGGTCTCTTCCTGGATGTCCTTCAGGTTCTCGTTGGCGAGATGGCCCGAGACGTCCACGATGCGGGAGCAGCCCAGGCAGCGGGCGTGATGGTGGGGGTCGGTGCGCCCGTCGTATCGGGCCGAACCGTCGCCGTACGTCAGCTTCGTGGCCAGCCCGCAGCCCACCAGGGTCTCCAGGCTCTTGTAGACGGTGGCCAGGGAGATGACGGGGACGTCGCTGCGCACTTCCAGGAAAACCTCGTCCGCCGTGGGATGGGAATCGGTGGCGGCAAGGTACCGGTAGACCGCAGCCCTCTGCTCCGTGAAGCGCTGGCCGTTGGCCTCAAGCGCCTGACGGAGAATTTCGTCGTGGGCTTCGTTCGGCTGTGCCATGGAACTCCCTGCGGCCACGGGGGGAAAAGGTGGCGGATGCCCTATAAAAGATAAGGCGACCCGAAAACATGTGTCAACGACGCGGTCTCCCTGCGATCCACCTCCCTGGCAGAACCCCACTGAATGCACGAATCTACGCCCGCTGGAAGCGAAATACTCACCCTGGAACCGCTCCTGGAGGCGGTTCGGGACGGTATAGAGGGGGTGGGCTGGATCCTCTCCGGACTCCAGAAGACGACGAGCCGGGAGTTCGAGGGGCGATGGGCCGGGGAGTTCACCCGGAGCGCGTACCTCTTCTTCCACAGGGATGACCTCCCGGAGTCCGTGAGCATCGAGGGGTTCCTGGACGAAACGTCCCGGGGTCTCCGGGGGACCCTCTCCCTGGTCCTGGATGGGCCACCCCTCAGCGAGGTGAGGTCGGCTGCCCGGGTGCTCCGGCGAGTGGGTCGAGGTGCCGGGGAGGTCCTGCCCGAAGGGTATCGCACACCGGTGGTGGTCCGGCTCCAGATGGACGATGCCCACGGCCATCCCTCCGATGCCAGCTTGCAGGTCCGGGTGAAGCTCTCCCTCCCTGCGGCCGCCATGGCCGGCGGACATCGGCCGACCCGGGCCCTGGCCTCGGCGGCCACCCGTGCCTTCGAGGAGCTCCTGGAGTGCCCCGAGTTCGCAGAACTCCTGCCCCCCGTGGTGGAGTAGGAGCCTCCCTCCCGGGAGTAAGCCGGATGCCTTGCCTGTACCGGAGCTGACGCTCTACTGTCGACCCGTGGCCTCCCGGAGTCGTCCGCCTCGCTCCCTGCAGGAGGCACCCCTTCCCTTCGAGCCCTGCCGCCTCCCTCACAGGAGAGTCCCATGACCCCTCCGGAGAACACCTTCGACGACCTGCTGACGGAAGAGCGGACCTTCGACCCCCCGGAGGAATTCAGGGCGAAGGCCCACGTCCGGGATCCCGAGCAGCTGGAGCGGGCCAAGTCGGATCCGGAGGGTTGGTGGGCGGAATGGGCCCGGCAGCTGGACTGGTTCAAGCCCTTCCACGAGGTCCTGGACTGGCAGCCCCCCCGGGCCCGGTGGTTCCATGACGGCGAGCTGAACGTCGCCCACAACTGCATCGACCGGCACCTGGACGGTCCGAAGCGGAACAAGGCCGCACTCATCTGGGAGGGGGAGCCGGGCGATACCCGCACCTACACCTATTGGGACCTCCACCGGGAGGTGTCCAGACTTGCCAACGGGCTTCGGTCCCTGGGGGTTGAACGGGGCGACCGGGTGGCCATCTACCTCCCCATGATCCCGGAGGCGGCCTTCTCCATGCTGGCCTGTGCCCGGATCGGTGCCATCCACTCCGTGGTCTTCGGCGGCTTCTCGCCGGAGTCACTGGCGGACCGCATCGACGACGCGGACGCCCGGGTGCTCATCACCGCCGACGGCGGATACCGCAGGGGGAACGTGGTGCCCCTGAAGAGAAACGCCGACGAGGCGCTGGAGCGGACGGACCGGGTGGAGAAGGTGGTGGTGGTGGCCCGGGGATGGAACGTCTCCCGCACCACCGGGACACGCATGGTCCCGGATCGGGACGTCTGGTACCACGACCTGGTGGAGGACCAGTCGGCGGACTGCCCTGCCGAGTCCATGAATGCAGAAGACCCCCTCTTCGTCCTCTATACCTCGGGGACCACGGGCCGGCCCAAGGGAATCGTACACTCCACCGGGGGCTACCTCACCCAGGCCATGGCCACCACCCGCTGGGTGTTCGACCTTCGGGACGAGGACGTCTACTGGTGCACGGCCGACGTGGGCTGGATCACCGGCCACACCTACATCGTCTACGGGCCCCTGGCCAACGGGGCCACGGTGGTCATGTACGAGGGCGCGCCGGACTTTCCGCGGCGGAACCGGTTCTGGGAGATCTGCGAGAAGTACGGGGTCACCGTCTTCTACACCGCACCCACGGCCATCCGGGCCTTCATGGGCTGGGGCGAGGAGTGGCCCGGGCGACACGACCTCTCCCGCCTTCGCCTCCTGGGAACGGTGGGCGAGCCCATCAATCCGGAGGCCTGGATGTGGTACCGGGAGCACATCGGGGGGAACCGGTGCCCCATCGTGGACACCTGGTGGCAGACGGAGACGGGCTCCATCCTCATTACCCCACTCCCGGGGGTCACCACCACCCGTCCCGGCACGGCCACGAAGCCCTTCCCGGGGATCTCGGCCACCCTCCTGAACGAGGGGGGCGAGGAGGTGGACTCGGGGTACCTTGCCATCACCCGTCCATGGCCCTCCATGCTGAGGGGCATCTGGGGCGACGATGAGCGCTTCCGGGAGACCTACTGGTCCAAGTGGGACGAGGGCACGTACTTCGCCGGAGACGGTGCCAAGCGGGATGCCCAGGGGAACTTCTGGATCCTGGGCAGGGTGGACGACACCCTGAACGTTGCGGGGCATCGAATCGGGACCATGGAGGTGGAGAGCGCCCTGGTGGAGCACCCCGCCGTGGCGGAGGCCGCCGTGGTAGGACGGACCGACGAGCTCAAGGGCCAGGCCATCGCCGCCTTCGTGACCCTCAGGGAGGGCCGACCCCGCTCCGAGGAGCTGGTGGTTGCCCTGAAGGAGCACGTGGCCACGAAGATCGGGGCCATTGCCCGGCCCGCCGACATCCTCTTTACCTCCGACCTCCCCAAGACCCGTTCCGGGAAGATCATGCGGCGGCTCCTCCGAGACATCGCCGAGGGCAAGGCGCTGGGCGACACCACCACCCTGGCGGATCCTGCCGTGGTCGAGCGGCTGAAGGAGCGCTACGAGCAGGAGGGCTGAAGCCGGGCCCCACCTCCTCCGACAGTCCGCCTCGGTCTCCGCCTGGGGGTCCGGGAGGGAGGGACGGCGCTCTCCCCCCGGCTTCTCCTTCACGGGCCGTGCCGGGATCCCCACATGGACCGTGGACTCCCGGGTGTCCTTCGTGGCCAGGGCCATGGCCCCCACCATGGAGTCCGGCGCCACGTGGACGCCGGCCAGGACGGTGGCGTGGTACGTCACCCGGACTCCGTCTCCGAGGACCGTCACAGGGGTGTCCACCAGCTTCGGGTCGTCGATGTCGTGGGTGTGGGAGTACACGTTGGCGAAGTCCGAGACGGAGACGCCATTCCCAATGCGGATGCCGCCCCGGTCGTCCAGAAGGACGTGGCGATGGACCACCACGTCGTCGCCCACCTCCAGGTTGTATCCGAAGGACAGCTTCACGAAGTGGAAGGCCTTGAAGTTTCGCCCACACCGGCGGAAGATCCGCCGGGCCAGGATCCTGCGGAAGCGCACACCCAGGTGGACGTTCTCCCCCAGGGCGCTCTTGTCGAACATCTCCCAGAGCCAGATCAGTGGCTTGACTTCCCGGTACCGTTCCCGGTCGAGCTCGGCGTAGTACTCGGGCTCGAGGGTGATATTCCGGGGGTCCATCTGGAGGAGCCCGATCCGGGTGCCCGACGGGAGGGCCGACCGGTCCCCGGGGTCCAGGTCCACGTACTCCGGGTAGTGGAGCTCCGTCAGCACCTGTCGACACAGCTCGTCCCGGTTGCAGTCCGGGTCGGCGAGGGCGTCCTCGATCTCCGTGAGCCATGCATCGTAGGCGGAGGCCGTGTCTTCGGGGAGCGGTGCGGGGCGGAGCGGGTAGAATTCCATCGGCACGTGGTTGATGGGAACGTCTGCGGTCTGGAGGGAGTCTCTTCCTCCGTATATTCACAGCGAGAAGGGGTACCTGAAAAGACGCCGTCCGACCCCCGGAGTTCCCCCGGGGCCGAACCGAGCCACCGCAAGGGTCGGCGGAGCGGCACACTCCGAAGCCGAGGCTTCCATGAATGACATGCTCCGACGCAGGATCCTTCGTCGCCTGGAAACCCTCCCCGAGGAGCAGCTCTACCAGGTCCTGGACTACATCGAGTTCCTGGAGTCCCGCTACAACCGCGGCGGGGTCTCCGACGCCTCGGGGCTCCAGCGTCTGGCCGAGCGCCTGGAGGACGGGCTCCGGAAGCGGACCGTGAACCCATCCAACCTCCGGGAGGCCTTCCAGGTCATATCGGCAGCGGATCGGGTTCTCTCCTCGGTCTCCACGGCAGGTCGCCAGATCCTCGACGAACTGCAGGTGGGCCCGGAGCCCGGGGAAGGGCGGCCCTCGGGGGACCATGGTGGGGGACGACCGCCGGCAGGTCGGGGCGAGGGCCCCCTGCCGGGGGTTGGGGGGAGCAGGCCGGCGCCGCAGGATCCCCCCCGGGACCCCCGGGACCCCCGGGACCCTGTGAAGGGCCCTTCGGCCACGGGGGGAGCAGGAGCCGAGCCTCCGGTTGACACCTCCGGGGACGCCGGGTAGCATCATCCATGGAACTGCAATCGAATCCGCACGCCCACTGATACATCGCCCGCCTGCCGGCGTCCGAGAGGACGGTCCTGCCGGTGGGCGTTCGTCTTGGTGGCCGTCGGGGTTCCCGCCATGCCCACTCCACCGCCGAAGCTCCGATCTTCCGGAGGTACCATGCCCGAGACACCTCGCCGCGGCGCCATCATCGCCGGGGAAGGCCTCACGTTCGACGACGTCCTCCTCCTCCCGGGACACTCGGAGGTCCATCCCCGGGACACCGATGTCCGGACCCGGGTGACCCGGGGGATCGAGCTCTCCATCCCCCTCCTGGGGGCCGCCATGGACACGGTTACCGAGTCGGGCATGGCCATTGCCCTGGCCCGGGAGGGCGGGATCGGGATCATCCACAAGAACATGCCGGTGGAGCGTCAGGCCCGTGAGGTGGACCGGGTGAAGCGCTCCGAGTCGGGGATGATCCTGAACCCCATCACCCTGGGTCCGGACGCCACCCTCCGGGAGGCACACGGGCTCATGGAGCGGTTCTCCATCTCGGGTGTGCCCGTGGTGGAAGAGGACGGCCGGCTCGCCGGGATCGTGACGAATCGGGACCTGCAGTTCGAGCGCGAGCTGGACCAGCGCATTGCCGACGTCATGACCTCCGAGTCCCTGGTCACCGCCCCCGAGGGGACCACCCTCGAGGAGGCGGAGCGGATCCTCCACCGCCACCGGATCGAGAAGCTTCCGGTGGTGGATGGAACCGGGCAGCTGGTGGGTCTGATCACCGTGAAGGACATCGTGAAGCGGAGGCAGCACCCCAATGCCTGCAAGGACGCCCGGGGTCGCCTCCGGGTGGGAGCCGCCGTGGGCGCCAGTGCCAAGGACATGGATCGGGTCCGGGCCCTGGCGAAGGCCGGGGCGGACCTCGTGGTCATCGACACGGCCCATGGGCACTCGGAGGGAGTCCTCCGCACCGTGGCGCGGGTCCGGGAGGCCTTCCCTGACCTGGAGCTGGTTGCGGGGAACGTGGCCACGGCCGACGCGTGCCGGGCCCTGGTGGAGCGGGGCGTGGACGCCGTGAAGGTGGGGGTCGGCCCCGGATCCATCTGCACGACCCGGGTCGTCACCGGTGTGGGCGTACCCCAGCTCACGGCCATCATGGAGGCGGTGGACGGCGTCGACGGGAAGGTCCCCATCATCGCCGATGGAGGCATCCGCTACTCCGGCGACATGGTGAAGGCGCTGGCCGCCGGCGCGAACTCGGTGATGATGGGCTCCATGTTCGCCGGGACGGAGGAGTCTCCCGGGGAGAGCTTTCTACTGGAGGGGAGGAAGTTCAAGTTGGTGCGGGGCATGGGATCCCTCTCCGCCATGGAGGAGGGGTCCGCGGACCGCTACTTCCAGGAGGGAGAGACCGATTCCCGGAAGCTGGTGCCGGAGGGGATCGAAGCCCGGGTCCCCTACAAGGGCCCCGTGGCGGACACGATCTTCCAGCTCATCGGGGGACTCCAGTCCGGGATGGGATACGTGGGCGCCGCCACCCTCCCGGAGCTCCATTCCCGTGCCCGCTTCGTCCGGGTGACCCCCGGCGGCCTCAGGGAGTCCCATCCCCACGATGTGACGATCACCCGCGAGGCACCCAACTATCGGCTCTGAACCGGGAGTGCCCACCATGAACCGACCTGGCTCCTCAGTGGAACGGTCACGCCGAACCGGCGCTTCCACCCCCGTCCGGGCCCCGAGCCCGAGGAGTGGGCCGTGAGGCCGTCGAGGTCGGGAGGCTTCGGCCTCCGGTCCGGCGTGGCCATCGGCCTGCTGGGCCTCCTGGCAGCCGGGTGCGTCAAGGTTGGTTCCGATCCTGTCGAAACGGCTCCGTCCCCCACACAGGGGCCCCTCCCTGTGCGGGAGATGCCGGCGCTGCCGGGGATGGCGGGAGGCGTTCCCGGAGCCTACCGACAGATCCAGCACCCTCCCCTGGAGTTCGAAGGAGTCGATCCCCTCCTGAACTCCAGCGTGGCCTCCGACCCCTGGATGCAGGAGCGCATCGACCACTGGACGGAGTTCTGGACGACCCGGGGCGGGGACCACTTCCAGCGGTACATCCACCGAATGGGCGAATACCGGGACCTGGTGGAACGGGAGCTGGAGGACCGGGGACTTCCCCCCTCCCTCCGGTACCTACCGGTGGTGGAGAGCGGGTACCACCCCAGTGTGGTGAGCCGGGCAGGGGCCACGGGGCTCTGGCAGATCATGCAGGGGACGGCCACCCATCTGGGGCTCGAGGCCAGCTCCGTGGTGGATGAACGCCGGGACCCGGTCCACGCCACCCGGGCCGCGGCGAACTACCTCCAGGAGCTCTACCTCATCTTCGACTCCTGGTTTCTGGCCCTGGCGGCGTACAATGCCGGCCCCGGCCGGATCTCGGGCATCCTGGACCGACACGGCCCCGATGACGATTCCCTCACCGGCGACGAGGTCTACGTCCTGGTGCGGGCCCATCTGCCGGCCGAGACCCGGGAGTTCGTGCCCCGGTTCTTTGCCGCGGCTCGGATCGCATCGGACCCCGAGGCCTGGGGATTCGAACCCCACGGGGCCGCCAGCATCCTGGCCTTCGACGAGGTGGAGGTCCCGGATGCCACCAGCCTGGAGGTCGTGGCCCGGGCCGCCGGGACCGACGAGGAGGAGATCCTCCGCCTGAACCCGCAGTTCATCCGCGGCTTCACGCCGGCAGGTCGGCCCGCCGTGGTCCGGGTGCCCGCCGGGCAGGCCCAGGCCTTCCAGGTGGCCTTTGCCCAGATCCCGCCGGAGGAGCGGGTCACCTTCGTGGAGCACGTGGTGGCCTCGGGAGATACACCGTCCCACATCGCCCAGCGCTACGGCGTCTCCGTGTCGGACCTTTCCGACGCCAACGGGGGGATCGACCCCCGGCGGCTCCAGGTCGGACAGCGCCTGGTGGTGCCCATGGGGGGAGCCGACACCCGGTCTGCCCGGACGGCCCCCACACAGACGGCAGCGGCCTCCACCGGGGCAAATGCCTCGGCTGCGCCGCCGGCGGGTCCTGCCGCCGAGGGAGGGAACGGAGTGGCCCGGTCGTACACGGTCCGGGGGGGGGACAGCCTCTGGTCCATCGCCCGCCGCTTCGGGGTCACGGTGGACGACCTCAGGGCCTGGAACGGGCTGGGAAGCAGCACCGGGATCCGGCCGGGCCAGGAGCTGGCCGTGAGTCGGGCCTCCGCCGCCTCCGTCCATCGGGTCCGGTCAGGCGACACCTGGGGCGGGATCGCCGGGCGCTTCGGCATCTCCAGCAGCGAGCTGGCCCGGGTGAACGGGCGGACCACCTCGGACGTGATCCGGGTGGGCGAGGAGCTGGTAATCCCGAACTGAGGCCGGTTCGCAGGCCGGGGTGGGCCGTGCGGATCGGGACCGGGGAAGAGGGGGACGGCATGCCGTCCCCCGGTGCCGGTCGGGAGGACCTCAGTCCGCGTCGGGCAGGGCAGGGCCCGAGGGGACGACCAGCGTCCGGTTCAGCTGCCGTAGGAGCCCCAGGACGAGGAGCTGGGGGTTCACGTTCCCCTGGGCCCGTGTACGGGCGTCCTCCAGCGCCACCAGGCTCCGGGAAGGGCCTGCCGGGTGGAGGCGCCCGCTCCTCCCCTGTCGCTCCAGCCACTCCAGGGCGTCGGTGTTCCGGACCCGGTCGGGGTTCCCCGCCATGACCGCCGCCAGATCCCTCAGCCAGAGCTCCAGGAAGGCCAGGAGGTCCAGGAGGCCCCGCCCGCCGAAGGCCGGGTAGTCCACGGCCTTCCGGAAACGGGCCCCGTCCCCGTCGGAGAGGGAGGCCCGGAGGAGGTGGAAGGAGTCCCGGCGCAGGGCCTCGAGGGGCCCCATGCCGTCGGCATCGGACCAGCCCTCCACGAAGCCCAGCGCCACCCCCGGGGCACCCCCGGAGAGACGGGCCGCCCGGAGGGCCTCGTCGTCGTCCACCCCCACCTCCTCCCGGAGGATCCGGGCCGTCTCGTCCAGGGGGAGGGGTGAGAGGTGAAGGGCGGTGCACCGGGAGCGGATCGTGTCCAGGAGTCGCCCGGGCTGGCTGGAGGTGAGGATGATCCAGACGTCCTCCGGGGGCTCCTCCAGAACCTTGAGGAGGGCGTTGGCCGCCTCCTGGCTCGCCTCCTGGACCACGAGCTCCTCTGCGTCGGAGACGATGAAGACCCGGGGTCCGGCGCCGGATCCGCCCCGGAGGATCCGCCTCCGGAGGTTCCGGATCGTCCCAAGGTGCAGTGCCCGCATCCCTTCCTGGTGGCTGGCCCGCCAGGGCCGGGTCCGGGCCTCCTCGATCCACCGGATCCGGGCGTCCTCCAGGGCCTCCTCGTTCCGCTCTGCCGATCCCCGGGACTTGGGTTTCTCCAGGGGGATGGTCCAGTGGACCCCCGGATGCTCGATCCGGCGGACCAGGCGGCACTCCCGGCAGGCCTCGCACGGCCCCGAGGGACCCGGATCCGCACAAAGGAGGAGCTGGGCCGTCCAGTGGGCCAGACGCTGCTTGCCCACGCCTCGGGGACCCCTCAGGAGGAGGCTCCGGGGGAGGCGGCCGTCCCGGGCCGCCGCAGCCAGGGCCTGGCGGGCATCGACGTGGCCGAAGACCTCCGGGAGGGCCGGGGTGCGGCCCGGGGCGGGCTCAGCGCTGGCCACGGAGCCACTCCATGGGGTCCTCGGCCCGGGGGGCGCCGTCGGGGCCGGGCACCCGGACCTGGAACTCCAGGCGGGCCCCCTCGGGGGTGCCGGCGCCGCCCACGGTCCCCACCACCTGGCCGGACCGGACGGGTCGGCCCTCCACCACGCCCACGTCGTCCAGGTAGAGGTAGAGGGTGTAGAAGCCGTCGCCATGGCTCACGATGACGGTGGGCCCGTACCCCTCGAAGGGGCCGGCCAGGACCACCTGGCCGTCCCGAACGGCACGGACCGGCGTCCCGGCGGCGGCCCGGATTCCCACCCCGTTCCAGCGGATCACGGTGCCGTTGGGACGGCGCTCGGGGCCGAAGGAGTAGAGGAGTTCTCCCTCCACCGGCCAGTCCAGGACGCCCCGGTCCGCCGGGGTGAGGGCCCGGGCCGGGATCTCGTCGGCTCGTCCCTCGGCCTCCCGCTGCCGCTCCAGCTCGATGCGGCGGGCTTCCAGGGAATTCATGACCCCTGCCAGGCGGGCCTCGTCGGCCTCCAGCTGCTCCAGGTCCGTCATGGCCTGTCGCTCCCTGGAGCGGTACCGGTCCAGCATGCCCTGGTGCTCGTCCTCCAGGCGACGGAGCGCCTCCAGTTCGGACACCTGCTGTGCCCGGAGCCGGTTCAGCTCGGTGAGCCCGGAGCGGAGCTCCTGGTTCTGCCCCTGCAGGGAGGCCTCCAGCTCCCGGATGTCGGCCACGAGCTGGCGGTCGTGGCGGGCCATGAGCTGGAGGTAGCGGTAGCGGTTCAGGAGGTCCACGAAGGAGTCCGCCCCCAGGAGGACCCGCACGGTCTGGAGGGGCCCCCTCATGTAGATGGACCGGAGCCGCCGCTGGAGGACGGCCTCCTGTTCCCGGAGGCGCTCCCGGCTCCGGAGGAGCTCCACGGTGGTCCCCTCGGTCCGTTCCTCCAGGGCCTCCACCTGGAAGTCGATTTCGCCCAGGACGGACCGGGAGGCGGAGAGCTGGCGCTCGATGTTGGCGAGCTCGCCGGAGACGTTCCGGACCTGGAGCCGGAGGTCGTTCATCTCGGCCTGCAGCCGGGAGCGCTCGTCCCGGATCTGCTCCAGGCGCTCCTGGCTGGCCCGGATCTCCCGCTGGACCTCGGCCTGGGTCTGCTGCCCCGCTGCCCCCGTTACCAGACCCCCCATGAGGAGGACGAGGAGGATCCACGACGGGCGAAGCCGCGGGAGGAGGCGGAGGTACCGGAGGGCCCTCATCTCAGATCTCCTGCAGGTGGCGTCGGATGGAGACGGCGCTGGCCAGAAGTCCGAAGGCGGCCCCGGCCCCGATCCCGGCGAGGACCCAGCTCCAGGGGATCCAGCTCAGGGGGAAGACGGCGTTGGAGACACCCCACCAGGCGCCCCAGGTGGCCGCGGCGGCCAGGGTGCCCCCCAGCGCGCCGGTGATGGCCCCCTCCAGGAGGAAGGGGCGGCGGATGAATCCGTTGGTGGCTCCCACGAGGCGCATGACCTGGATCTCCTCCCGGCGGGCGAAGAGGGCTATGCGGATGGCGGTGCCGATGATGAGGGCGGCCACCACCGCGAAGGCCGAGCCCAGGATCAGGGTGGCGATACCGCCAATGTTCTGCAGGAGGAAGAGCCGGTCAACCCACTCCTGCCCGTACCGCACGTCCTCCACGGCGGGGTGGAGGGTCATGCGCTCCGCCACCCGGGCCACCACGTCGGGCGTGCGGGCGCCGGAGGCCAGCTCCACCTCCATGGAGGCCGGGAGGGGGTTGGTGTCGAGGCCGGCGAAGAGGTCCTCGAATTCGGGGAGGTCCCGGCGGGCCGCCTCCAGGGCCTGGTCCTTGGACACGTAGCGCACGCCCACCACCTCGGGCATGGCCATCACGTCCTCCTCCAGGATCCGGAGCTCCTCGTCCAGGGCGTTGTCCCGGACGTACGCCACCACCTCCACCCGGTCCTCGATGCGGGAGAGGGCCTCGTGGAGGTTGTAGGTGGCCACCCCGAAGAGCCCCACCACGAAGAGGGCGAGGCCCACCATGGTGGCGGATAGGGCGGTGAGGAGGGGCGCGCGGCGGAATCCCGCGATGGCTTCCCGGATGGCGTGCACGGGTCAGGCCCCCGAGTCGAAGACGAGGCGGCCCCCGGAGAGCTCCAGGGTGCGGACATCGGAGATGCTGCGGACCAGGTCCAGGTCGTGGGTGGCCATGAGGACGGCCATGCCGGAGGCGTTCAGGTCGCGGAAGAGCTCCAGGATGCCCCGGGCCGAGCGCTCGTCCAGGTTTCCCGTGGGCTCGTCGGCCAGGAGGACCAGGGGCTCGTTGGCCAGGGCGCGGGCCACGGACACCCGCTGCTGCTCCCCTCCGGAGAGCTCCTCCACCAGGGCACCGGTGCGGGCCGAGAGGCCGACCTGCGAGAGGAGGCGGCTGGTGCGGGGCCCGATCTCCCGACGGGGGGTGCCCGTGACCTCCAGTGCGAAGGCCACGTTCTCCCGGGCGGTCCTCCCCGGGAGGAGGCGGAAGTCCTGAAAGACGAAGCCCACCCGGCGCCGGAGCTTCCAGATCTCGCGGTCGGAGGTCAGCTTCGAGCTGAACCCCGCCACCCGGACCTCTCCCTCGGTGGGACGGTCCGCCATGTGGAGCATGCGGAGGGTGGTGGATTTCCCGGAGCCCGAGTGCCCGGTCAGGAAGACGAACTCGCCCTTCTCCACGGAGAAGGTCACATCGTCCAGGGCTCGTCCGCGGCGGGGGAAGTCCCGGGAGACATGGGAGAGGCGAATCACGACACGGGCGGGTGCGGTGGGCTGGAAGGGGGGCCGTCGGCTGCGCCGGTCGGCGTCGTGCCGGGGAAATGTATCCGTGCGGCCATGCGGGCCGCCAGACGGAGGGCCGCCAGGGTGGAGGCGGGATCCGCCTTCCCCGTGCCCGCAATGTCGAAGGCGGTGCCGTGGTCCGGCGAGGTCCGGACGAAGGGGAGCCCCAGGGTGGTGTTCACCCCGTGCCCGAAGGCCAGCGTCTTGAAGACGGCCATCCCCACGTCGTGGTAGGGTGCCACCACGGCGTCGGCGCGTCCGTCCACCAGGCGCAGGAAGACCGTGTCGGCCGGGAGGGGGTCGGTGATCTCGATGCCCTCCTCCCGGAGGCCCTCTGCCGCCGGGAACAGGATCCGGGCCTCCTCGTCGCCGAAGAGGCCGTCGTCGGAGGCGTGGGGGTTGAGGCCGCAGAGCGCCAGGCGGGGGCGAGAAATCTGCCACCCACTCCTGAGGGCGTGGTGGAGGAGGCGGGCCTGGCGGGCCAGGCGATCTCCGGTGACGGCGTGGGGCACGGCCCGGAGGGGGATGTGGGTCGTGGCCAGGAGGATCCGGATGGGGACTCCCAGCCGGGACGACTCGGCGGCCATGAGCATCCCCACGTCCGGGGCCCCGGTGAGGGACTGGAGGAGCTCCGTCTGGCCGGGGACGTCCCGTCCGGCGGCGTGGAGGGCCGGCTTGTGGACGGGGGCGGTGACGAGGCCGTGGGCGCGCCCCGAGAGGCAGCGGCGGACCCCTGCCTCCAGGGCGGCCAGAGAGGCGGCTCCGGCCGAACGCGTGGAGCCGTCGAAGGCTCCCGTCCCCTGGAAGCGGACCCTGTCCGGCAGGCCCTCCGGCGGGGGGAGCCCCTCGGACTCGGGGGCACCCAGGAGGACGAGTTCGTAGTCGGGAAATTCCCGGAGGAAGGGGACGGCGGCCCCCAGCACGGTCTCGGCCCCGATGCCCCTGGGATCGCCCAGAGTCACGGCCAGCCGGAGGGCTCCCCGGGACATGGGCGGTTCTTCGGTGGGGCGCGGCGTCGTCAGAGTCGGATCTCGATGTGGGTTCGGTCCTCGAGCTGGCGCAGGAGGCGCTCCTGGAAGCGCTGGTTCCGGATCTGCTGCCGGATCCAGTCCTCCGCGTCCTCCAGGGTGAACTCACCGGCGTCTCGGCGCTCCATGACCTCCACGATTGCAAACACGCTCCGCTCGTCGTCCAGGGTGAGCTCGAGGGGCCCCAGGACATCGCCGGGCTGTGCCTCCCGGAGGGCGTTGGCGTAGGAGGAGGGGAGGCTCTCCTGGATCTGGTCCATGGGGAGCTCCAGCTCGTCTCCAATGGCCTCGGAGGTCTGAGTGGGGAAGTCCCGGATGGATGCCGAGCCGTCCGCCACCTGGTCGCGGAAACGGAGGGCCCGCTCCCGGGCCGCTTCCCGGTCTCCCGGTGCCGCCACCAGGATGTGGCGAACCCGGCGCTCTCCACTCCGGATTCGCTCCACCTTGATGATGTGGGCCCCGAACTGGGTCTCCACCGGGCCGGCCACCTGGCCTTCCCGGAGGGAGAAGGCCGCATCCTCGAACTCCAGGTCAAGGTCGCTGGCGCCCCGGCGGACCCAGCCCAGGTCGCCGCCCTCCTGCCTCGATCCCGGATCGTCGGAGAACTGGCGGGCGAGGTTCGCGAAGTCCTCCCCGCTCTGTACCCTCTCCATGATGCGTTCGGCCTCGGCCACGGCTTCGGCCATGGCCTCCTCCGTGGGCCGGGGCTCCACGAAGGCCTGCCGGAAGCGGATCGTGGCCGGTCGGTTCTGGAGCTGGGCCCGTTCCCGCTCGAAGAAGGCCTCCACCTCGGCCTGGTCCACCACCACGGGGCGGGCCTGGTCCCGTCGGTACTCCAGGTAGCGGTCCAGGGTGAGCTGGCGCTCGATGTTGTCCCGGAGCTCTGCCCGGTAGCCGGCCAGGCTCATGCCGGTCTCGGCCAGGGCCTCCTCGAGGCCGGCCTCACCTCCGAACTCCTCCAGCTGCTGCATCCAGCTGTCCTGGAAGTAGAAGGCCACCTCCTCTTCCTCCACCACGAAAAGGGTGTCCTCGGCGGCCGCCTGGAGGACGAGCTGCTGGGGGATGAGTTCCGCCTCCAGGATCTGCCGCTCCACCTCCCGGAGCTCCTCCGGGCTGGCGGGCAGCTGGACCCCCTGGCTCTGGAGCTGAGCGAGACGCTGGAGGATCTGGGAGTGGAGGATGATGGAGTCGCCCACCACGGCGGCAATCCGGTCCACCGGCTCGTCCGTTCCCGGCTCCAGCCCGGCCAGGGGCTCGTCGGGGACAGGGATGTCCTGAGCCTGGAGGGAGGGGGCAAGAAGGCCTCCTCCAAGGAGGAGGAGGAGGAGGGCGATGCAAAAACGCAGGGCGTCGGGCATGGGCGTCGCGGGTCGGGCGAAAGGGAGGGGGGAACGGAGCCGGCCAGGCCACACCCGGGAGGTGCGACCCGACCGGCCGTCCCCTGTTGGTAAACGCCGGGCCGGGCCCGGTTCCCGCCGGCGAGGTCCTGGTGCCTCAGCCGTCGGGGTCCAAATCGGGGAAGGGCTCCAGCTCCGCGTCGAGGGTGGGGGACTCCCCTTCCTCCAGGGGCGTGGTCCCGCGGGCCTCCGCGACCCGTTCTGCCACTCGCTGGGGAGCCTCTTCCGACACGGCGCCCCGCCAGGTGCTCCGGAGGGGCGCGGCCAGGGCGTCCAGGGGGTAGACGTCGGACTCTCCGCGGACGATCCTCCCCATGAGCTCGGAGATCGTTCGGGAAACGGCGGCCTCCAGCGACTCGCCATCCTGCCGGTCGAGGGTGTCGATCCCGAGCGCCTCGGCGATACTCCGGTACTGGTCATGGATCTCGTCGCGGACGGCGTCCAGCTGGGCCTGGTCTGCCTCCAGGCCCGCCTCCCGGGCTTCCAGGACCAGGAGTTCGCTTCGGGCCAGGTCCCGGAGGAACTCCACCAGCCCGTCTTCCGGAGCCTGGACCACCTGCATGGCCACCTGGGGCCCCTGCAGGCTCACCAGGTCCCGGAAGTCCGCCACCGTCACCTCACCCCCCGTGTACGAGACGAGCACGCGGCCCTCCTCCCGACGGGTCAGGGTGGCAGCCGGCTCCTCGGCTACGGCCCGCATCCGCTCCACCGCGTCGTCTTCGACCTGGATGTTTCCGCGGGCCTCCAGCTCCTCGATGAATTCCGACTCGGCCTCCAGGGTGCGGGCGGACCGGAGCTGTTCCCGAACGTCCTCCCGGACGTCCTCCAGGTCCGGGAAGTCGCGTTCCTCCAACCGGATCACGTGGAGTCCGAACTGCGACTCCACGATATCGCTCACGTCGCCGGGCTCAAGGGCGAAGGCCGCCTCCTCGAAGGGGGGGACCATGGTGCCTCGCGCGAAGAAGCTCAGGTCCCCGCCCCGTGCGGCACTCCCCTCGTCGTCGGAGTAGGTCTCGGCCAGGGAGGCGAAATCCTCCCCTGCGCGGGCCCGGTCCCGGAGCTCCTCGGCCAGGGCCTCCACCGAGTCTCGCTGGGCCTCGTCGGCCCCGTCGGGGAAGAGGAGGAGGATGTGCCGGGCCCGGACCCGCTCGCCGGGGCGGTCCGCCTCGTAGTACTCCGCCACCTCTTCGTCCGTGACCTCGAAGTCCTCGTCGATGACCTGGTCACGGAGGGCGGAGACCAGGAGCTGGTTCTCCTGCTGCCGGAGGATGCCGGAAAGGTCCACGGCGTCCAGCCCGCGCTCGTTGTTCATGGCGAAGGCCAGGGTGGTGTAGTCCACCCAGAACTCGGCCAGGGCCCGGGCCACGTCGGCCTGGGGGGGGAGCTCGGGCACATCGCGGATGAGCTCGGCGGCCTCGTCGACGGTGAAGTCGAGGCCACCGGCGGTGGCGAGCACGTCGGCCCCCATCCGCGGGGGGCCGTCGGTGTCGCCGCACCCGGCCGGGAGGAGGATGAGGGCAAGGAGGACGAGGAGGGGGAGGACGCGACGCATGGACGATCCGTGGTTCGGTTTCGAAGACGCGTTCCGGGGGGCGGTCCGACGGATCAGGCTGCCTCCCGGGCCTCGACCCAGGCGTCCAGCGCCCGGATGAGGGTGCGAGTGAGGGGTTCGGGCCCCATCTGCCGGAAACCCAGCGACAGGGGAACCATTCGGCGGACGGTAACCTCCAGCTGGCGATCCCGGAAGGGCTGTTCCATGCTGGACATGCGGGGCTGTGCTGCGGGCCGGAAGTTGAGACGCCCGGTGCGGTCTCCCACGAAGACCCGCTCGATCCCCAGCCGGGCGCCCAGGAGGCGCAGCTCGTGGGCCTCCAGGAGGCGCTCCGTCTCCTCCGGGAGGGGGCCGTAGCGATCCTGCAGCTCCTGCCTGAGCTCCTCCACCAGGGGGCGCTCCTCCAGGCCCGAGAGGCGCCGGTACAGGTGTAGCTTCTGGCTGGCGTCGGCCACGTAGTCGTCGGGGAGGAAGGAGGAGCCCGGCAGCGAGATCTCGGGCTCGGGGAAGAGTTCGTCCCCCCGCTCCTGGCCCTGGCGCATCCGGCGCACGGCATCCCGGAGCATGCGGAGGTACGTGTCCATCCCCACAGCGTGGGCAAAGCCCGACTGGCTGGCACCCAGGAGGTTTCCGGCCCCCCGGAGCTCCAGGTCTCGGAGGGCCACCTCGTACCCGCTGCCCAGCTGCGTGTGGTGCTCCAGCACCTGAAGGCGCTGCCGTGCATCCTCCGTCACGCCTTCCGGGACCACCAGGTAACAGAAGGCCCTCCGGTCGGAGCGGCCCACCCGGCCCCGGATCTGGTAGAGCTGCGAGAGCCCGAAGTGGTCGGCCCGGTCCACGATGAGGGTGTTCGCATTGGGGACGTCCAGCCCGTTCTCGACGATGGACGAGCAGACCAGGACATCGGTCTCGCCCTGGATGAAGTCCCGCATGGCCACGTCCAGCTCGCCGGCCTTCATCTGCCCGTGGGCCACATCCACCCGGGCGCCCGGCGCAATGCGTTCCACCCGCTCGGCAATGGTCCGGATCGTCTCCACCCGGTTGTGGAGGAAGTAGACCTGCCCGCCCCGGTCCAGCTCCCGCCCGATGATCTCCGAGAGGAGGCCGTCGTTCCATCCGATGGTCTGGGTCTGGACGGCCAGCCGGTCCCTGGGAGGGGTCCGGATGAGGGAGAGGTTCCGGACCCCCGAGAGGGAGAGCTGGAGGGTCCGGGGGATGGGGGTTGCAGTGAGGGTGAGGATGTCCACCGAGGTGCGGAGCTTCTTCAGCCGCTCCTTGTGCTTCACCCCGAACCGCTGTTCCTCGTCCACGATGAGGAGGCCCAGGGCGTTGAATTTCACGTCGGAGGAGAGGAGTCGATGGGTCCCCACCACGATGTCCACGGTGCCGTCGGACAGCCCCTGAAGCACCTCCTGCTGCTCCGTTCGGGTCCGGAAGCGGGAGAGGGTTTCCACCCGGACCGGGAAATCGGCAAGGCGTTCCGCGAAGGTGCGGCCGTGCTGCTCCACCAGGATGGTGGTGGGGGCCAGGACGGCCACCTGCCTCCCGTCCTGCACCGCCTTGAACGCGGCCCGGACCGCGATCTCGGTCTTGCCGAAGCCCACGTCTCCACACACGAGTCGGTCCATGGGCCGTTCGGATTCCATGTCGGCCTTCACCTCCTTCGTCACTCGTCGCTGGTCCGGAGTGTCCTCGTAGAGAAAGGACGCCTCCATCTCCCGCTGCCAGCGGGTGTCGGCGGAGAAGGCGAAGCCCCGTGCCATTTCCCGCTCGGCATAGAGCTCCAGGAGCTCCTGCGTCATGCGCTCGATGGCCTCTTCCGTCTTCCGCTTCAGCGTCTTCCAGCGCTTGCCCCCGATCCTGTGGACGGAGGGCGGGTCGGCGTGGTCCGTCTCTCCGACCCAGCGCTCCACCAGGTCCAGCCGGTAGACCGGCACCCGGAGGATCTCTCCGCCGGAGTATTCGATGGCCAGCACCTCGAGGCTCTCGCCGGCCACCTCGATCTGCTCCAGCCCCCGGAACTGCCCGATCCCGTGATCCATGTGGACCACGTAGTCCCCCGAGGAGAGCTGGGCCAGGTTCTCCAGGGCCACGGCGCCCCGAAACTGCCGGCCCGTGCGCAGTCGGCGGCTCCGCCGAAAGATCTCGTGGTCCGTGAGGACGTTCAGCGGGGGGACGGCATCGGGGAGGCGGAACCCGGCATCCACGGTGCCCACACCCACCTGGACTCCCCGGGGGAGGCCCGAGTCGGAGAGGATGTCCTCCAGGCGCTCCACCTGGCCGTCGTTGTCGCAGAGGATCACGGTGCGGGCCCCCCGGGCCGCCTCCTCCCGGAGGAAGGCCACCAGGCGGTCCATCTTCCGCTCCATGGCCGGGGGGGGCTCGGAGCGGAGCGTCAGGGTCCGGTCCGGCGTGGGGGTGTCGGGTCCGAATCCCAGTCGGGGATGGCGGTCCAGGGCTCCGGAGACCGCGTCCGGGGGGAGGAGGATCCGACAGGGGTCCGGGAGGGTCTCGCCTCCCTCCTCTCGGTCCTCCCGTACCTGCGTGGCCCGGTCCCATAGCCGGGTGGCCATCTCGGCAACGGGGGGCCCGGACTCGGGGCGCAC
>REBX01000089.1 GCA_007692505.1 Gemmatimonadales bacterium | reverse complement strand
ACCGGCGACCCCCTGCTTGCAAAGCAGGTGCTCTCCCAACTGAGCTATGGCCCCTCAGACCGAAAATATAGCAAGCGATCCGGGGCGGGGGAACCGGGGCGCCCTAGAAGGCCGTCTTGTCCTCCACGTCGTCCTCCGCCTTGGCCTCCACTTCGTCCTCCACCTCCGCACGCACGCTCCAGGGGATCCGTGGGGGAATCTCCAGGATTGCGCTCCACCCGGTGCCGATGGCCGCGCCGAGGGCAATCCCCGACGGCGCGGCCACCCCTGCGACCACCGCGGCCACTGCCACCGTGATGAGGAGGAAGAGGAGGACGGCAGCGGCCAGCACCCCGCGACCCCATGCCATCCCCATCCCGGCCACGGCCACCCCGTGCACGAGGAGCGCCCCGGCCACCGCCACGGGTACGGACGGGAACTCCGCGCCTGGAACCACCCCTTCCAGGACATGGACCTCCAGGACCCAGGCCCCGAGCCCGGCGCCGGCCAGCCCGAGCCCGGCACGGAGACCCGTCATCCAACTGCCCCGCCACCATCCCGCCGCCAGGAGAAGGACGGCGAGCCCTGCCATCCCGGGGACGTGGAAGATGGGGAGGAATCCCCGGGCCACGGCCACGGCGTCGTCGGTCCGGACCTCGCCCATCCACTCCAGCACGGGGAAGTCCACCAGCGCCAGGCCGGCCACGGCTCGGGTCTGGCTCACCACAAGACCGGCGCCGGCCACGCCGACCAGGAGGACCAGGAAGCCCAGAGTGAGCTGGAGCCCCCCGGCAATCCGGGGCGAGAACCGCCGTCCAATCCAGCGGAGGGGCGGCCGGGTGATTCGAAGGACCCTCACCATGGCCCGGGAGGCCAGGAGGCCCCGGGCAATGGAGGTGACCCGGTCCTGCAGCCGGAGGACCCGGAGGGCCACCCACCCGATGAGGGCCGCCGTAAAGAAGAGGCCCAGCACCAGGAAGGCGGCCTGCCCCGCGGTGGAGATCAGGACCCGCCAGGACTCTCCCAGCATGAAGCCGACCACCACCCACGACACTGCCCACACGATCCCGGTGGGAACGTCGAAGAGGAGGAAACGGCGGTAGCTCATCCCCGAGGCCCCGGCCACGAAGGGAACCACGATCCGGAGGAAGGAGGTGAGCCGGCCGCCCACGATGGCCCATTCCCCCCGGGCCAGGAAGGTCTCCCGGGCCTTGTTCACCACGCCGCCGAGCCAGCGCTGCACCGGCCTCCACTCCAGGACCCGGTTCCCCCACGTGCGACCCAGCCAGAACCCGGTGGAATTTCCGAGGACCGTTCCCGTTGCGGCGGCCACGGCTACGCCGGCAAGGACCACCTGGCCCCGGGACGAGAGCACGCCTCCCGCCGCCAGGGCCACCTCGCCGGGGGTCACGAAGCCCAGGAAGAACGCGGCCTCGGCCCAGGCGAAGAGACCCACGAGTGCGTAGATCACCGCCCCCTCCAGCTGCAGGATCGCCTCGACGATCCGCTCGGCAAACTCCGGCATTTCGTCAGCCCCCGCCGGGGAGGAGTCCCCGAACGAGGAACCGGAGGTTGGATGGCCGCTCGGCCAGCCGCCGAACGAACCACGGGTACCAGTGCTCTCCCCACGACACGAGGACACGGAAGGGAATGGGGGAGGAGATCATCTGGTCCCATACCCCGGTGCGGATGCCATAGAGCATCTGGACCTCCACCGGAAGAGCGGGGGGGGCGGCGCGGAGCGACGGGTCCCCTGCCCTCATCGAGCCCACCGGAACCGGGAGGCTGGCCAGGAGCTCCGTGTCGTGGGTGCCCAGGACGTGGAGGAGTCCGGCTCGCCGGCCCCCGGAACCCATTCCACTGTTCGCGTCACCGTGGCCGTCGCCGCTGGAGTCGTCTCCGGCGTCCGGGACGTCGGGTGCCTCCATGAGGCGCATCGCCAGCAACCGGAACGCGTCGTCCACCGAGGACCGATCCTGAAGGGCCACGGACGGCGGCTCCCGGTAGGCCCCCTTCACCAGGCGGACCCGCACCCCGGCCTCCAGCATCCGGGCCAGGTCCTCCGGCGTCCGGTGGAGGTAGGCCTGCAGGCAGACCCCCGTGCCCGGGGCCCCGTGGGGAAGGGCCGCCCGGGCCGCCTCCGCCAGCGCCAGGGTGGCGTCCACCGTGGGGTGGGCCTCCATGTCGAGCCACACCGGCACCCCGTGGGCCCCTGCCAGCTCCACCAGCCGGACCGTGGCCTCCCGGCAGAGCCCCGCGTCGAAGCCCAGGCCGAGCTGGGTGGGCTTCACGGACAGCTGCATGTCGAGACCTGCCTCGGTGGAGGCGAGGACCGCTGCCCTGTAGGCCGCCACGACCTCGTCCACCTCCGCCGGCGTGTGCACATACTCCCCCAGGCGGGTCCAGCACACCGGAACGCCGCGAGCCCGCAGCGTTTCGGAGGCCGCGACGGCATCCTCCAGGGCCTCTCCCGGAAGGAAGCGGCGCACCGACGCCTGCACGAAACTCCGGCGGCGGGCCTGGCCGGCAAGCCACGCGGATTCCGATGCTTTCAGGAGGAGGGAACGAACAGGCATGGTGGGGGTCTTCCGGAACGTTACCGGTTTGATATGTTTGTAATCTGCCCCTCAACAGCGGGGCTCCGGAAGGGCTGCAGGATGGGGTCCGTTCACGTCCCACGGGGCAGGGCGTGAAACCCGGGGTTCCCCCCCTTCGTAGGGCTGCATGAGTCGGATCAACAGACTGTCCGACCCGCCGACCCTTCGAACATAGATCAAGGAGACACACCATGCGCAAGCTCATTCGCTCGAACAGCTCGCGGTTCGTCCGCAACAGCCACTATACGGTTCCCGAGTACCGCCCCTCCGCCGCCCGTGCGCCGCGTCCGCGGATCGCCCTGGTGGCCCCGCAGGGTTCCACCTCCACCGGAGAGCGCAGGAGCTGAAGCCAGGCTCCACCACGCGCTCTGCGTGACCGAGGCCCGACGTGCACCTGGTGTGCGTCGGGCCTCTCGTCGTTCCGGGAGGTCGGCGCACACCTGGAGCGACGGGGCAAGTTGACGGGGGGGCGCCATCGGGGCATTCTGACCGAACCTGTCCCCCCCACTCCTCCCTGGTTCCATGGGCGAGCCCGTCCACCATCTTCGGCTTCTGTCCACCGCCGGCATCGAGGATGCCGAGGGCCGGGCCGTGGACCTTGCCGTGGGGAAGCCCTTTGCCGTCCTGGCCCACCTCCACCTCACCGGGGAGGCCGTGGCCCGGGACGAGCTGGCCGAGCTCTTCTGGCCCCGCTCCCGGCCGGACCGGGGACGGGCGTCGGTGCGGCAGGCGCTCTGGGCCCTCCGGAAAGCTTTGGGGGATGAGCTCTTCGCAGGGGACGACCCGGTCCGCCTGCGCCCCGGCGCCCTGGTCTCCGACGTGGAGGACGTGCGGGACGCCCTCTCCCGGGGGCAGGTGGACGCGGCGCTGCAGGCGTGGCCGGGCCCTCCGGACGACCGGGCGCGAGTGGCCGACGCCCCCCAGTGGAACCAGGCGCTGGACCGACTCGGCGAGGAGCTGGAGGATGGCCTCCGCGGGGCCCTCCTCGAGCGGGCCCGTTCCCATCGGGCCTCCGGCCAGCCCCGGGAGGCGATTCGCGACCTGAAGGGAGCCGTCCGGGTTTCGCCCCACCGTCTCCGCCCCCGACTGGAGCTCCTGGACGTCCTCCTGGACCTCAGGGAGCGATCGGAGGCCGAGGCCCAGCTCTCGAAGGCCCTGGACGCCATCCAGGACCCGGAGGGGCGGGAGGCGCTGGAGGCCCGCAGGGAGCGACTGCGCTCCCTGGGCACGCAGACCCCCATTCCGGTTCCGGACGGCGGGCCCGTACGCATGGAGTTCACGGGCCGGACGGAGGCCCTGGCACGGCTGGCGGGACTCTGGCAGCAGACCCTGGAGGGACGTGCCGGTGCGGCCCTCCTTACGGGTCCCGCCGGCATCGGGAAGACCCGGCTCGCCCGGGAGGTCGTCCGGGTGGCCCAGGGTACCGGCGGACGCACCGTGGTGGTGAAGGCGGAGGACTCCGAGCGGCCCATCGAGTGGGGGCTCCTTTCGGAGCTCATCCAGCGACTGCTCCGGCTCTCCGGTGCCGCCGGGATCAGCAATGCCTCTGACAGCGTCCTCCGGGCCCTGGTTCCCAGCCTGAACCTGGTGGCCTCCGGTAGCGAGCCCGGCCGACCCCTGGCCAGTGCAGGGGTGCTGGCCGGGACCCGGCCCTCCGGAGCCCTGGCCGATGCCCTGGCGGACCTCCTCACCGCCGTCTCGGAGGACTCCCCCCTCCTGGTCCTGGTGGACGACCTGCACTGGGCCGATACGGAGAGTCGGGCCATCCTGACCCGGGTGGCACTCCGGATCCGGGAGGCCACGGTCCTCCTCCTCTTCACGTCCCGGCCCGGTACCGAGCGCTCCCGGGCCAGGAAGACGATCCGGCTCCTCCGGGAGTCCAGGGCGGTGGCCTCCGTGGAGCTGGAGCCCTGGACACCGTCGGAAGTGGGAGATGCACTGGACGGGGTCGTCCGGCTGGAGCCCGGGGAGGATGGGGATGCCATCCGGCAACGGATCCACCACACCACCCGGGGCAATCCCCTCTTCGTGGCCGAGCTCCTCAACGTGTTCCGGGCGGAGGGCATCCTGGAGGCCGCCCCGCCTGACGAGGACGATGCCAGGCTGCGGTTCCGGGCCGGGCGGCTCCCGCCCGACTTCCCCCTCCCGGACAGCCTGAGGGCCCTCGTGGACCAGCAGCTGGACCTGCTGTCGGACCAGGCCGCCCTGGTGGCCGCCCACCTGGCGCGGCTGGGTCGGCCGTCCTCTCCGCGGACCATCGCCATGCGGGCCGGGATGACGACCTCCGCGGTAACCAGCGGGATCGGAGAGCTCCTGCAGCGGGGCATGGTGCGCTGGGAGGGAGACGAGTCCCTCACCTTCCTCCACGACGAACTCCGCGCCTCGGTGGCCCGACGGTACCAGCTCCACGTGGGGCTCACCGCCGGGGGAGGTGCACAGTGGTCCTTCTTCCGGACGGCGGTGGCCGCCTCCCTCTTCCTCCTGGTTCTGGGGGCGGTAGCCTACCTGTATGCCCGACCTGCCCAGGAGGCGCTCCCCCCTGTCCTGGGTGGAGGCACCATCCTGGTGGCCGGGAACCCGGGGTCGGCGGCCTTCCGCATGGGGACGACTCCGGAGGGAGGCCTGGACCTCCAGGTCCTCCCGGAGCCCGTGGTGGACTCGCTGACCCTTCGGTTCGCACCATCGGATCCCGGGGACGGGGTACTCCGGATCTCCGACGACGGCCATCACGCCATCCTGACCCGCCCGTCGGAGGACGGGTACCACCAGCTTGTCCTGCACCACAGGAGAACCGGGGGCGAGCGCGAGGTAGTGCGAACGGTGAGACCTCCCCTCACCGCCGGATTCTCCCCCGGTGGGCAGCGGCTCTCCCTCGTTCTCCCCGGAGCCCGGGACCGACTCCTGGTGGCCACCCCTGCCGGACAGGTCCTGGCGTCCTGGCCCGCACCCCGGATCCTGGACTCCCGCTGGTGCGGCGAGGAAGAACTCCTGGTCCTGGCCCGAATGGACGGGCGTGTGGAGGGTACCATCTGGAACCCGGCCGAGGGGGTCGAGGAGTCCCTGGACCTGGCTGGCGTCGCCCTGGGGAGGCTAGCCGACTGCTCTCCCGACGGCCGAGGCGTCGTGTTCCAGGGGGCCCGGGGTGAAGAGGTGGGGCTCTTCCTCCTGCACCGTCAGACGGGACAGGTGGAGTGGCTGGAGGGCCTTCCCCCGACCCTGGCAGGGGCCCCCACACACCTGGAATGGATCTCCGATGATGTGCCTCCGGTGCCCGCCGCCATCCGCATTGCGGGGAGTGGGACCCGGGTGGTGGGGTGGGGCGAGCAGGTTCCACTGGACGGGGACCTCCTCTTCTCCGACGGGTCCACCAGGCCCTCGGAGCTCACCTGGATCAGCCGCAACCCCGACGTGGCCTTCGTCTCCCACGACGGCCGGGTCACGGGGACGCGTCCCGGCGAGAGCTGGATCGTGGCGGAGTGGAACGGTTGGCTCACGGACAGCATCTGGGTCCAAGTGACCCC
>REBX01000281.1 GCA_007692505.1 Gemmatimonadales bacterium | reverse complement strand
CCGCCCTGGACCGCTACCTGGAACAGGCGCGCCCCGCCCCCCGTGCACTGGACCCGGAGGAGCCCGTCCGGCCGGGAAGCCGCCTCACCGGCGCCATGGCCACGGAGCTGTGGGAAGACCAGGCGCTGAGCCGAACCCTCGATGCGGAGGCCCGCCGGCTCCGGGCCCGGGGGGAGAGCTTCTACACGATCTCCAGCGCGGGCCACGAGGCGAACGCCGCGGTGGGTGCCCAGCTCCGCCTGACGGATCCGGCCTTCCTCCACTACCGCTCCGGGGGGTTCATGATGGCCCGATCCCGCCATGCCCCCGACGTGGACCCGGCGCTGGACACCCTGCGCTCCCTGTGTGCCCGGGCCGACGACCCCATCAGCCAGGGGCGCCACAAGGTCTGGGGAAGCCTGCGGCTCGGGGTCCCGCCCCAGACGAGCACCATCGCCTCCCACCTGCCCAAGGCCGTGGGGATGGCCTTCGCCCTGGGGAGGGCGCGCCGGCTGGGCCACGACACCGGGCTCCCGGAGGACAGCGTGGTGATGTGCTCCTTCGGCGATGCCTCGGCGAACCACGCCACCGCGCTCACCGGGATCAATGCGGCCCGCTACGCCCTTCGGCGGGGCAATCCGGTGCCCATCCTCTTCGTCTGCGAGGACAACGGGCTGGGGATCTCGGTGGACACGCCCTCCCGCTGGATCCGGGAGAGCTTCGGGTCCAGCCGGTACCTGCACTACGTGGAGGCCTCCGGTGACATGGACCAGGTCTGGGACCGGACCCGCAGGGCCATCGAGCAGTGCCGGGAGGGCCAGCGGCCCGTGTTCCTCCACCTGGAAACGGTCCGGTTGTGGGGGCACGCCGGGAGCGACATCGAGACCGCCTACCGGGACCGCTCACAGATCGAGGAGACAGAGGCCCGGGATCCCCTCCTCCGCCACGCCCGCCTCCTGGTGGAGAGCGGGGCGGCGACCCCCGGCGAGCTGATGGCCCTGCTGGAGGGCGTTCGGAGGCGGGTCCGCGAAGCGACCGAACTGGTGATCCCCGCGCCCCACCTTGAGAGCGCGGAGGCCATCATGCGTCCGCTGGCCCCCTGGGACGAGGCGGCGATCCGGGGCGATGCCCTCCGAGACCTCCCCGACGAGGCGAGCCGGAGGAGGATCTTCGATGGCACCCTCCCGGAGGAGGAGACGAACCCGGTGCGCCGGACGCTGGCGGGCCACCTGAACTCGGCGCTGGCCGACGAGATGCTCCGGCGGCCGGAGATCGCGGTCTTCGGGGAGGACGTGGGCCGGAAGGGCGGGGTCTACTACGTCACCGGCGGGCTGCAGAAGCGGTTCGGGGTGGGGCGGGTGTTCGACACCCTCCTGGACGAGACCACCATCCTGGGCACGGCCCAGGGGATGGCCATGGCGGGCTTCCTGCCGGTGCCGGAGATCCAGTACCTGGCCTACATCCACAACGCCCAGGACCAGCTCCGGGGCGAGGCCGCCTCCCTCCAGTTCTTCAGCTCGGACCAGTTCCGGAACCCCATGGTGGTGCGGATTGCCGGGCTGGCCTACCAGAAGGGGTTCGGGGGCCACTTCCACAACGACCACTCCATTGGCGGGCTCCGGGACATCCCCGGACTCCTCATGGCCGTGCCCAGCCGGGGCGACGAAGCGGTGCGCATGCTCCGGGGGTGCCTGGCGGCCGCCCGGGCGTCGGGGCGGGTCGTGGCCTTTATCGAACCCATTGCCCTCTACCACCAGCGGGACCTGCACCGGGAAGGGGACGAGGGGTGGCTCACCGACTACCCGACCCCCGGCGAAGTCCTCCTCCCCGGAGAGGTGGGGCTCCACGGGGTGGAGGACGCCGACGTCCTCGTGGTCACGTACGCCAACGGGGTGCACATGAGCCTGCGGGCCGCACGCCGGCTGGCGGAAGAGGACGGGGTGGAGGTGGCTGTCCTGGATCTGCGGTGGCTGAACCCCCTCCCCATGGAGGCCGTCCGGGAGGCGGCTCGGGGGCGGAGGGCCGTCCTGGTGGTGGACGAGTGCAGGCGCACCGGCGGGGGGATCGCCGATGCCGTCCTGGCCGGGCTGGTGGAGGACGGCGGGGTGTCGGCCCCCCGACTGGCCTCCGTCCGGGCCCCCGACTCCTTCGTGCCCCTGGGCCCGGCCGCGAACCGGGTCCTGGTTCAGCCCGACGACATCGTGGCGGGGGTCCGCGGGCTCCTCTGAGGGCACCCGGGTGCCGGGAGGTGCCGGATGCAGGTCGACCCCGGAGAGCCCAAGCTCCCCGGGGCCGCACCCGTTTCGATTCCGGCGACGCCGCTGCGCCGCCGGGCCCCCGCTTACCAGGGCAGCCAGGGGTACTTTCGGAAGTCCGGCTTCTCCTTGTTCAGGAAGGCCTGCTTCGCCGCCTGGGCCTCCTCGGTCATGTAGAAGAGGAGGGTGGCGTTGCCGGCCAGCTCCTGGAGCCCGGCCTGGCCGTCCACCGAGGCGTTGAACGCGCTCTTCAGGAGGCGGATGGAGAGGGGGCTCTTGTCCAGGATCTCCTGGGCCCAGCGCCACCCCTCCGCCTCCAGCTCCTCCAGGGGCACGACCTTGTTCACGAGGCCCATCTCCTCGGCCTCGGAGGCCTCGTACTGGCGGCAGAGGTACCAGATCTCGCGTGCCTTCTTCTGTCCCACGATGCTGGCCAGGAAGGACGCGCCGAACCCCCCGTCGAAGCTCCCCACCTTCGGGCCGGTCTGACCGAACATGGCGCCCTCCGCCGCGATGGTCAGGTCGCAGATCACGTGGAGGACGTGCCCGCCCCCGATGGCAAAGCCCGGGACCAGGGCGATGACCGGCTTGGGCATGCTCCGGATGTAGCGCTGGAGCTCCAGGACGTTCAGGCGGGGGAGTCCGTCGCCGCCCACGTACCCCGCGTCGCCCCGGACGCGCTGGTCCCCCCCGGAGCAGAAGGCCCACTTCCCGTCCTTCGCCGGGCCGTTCCCCGTGAGGAGGACCACCCCGATCTTCGAGTCCTCCCCGGCATCCCGGAAGGCCTCCTGGAGCTCCAGGAGGGTCTCGGGCCGGAAGGCATTCCGGACCTCGGGGCGGTCGAAGGCGATGCGGGCCACACCCCCCGACTTGTGGTAGGTGATGTCCTCGTACGACTTCACTGTCTTCCAGTCCGGCGTCGTGCTCATGCGTCTCCTTCCTGCTCGGTCGTCAGATGATGGGGTGAGTGCTGTGGGAGCTCGGCCCGGGCGGCGCGAACCGCAGCGGTCCGGGCGAGTTGGCGGGTTTCCATGTCCCTGGGCGCGTCGGTCAGGAACTCGGCCAGAAGGGCACGATGCCCGGCGCTGCCTCCGCCCGGCCCCTCCGTCCTCTTCCTGCCTGTGGCCTCCAGCACCCCGGCGGGCTCGCCGGGGTCCCCGGCCTCCCTCAGGTCGGTCCGCACGAAGTCCAGCCCGTGGAGGGCGGCCAGGTGCGAGAAGTCGCGGCCGTGGGGGGTGATGAAGAAACGGGTGAAGGGGGGCTCGTGGCTGGAGACCGGGAGCATTCCGAAGATGCCTCCTCCGTCGTTGTTCGCAACCACGATCCGGACGGGGCCCGGCACTTCCGACAGGGCCAGGAGTCCGTTGGAGTCGTGGAGGAGGGCCAGGTCGCCCACCAGGAGGGTGAGGGGACGCCCGGTGGCCCGGGCTGCGCCCAGCGCCGTGGACACGATCCCGTCGATGCCGCTGGCCCCCCGGTTGGCCAGGATACGAGGTGGGGTCGGGGGCGCGAAGAACGTGTCCACGTCGCGAATGGGCATGGAGCTGGACACGAAGAGGAGGTCTTCCTCGTCCAGCGCATCGGCCAGGGCGGCCACGAGCCCGGGCTCCCCTCCCCGCTCCCGGGCCACCTCCAGCGCCGCCTGCCGGGCTGCCCGGTCTGCCCTGTGCCAGGTTTCCGTCCAGCGAGTCGGGGGAGGCTCCCCGGTATCGCCACCCTCCCGCTTCGCCTCCCGCCTCGCTCCCGCGATCCGGCCCGACAGGGCGTCTGCAGCCAGCGCCGGGTCGGCCCGGAGGCAGCGGGCGGCCAGCGCCTGGTGGTCCTTCGAGCGCTCGCCCCCGTCCACCACCACGAGGGATGCCCCTCCCCGGACCCACGCTTCCTGGGCCCGGAGGAGCCGGCTCGAGGTGGGGGAGGCCCCGAAGCGAACCACCAGGTCCGGGGCCAGGGCCTCCACCAGTCCGGCATCGGAGAGGAGCAGGTCGTACCCGCCCAGCCCTCCGGCGTCGGCCCCGGTCCGGGCCCCGGAGAGGGGATCTGCCAGGAGGGGGGCGGGGCTGGCGGCGGACCCCAGGGTCCGGGCCAGGGCCAGGAGGGCCGGGCCTGCCTCCCGGGGGTGGGGAAGCCTCCCGCCCACCAGGAGGGGCCGCCGGGCCCGGGCCAGCGCCACGGCCAGCCAGTCAAGCTCCTCCGGCGCCGGCGCGGCGCGGCGCCGGAGGAGGCGGGGGAGTTCTGCCTTTCCGGGCCCTGATCCAGGCCCTGATCCGGGCCCTGCTCCGTCCGTCCGGGGCAGGGTCGCAGCGTCGTCCGGCGAGGCGCCGGGCTCCAGGGGCTTGTCGAAGGGGACGTTCAGGTGGACGGCGCCCGCCGGGTCCCCCAGGGCCGCCCGAACCGCATCCCCCACCGCCCGCTTCACCCAGTCCAGCTCCACAGGCGCGCCGCCCGAGGCCGCGGCCAGCTCCACCTGGTGGCGCACCACCCCGCCCAGGATCCCGAGCTGGTCCACCACCTGGTTCGCATCGGCGTCCCGCAAGCGGGGAGGTCGATCGGCAGTGAGGAGGACCAGGGGGGCCTCCGACCGGTCCGCCTCCACCGCAGCCGGGACCAGGTTGGCCACTGCCGTCCCCGACGTGGTGAGGACGGCAGCCGGGACCCCGGAGGCCTTCCCGGCCCCCAGGGCGAAGAAGGCGGCGGACCGCTCGTCCACCTGGACCACCGTCGCCAGCCGGGGCTCCCGGGCGGCGGCCAGCACCAGCGGGGTCGACCGGGACCCCGGTGCCACAACCAGGAGGCCCACGCCGCATTCGACCAGCGCCTCCACCACCGCCGCTGCCCGGGCCGTGTTCTCTTCCCTGGTGCGTGCCTCCGGGGGGAGGGGCCCCGTCACCGGGACTCCCCCGAGGCCAGGGTGGCCCGGGCCCCCACCTCGCCCACGCGTCCGGCCAGGAGGGCCTTCATGGCAGGCTCGAACTTGAGGGCCGTCTCCTCCCACTCCGCATCCGGGTCCGAGCCCTCGACGATGCCGGCCCCGGCAAACAGCCGCCACTGGCGTCCGCCTCCCACGGCAGAGCGGAGGGCGGGGACGAAGTCGCCGTCCCCGGCCGGGTCGAACCACCCCACCGGGCCGGCATACCATCCCCGGCGGAAGGGCTCGGAGGCCCGAAGGAGCCCCAGGGCCACCTCCGTGGGGCGCCCGCAGACGGCGGGGGTGGGGTGGAGGGCGCGGACCAGGGATAGGACGTCTGCGCCGGGGGCGGCCTGCCCACGGATGGGGGTCTCCAGGTGCTGGATCCGGGCCAGGGTGAGGACCCGGGGGGTACCGGGCACGGCGAGCCGAACCATCCGCCCGTCCAGCCCGGCCTTCATCTCCTCCACCGTCACCCGGTGCTCCGACCGGTCCTTCACGCTGGCCAGGAGACTCCGGGCCCGGTCCGCATCGGCCTCCACCGTGGCACCCCGGGGCGCCGAGCCTGCCACGGCGGTGGCGTGGAACTCCCGACCCCGGAGCTCGGCCAGGATCTCGGGGGCCGCCCCCAGGAGGACCCGCCCGGGGTCCAGCTCCACCAGGTAGACGTGGGCCCGGTGGTTCTCGGCCCGGAGGAAGCGGAGGGCCTGCGCCGGATCCACGTCGGCGTCCAGGTGGACGTCGCGGTAGCGCGCCAGGACCACCTTCTCCACCTCGGACCGCCGGATGGCCCCCAGGACGGCCCCCACGGCCCGATCCCAGGCCGACCGGCCCGGATCCACCGGCTCGACCCCGTCCCGCCCCCGCCCCGCTGGACCTCCGGCGCCCCCGTTTCGGGACGGGGACCGGTCCGCCTCCATCCCCCCCCTGAGCATCCCCTCGGCCTCCCGGAGCAGTTCCTCCAGCCGGGCGTCCCCGCCCGCGCCCGCCCCCGCCCCCCCCCGCGGGG
>REBX01000262.1 GCA_007692505.1 Gemmatimonadales bacterium | reverse complement strand
GGAGGGTCGGGAGGGTCGGGAGGGTCGGGTTGGCGGGCTGGCCGGGCCGGGCCTGGGCTGACCGCGCCGGGCTGCCCGCGCCACCCGGAACAGCGCCTGCACCCTGCGGTAGGATCGTCCTCCGGTGGTTCGGCCCCTCCCGGTGGTCCGGCCCCTCCAGGAGCGGGCGCGGAGGCGACCCCGGCGTGCTCGTTCCCCTCTTCCGCTGGACACGCCTTTCCGGCGGGGGCATATTCAACCCGGTTCGGATCGACCTTCATCTGAGGAGCCCAGCGGAATGCTTCCCGGCGGATACGACTTCATACATGTGATCTTCTGGATCGTGGTCGGGGCCGTGGCCCTGGGCACGAACCTGATTCCCATCGTGATCAGCCTGGGCATCGGGATCCTGCTCCTGGAGTCGCTGAACAAGGCCTGACCCTTCCGGCGCCGCTGTCCCGACGGGGTGTGTTCCCCGGTCGCCCCGCGCAGCTGAGGCACGCCTGGCGCCTCCTGCCGAGCCCATTCGCCGTCCCCGGGCGTCCGCGCCGGGACCTCATCGGACGGCAGCCGGCTGACTCCCTTCCGGCCCTCCCCGGCCGGAACCCCGTCCCCCTCCGGGGTTACGAGGCTCCATGACCCTCTTCCTCGTACTCGGTGCCGTGGCCGCCCTCCTGGTGGGGGTGTGGATCGGCATGCCCGGGCGCTTCCGCCAGACCCAGGAAGAGATCGACGAGCGTCTGGAGTCCGACGGCGAGCACGCCAAGGTGCGTCGCCGGGAGACCTTCATCGGGATCCTCCAGAAGAAGGCCACCCGGGGATCGGATCGGCGCAGGAGCGGCGGCCGCTCTCCGTTCCGGATGTAGCCCGTCCCCGACCCGGGAGCGGAGGACCCCCTCACCCCAGCAGCGCGTTCGCTCCCACCAGGATTCCGCCGATGATGGCTCCCAGGAGGTAGCCCAGGCGGATGATGAGGCGGAGCTCCCGCTCCGTGACCCGCCGGACGATTTCCTCCATCCTCGACGTCGGGAAGGTCCTGACCTTCTCCTCCACCCGGCGCTCCACGTCGAGGGTCTCCACCACTGCCGGCACCTGTCCCGTGACCCAGCTCCAGAGCGGGTCGGCCAGGGCGCCGGCGATCCGGTCCCGGGCCCCCTCCGGCAGCCAGGACGCAGGACGCCCCAGGGGTCGGTCCAGGAGCCGGTCCGTTCCCCGGCCCAGTCCGTCCCGAAGGGCCCGCCGGGCCGCCTCGGTCCGGGCCGCCCCCAGGAGGGCCCGCGCGATCTCCTCCCGGGGGAGCCGGCTCAGCAGGTCTCCCCAGGTCTCGCGTCCGAGACGGTCCATTCCCGCCCGGATCCGCTTCGCCACCTCCGTCCGGGTCTCAGGGTCGCGGGCCAACTGGACGACCCAGCCCGCCAGGGTGTCCCGGGCCTCCACCACGGTGGGGTCGTCGGGGGTCCCCACCACCGAGGTCACGGGCCGGCGCATGAGGTCCATGAGGGCCTCGTTCACCCCCCGGGCCATGGCCCGCTGGAGCTCGGGGTCCCGAAGCATCTCGGAGAGCCGGTCGGCCCCCTCCTCCTCCAGGGTGGTGAGGACCCGGTCCAGGGTATCCTCGTTCACCACCAGGCGGGCCACCAGGCGCTGGTGGAATCGCAGGTCGCCCACCAGGCGCCGGAAGAGGTCCCTGAGGGCCCCCTCCATGCGGGCCCGGGCCACCGGGTCCTCCAGGAGTCGACCCAGTCGCTGGACCACCACGGGGAGGTACTCGGAGAGGGCCCGCTCCAGTGAGCCCGAGAGCCCCTGGGGGAGTACCTCCTCGAAGGTCCGGTCCTCCCGGAGGAGGGCCCGGGCCCCCCGCTCCAGGGCATCGTCCACCGTGCGCCGGAACCCCTCCTGCTCCACCGCCTCGGCGACCCAGGCCTCCAGGAGCTCCAGGAGGCGCTCCTCCCGCTCCGGGGTTAGGAGGCGCCCCACGGGCTCATCGGCGATACGCTCCACGAGCCCCTCGGTCCAGCGAAGCGCCCGGGCCTCGGCCTCGTCGGTGTGGAGCCACCGGGAGATGCGCTCCGTGGCGTGGTCCAGGAGTTCGCCCAGGAAGGCCTCCAGGGGGGCGCCCCGCTCCTCGGGGAGGAGGGACCGGACGGAGCCCCGTTCCTTGTCCAGGACCTCTTCCAGGACCTGGGCCAGCTGACGATCGAAGGCCCCCCGGAACTCCGGTCCCGCCAGGATCCGCTGCAGGTCGTCAGGGGTCAGGAGCCGGGTCCCCACCGTGCGGCCCACCGCCTCGGCCAACCGGTCCTGGTTCCGGGGGATGGCGCCGTGGAGGAAGCGGATGGGCCGGCCCAGGACCCGGGGCGGCTCGGCCGGGTGGAAGAGCATCCACACCGCCAGGGTGTTGGTGAGGCCGCCGGCCAGGGATCCCCCGGCGATGGTCACCAGGGCCCGAAGGAGCTCCGGGCTCACCAGGGGCCTCCCGCCCGGCCAGGGGCCGTCATGGCTGGACGTGCCGGACCAGGCCCCGCACCGCGGTGGAGTCGTCGCCGAAGCGCACGAAGCCCTCCACCTCGAAGAAGGCCCGTACCGGGAGGAGGGGGCCCTCCCCTTCGCCGGCCTCCAGCCACGAACCCGTCACGCTCCACTCCGCCTCGAACCCGTCGGGGCCCGGTGCCGAGGCGGACCATGCGGCGGGGATGTCCCTCCGCGCCCGCTCGAAGGCCCCCAGCTCCGTCCACCGGACCTCCACCGCGGGCCAGATGGACTCGGGCTCCCGGACGGCGGACCAGGCCCGATATCCTCCGGGCCGCTCCTGGTCGTCGCTGGTGAGGACGTGTTCCTCCAGGAAGAGGATGGGCACCCCGTCGGCCAGGAGGACGACCCAGTCCGGGGCCCGTCCCTCCGTCGGCCGCCAGCTCCGGGCCACGTCGACCACGACCCCTTCGGCCACCGTCTCCTCCTGACCCAGCGTCCCCGTCCGCTGCCCCGAGTGGACCCGGAGGACCGTGCCCCCCGGCCCCGACCACTCGTGCTCCACCTCGCCGGGGAAGAGGTCCAGGGCATCCAGGGGACCGTCCCGGGGAGCCGGGAGGGGGCCGTCCAGGCGGAGGCGCTCCAGCCGGTCCTCCAGGCCCACCACCAGACGGAAGGGGCGCTCCGGGAGGATCCGCCAGGGGGCCCGGGTGGCTGGGACGAAAGAGGTGTCGGCGTCCACCGTGATCCAGCTCCCGTCCAGCGCCTCGGCCACCAGGCGGCGACGCTCCTCCGGGCCCTCCTCCGCCTCCAGGGTCTCGAAGTGCCACACCGAGACGAGGCCCGTGTCGGCTCGCTCGCCCACCAGCGCCAGGGTGCGCTCGTGGACCCGCACCGTGTCCAGGGCGGGACCGGGAGCCCCCGGGGCACGGGTGTCCGGTGCAGGCGGGATGGCGGCGATGGCGGCCATGACCAGAGCCAGGAGGACCAGCGGGAGGAGGAGTCGGATCACCGGCAGAGAGGGCCGAAGGAGGGCAGTGGGGGGCACGGTGCCTGCCTCGGGGAAGGTAGCGCCCGACTTGCCGGGGTGGGAGGCCAACTCTATCTTCGCCACCGTTTTTCCCCACATCGCAAGCGGTGGCTCCAGGCCCCCCGACGGGGGCCGGTCCATCCCTCCCGGCCCATGCGGCCCAAGGACGTGCGCATGCAGCTCCACACCAAGATCCTCCTCGGCCTCGTGCTGGGGACCCTCTTCGGGTTCCTGGCCAATGTGCTGGGGATCACCTGGCTCCAGCAGACCCTGGTGGCCCTGGAGCCCATCGGGACGGCGTTCATCCGCCTCATCACCATGATCGTGATCCCGCTGGTGGTGGCGAGCCTCATGGTGGGGACCGCATCGCTGGGAGACCTGGCCAAGCTGGGGCGGATCGGCGGGAAGACCGTGGGCTTCTACATGTGCACCACGGCAGTAGCGGTGACCATCGGGCTCCTGGTGTCGAACCTGTTCCGGCCGGGATCCCGCATCGACGACACCACCCGGGACTCCCTCTCCGCCCAGTTCTCCGGGGACGCGGCGGATCGAATGACGCTGGCCGAGGAGGCGCCGTCCGTCATGGACACCCTCCTGAACATCATCCCCCGGAACCCGGTGCAGGCGGCGGCGGAGATGGACCTCCTCTCCCTCATCTTCTTCACCATCGTCTTCGCGGCCGCCATCAGCGTCATCGCCCCCAGGCGCCGCGAGGCCGTGATCACCTTCTTCGAGGGGGTGAACGACGCCAGCATGGTGGTCATCGACTGGGTGATGAAGCTGGCGCCCTATGCCGTCTTCGCCCTCATCGCCTCGGTGGTGGCCCAGTTCGGCCTGGACCTCCTGCGGAGCCTCCTGGCCTACTCCGGCGTGGTGGTCCTGGGGCTGGCGATCCACCTGGCGTTCACGTACGGACTCGCCGTCCGCTTCCTGGCCAAGCTCAACTTCCTGGAGTTCCTGAAGCGGATCGCCAAGGCGCCCCTGGTGGCGTTCTCGACCTCGTCGTCCAATGCCACCCTGCCCGTCACCATGGAGACGGCCGAGGAGGAAGTGGGGGTCTCCAAGCCCGTCTCGAGCTTCGTGCTCCCCCTGGGCGCCACCATCAACATGGACGGGACCGCGCTCTACCAGGCGGTGGCCGTCATGTTCATTGCCCAGATCTACGGGATCGACCTCAGCGTGGCACAGCAGCTCATCATCGTGCTGACGGCCACCCTGGCCTCCATCGGGGCGGCAGGGGTCCCCAGCGCCGGGATCATCACCCTCATCATCGTCCTGAACGCCGTGGGCCTGGGCGACCAGGTGCAGGCGGGGATTGCCCTGATCCTGGGCGTGGACCGGATCCTGGACATGATCCGGACCTCGGTGAACGTGACCGGCGACATCACGGCGGCCTCCGTCATCGCCCGGAGCGAGGGCGAGGAGCTGGGCTTCAAGCCCCGAACGAAGGAGCCGGCGGTTCCGGTGGGCTGACGGGCACGGCGCGGGGTGCGCCTCCCGGGTCCAGGACGGTCCCGGGAGGCGCACCCAGCTTCCGGTCGAGGCGGCGCTGGAGCCGCTGCCCCGAACGCCGGGCGGGGCGGGGGACGACCCCGGCCGCGCCCTCGTCGTTCCAGGCCACGTCTACTCGGGTCTGCCCTTCCTCGTCGAGGCCGGCGTCCACCACGACCCGGGCCCGGAGCCCCGCGAGGCTCCGGTGGGCCAGCACCATCCGCCCGGACTGGTCGTCGGAGTACAGGGTCTCCAGCCCGGGCCTGGAGGCCAGCTTCGAGAGGGCCTCCCACACCCGGTCGAAGGGGAGGGCGTAGCGACGCCCCCTGAGGGACGGGGTGGGGTGGTCCGCCCGGGTGTGGACGCCCACGGCTCAGCCCTCGGGGTGGAACCGGAAGTGGACCTGCACCCGGGCGCTCACGTGCTGGATCCCGGCCTCCACCGGGGTGGTGGGTGCGTCCATGGCCATCTCCATGCCCCGGAGCTGCATGTCGGAGGCCCGGGGCTGGGGGCGCTCCGCCCCGCCCTGGACCTCCAGGGCCACACCCAGGCGACCACCCAGCGCCTCGGCCATGATCTCGGCCTCGGTGCGGGCCTGGTCCACGGCCCGGCGGAGGGCCTCCCGGCGGTAGGGCTCGGTGTCCCGGATCTCGAAGTTCAGGCCGGCCACCCGGTTTGCGCCGGCGTCCAGCGCCGTGTCGATGATCCGCCCGGCCCGGTCCACGTCGTCCACGGTGACCAGGAGGTGGTTCCGGGCCGTGTAGCCCACGATGCGGTTCGGGTCGTCGGCTCGGGCCGAACGGTAGCGGGGCGAGAGGCTGTAGCCCGAGGTGGAGAGCTCGAGCCCCCGGGCTTCCAGCTCCCGCACCGCCTCCATGACGGCGTCCATGAGTCGGGCATTGGCCTCGCCGGCCTCCCGGGCGGTCTCGGCCTCGGTCTCCACGGCGAAGCGGATGCGGGCCCGGTCCGGCTGGCCCTCCACGATGGCCTCCCCACTCACCCGGATCACGGAGCGGTCCTCGGGGTCGGCAGCATCCTGCGCCTGGAGGGCCGAGGGGGCCGCCACCAGGACGGCGAGGGCGAGGAGGGCGACGGGACCTGCGCTGGAGCGGAGCATGAACACCTCCGGGGGGAGTCGGGACAGGGCCGGCCCGAGCCCCGGAAGGGGGACCGGACCGGCTCGGGGCAGGAGCTCCTGCTTCCGGGTTGTAGCGGTGCC
>REBX01000279.1 GCA_007692505.1 Gemmatimonadales bacterium | reverse complement strand
TCCCGAATCATTGCAGTCCCGGGGGCCGTATGCAACGACAGGGGGGGGGGCGGGACTCGCGCGAACGGCCGAACGCCCTCACCTTCTCCACCATCGTCGCCCCTGCCCTGCCCCCGAAGCCGGAGACCCCCATGTCGGACACCTCGAACCGGTACCCCCACGAAACCCCGCCCGGCGACTCGCACCCGGCCTCGTCCGGCAGTGCACCAGGCGGAGGTGAAGGCGGGGGGACGAGCTCCGGCCCCATCACGCCGCCGTCCGGAGGGGGCGCGGGCACCGGAGGAGGCGGCGGGGCCGGGGGTGTTGCAGGAGCCGGTGGAGGCACCGGGAGCGGGGGAGGCGGAGGACGCGGGGCCGCCCCCGGTGGCGGCTCGTCGGGCGGCGGCTCGAAGAAGGGCCTCTTCGGATGCCTGGGATGCCTGGGGATCGCCCTGGTCCTCATCGTCCTGGTGCCCCTGGTCCTGGGCGTCCTGTTCTGGACGAACATGGACCGCATCGTGGCCCCGCCCGACTCGGACTGGACCATGGTGGAGCCCTCCGAGGAGGAGTTCCAGGAGATGGAGGAGCGGGTGGAAGGCGCCGAGCGGGGGCTGGAGGAGGACGGGCGCACCACCCTCACCCTGGACGAGCGGGACCTGAACGTCCTGGTGGCCCGAGCCATCCGGGAGCAGCGGGCGCGTCAGGAGGACGGCCCCGACCTGGAGCCGCAGGCCCGGATCCGCATCATCGAGAACCAGCTCCTCATGGATGCCATGATCCGGATCCCCGAGTCGGCCTCCGGGGTCCCCCGCCCCCTGAGGGGCGCCCCGGTGGGGATGCAGCTGGGCCTCCGCCCTCGGGTGGACGACACCGGCGACCTCATCCTGGGCATCGACGACGTCCGGATCGGGCGATTCCCCATCCCCGTGGCCTCCCTCATGGGACTCATGCGGGAGATGGCCGAACAGGAAGGCCACCAGGACATGGAACGCCAACTGGAGCTCATCGACCCGGAGACCGGCGAGATCCGGATTCCCGCAGGGGACCTGGCGGAGGGGGACCAGGCCATCCGCATCGATGCCCTGGAGGTGTCCAATGGCCGGCTCCACCTGGAGGTGAGCCGCCCCGAAGGTGCTACTCCTCCAGATACGGAAGGGGCGGAAGGGGCTTGAGGCGGGCCTCGATGTCGCTCCGCCGGGGCTCCAGGAAGGGGGGGAGCACCACGGATTCGCCCAGGGTGTCCAAGGGTTCGTCCACGTGGAAGCCCGGGCCGTCGGTGGCGATCTCGAAGAGGATGCCTCCCGGCTCCCGGAAGTAGAGGCTCCGGAAGTAGTAGCGGTCCACCGGGCCGCTGTTGGGCACCCCCAGCCGGCGGAGGCGGTCGGCCCAGCCCCGGTACTCCTCCTCGTTCGGGGTCCGGAAGGCCACGTGGTGCACCCCGCCGGCGCCGGGGCGGGCAGGGGAGAGGCCCGGCTCCACCTGGACATGGAGCTCGGCGTGGGGCCCCTCCCCGTCCATGAGGTAGCGGTGGACCCGGGTGCCGGATCCGGCGGGGCTCTCGGCGCCGTCCCGCTCGTCCAGCTTTTCCAGGTTCATGACCCGGAGGAGGATGAGCTCGGTGGGCTCCAGCTCGGGCACGCTGAGCACCACGGGGCCCAGCCCCCGGATCTGGTGCTCCGCGGGGACCGGGCTGTCGGGGAAGGGCCGGTGCTCCGGACCCGTCCCCCCGTCCGCCACCAGGCTGAGGCGCTGTCCCTCGCCGTCCTCGAAGTGGAGAGCGGGCCGGTCGTGCCAGTGGGTGATGGGGCCGGCGGACACCTGGTGGGACTCGAGCCACCCCCGCCACCACTCCAGCGACGCCTTGTCCTCCACCCGGAGCCCGGTGCGGACGATGCTCCGGGTGCCCCGGGCCTCCCGGTCCACGGGCCAGTCGAAGAAGGTGAGGTCCGTCCCCGGCGAGCCCACCTCATCGGCATAGAAGAGGTGGTAGGCGCTGGTGTCGTCCTGGTTCACGGAGCGCTTCACCAGGCGCAGGCCCAGCACACCGGTGCAGAACTCCAGGTTGGCGCCGATGTCCGCCGAGACGGCGGTGAGGTGGTGGAAGCCCTTGAGCTCGAGCATGGGGGTCTCCTGGTGGGTCCTTGAGGTGCGGTCCGCCGCCGGCTCAGCGCCCGGTTCCGGCCCGGACGGGGCCCATCACCGAGTCGTCTGCCTCGCCGGTGCCCATCTGGCCTCGGGTGTTGGATCCCCAGCACCAGAGTTCGTTGTCGGCGGAGACGGCACAGGCGTGGCCATTGCCCAGGGCCACGGAGGTGACGGGGGGCAGGCCGGCCAGCGAGACCGGGGTCACCTGGCAGTGGATCTCGTCGCCCCGCTCGCGGCAGCGTCCGTCCGTCGTGACCCCCACCTGCCCGGTATCGTTCCGACCCCAGCACCAGAGGGTGCCGGAGTCCTCCACGGCGCAGGTCGTCTGGCCCCCTGGCGCCATGGCCACATCGGTCATGGGGCCCGTGCCGTCGGGGAAGGCCACCTGGACCGCTTCCTCCGGGCGGACGGGCCCGTCGGCCCCGGCGTCGGGGCTGGCCCCGAGCTGCCCGGCCTCGGCCCGACCCCAGCACCAGAGGCTGCCCTCGTCGTCCAGAGCACAGGCGGAGCCGCCTCCGGTGGCGGACTTGGCCACGGGGGGCTCGTTCCGGATCGTGACGGTGGCGGGGCCGGTGGACGAGTCGGCACCCACGGCCTGCCCCCAGGCCAGGAGGCGGCCGTCGTCGGTGACGGCCAGGGTGGTGCCCGAGCCGGCGGCCACCTCCACGATGCTCGCTGCCTCCAGCTCCACCTCCACGGGGCCGTCGGGGGCGTCGCCGGGTGACCCCAGCTGCCCCCGGTCGTTGGATCCCCAGCACCACACGGAGCCGCCGTCGCCCACGGCACAGGCATGGTCCTGCCCCACGGAGAGGGATCGGGCCCCGGGCACGTCGCCCACGTCGGTGGGGCCGCTCCCCCCCGGGCCGGCGCCGGGGACGGCGCGGCCCCAGCACACCACCCCTCCCTCCTCCCGGATCGTGCAGCCCCCGCCGCCGCCGGACGCCAGGTGGGTGGAGCGCACCTCCACCGGGAGGGGAACGGGCCGGGCGCTGCCCTCCTGGTCGGGGTCGCCCAGTGCGCCGGACTCGCCCTTCCCCCAGCACCAGAGCTGGCCGTCGTCGCCCCGACTGCACACCGACTCGGCCCCGGCGGTCACCTGGAAGGCCGGCTCCGGGCGGAGGCCGGCCAGGACGAAGCCCGCCGCGGCCTCTTCGCCTGTGAGGCGACCCTGCACCCGGTCCGGGCCCTGGAGTCGGGCGCCACTTCCGGAGAGGAGGGCCGGAGACCCCGCTGCCCCACCGGCCTCCTCCACGGAGAAGAGCCGCAGGGCCAGGGGGAAGACGCCGGCGGGGAGCTCGTCGGGTGCGAAGGCCACCGAGACCTCCACCTCGCCCGGCAGCTCCACGGGCCCGCTGGCATCGGCCCAGGCGAGGCGCCACCCCGAGCCCGGAACGCCCTCCTCCACCCCGGACTCCTCCACGGAGACCGGTTCGGCCATGGCCATGACCCGGCCGTCCAGGGCACCGGCGGGCACCTCCACCTGGAGCTGGTCCTGGGCCAGGGCGAGGGTGCCGCCGTCAGGGCCCACCGTCGTGCCGGCCTCCGCAATGCGGACCGGGAGGGTGACGGACACGCCGTCGGGCGCCGCCTGGACCTGGACCTCGGCCTAGCCGGGAGCCACGGCCTCCAGCGTTCCTCCTCCGGTGACGCGGACCACGGCCTCATTGGAGCTCTCCACCGAGATGGGGGGATCTGCGGACAGATCCGTTCGGAGGGTGCCGTCTGCGCGGATCTCCAGCGCCTGGGTCTCGCCGGGCTCCAGGAGGAGTGCCTGGGGCGTGACCTCCAGCGACTCCACCGGAGGGGGGCCCGGGTCGGGGGCGGCCGGGTCATCGCTGCAGGCGGCCAGGAAGAGGGCCAGGATCAGTGCCAGGGCGAGCGTCAGGGCCGGGGCGAGCCGGCGGGCAGGAGATCGGGCCGGGGAGCAGGCGGGAGGTCGGGCGGCGTCCTTCCCGGCTGCAGGGGCGGAGTGGACAGTGGAACGGCGATGGGCGTACCGGGACATGGGCGA
Organism: Gemmatimonadales bacterium; assembly: GCA_007692505.1. Taxonomy (GTDB): domain Bacteria; phylum Gemmatimonadota; class Gemmatimonadetes; order Longimicrobiales; family Gaopeijiaceae; genus REBX01. The sequence continues at coordinate 2,093 of REBX01000279.1, read as the reverse complement.
CTCTCGGAAGGATGAGCGGATCCCATCGAGCTATGGCTCCCGGGGCGGGGAGGCAAGGGGGGCCAGCCGGGCAGCCCCCCTTCACCTTCCACGGGGGCAGGCCCTACCATGGCACGGGCCCGCCGCGCCCTGTCGCCCCACGCCACCCCACCGAACGGAGGCTCCCCCCGTGCACCGCCTCGCTTCCCCCTGGACCCTCGCCCTCCTCGTCCTCCTCCCCATCCTGGGAACCGCCCACCCGGTGGCCGCCGGGCAGTCGGAGGAGGACCCGGTCACCGTGGGGGTCCGGGTGGCGCCCCCCTTCGTGCTGGAGGAGGACGGGGTGTACTCCGGGCTCACCATTGCCCTCTGGGAGCACGTGGCCGGGGAGCTGGAGCTGGACTTCCGCTACGAGGAGCGAGACATCGAGGGCCTCCTGGATGGGGTGGGGAGCGGGGAGCTCTTCGCGGCAGCAGCGGCCCTGACCATTACCTCCGAACGGGAGGAGCAGGTGGACTTCACCCACCCCTTCTTCGTGAGCGGGCTGGGGATCGCGGTGCCCCACGAGACGGCGGGGCTCTCGGCGGCCCTCAGGGCCCTCTTCGACCCGGAGTTCCTCTGGGTGGTGGGGCTCCTCTTCGGGCTCCTCCTATTCTGGGGCGTGCTCGTATGGGTCTTCGAGCGGGTGGAGAACCGGGAGGAGTTCGGCGGCACTGCGGTGGAGGGGATCGGGAGCGGTTTCTGGTGGGCGGCTGTGACCATGACCACGGTGGGCTACGGCGACAAGTCGCCCCGGACCCTCGGGGGACGCATCGTGGGATTCGTGTGGATGTTCTCGGCGGTCATCGTGATCTCGTTCTTCACGGCCTCCATCGCGTCGAGCCTCACGGTGACCCAGCTGGACAGCCAGGTGACCGGCCCCCGGGACCTCCCCCACGTCCGGGTGGGGGCGCTGGCGGGCTCGGCCACCCTGGACTGGCTGGACGAGGAGCGGATCCGGGCCGACACCTTCGAGTCGCTGGCGGCCGGGCTGGCTGCGGTAGAGGACGGCGCCATCGACGCCTTCGTCCACGATGCGCCCATCCTCCGCTACCTCACCGGGGAGGACTTCCGGAACCGGGTCCGGGTCCTCCCCGGGACCTTCGCCCAGCAGTACTACGGGATCGCCCTCCCCCTGGACGTGCCGGAGCGCAACCAGATCAACCAGGTCCTCCTGGACTGGCTCGTCAGCCCCGAGTGGGAGCGGCTGAACCAGCGCTACCTGGGGGAGGGGTGACGGGGCGCGGAGGAGCGACCGGCCTCAGTGGTAGGTGATCCCGACACCGAGCTGGAAGACGTCGGCGTCCAGGTCCTCGATGGCGTACCCGATGAAGTTCAGGTAGGGCGTGATGCTCCAGCGCTCCCCCACGCGGGCGTCGAAGCCGAGCCCCAGCTGGGCCGCGCCCCCGGACTCGCTGATGGAGCTGGAGCCCTCCGACAGGCTGACCTGCCCGAACCCCAGGCCGAAGGCGAGATAGAAGTCGCCTTCTGCAGACGGGTAGAAACGGGACGTGGCCATGAGGGAGCTGAAGGTGATCCGGAGTCCCATCTCCTCCTTCGTCCAGCCGGTGGTGCCGCCCCCCACCAGGAATCGGGGGCCGATGGTCCCGCCCAGAGTCAGGTTTCCCGACAGTCCGTCCTCCCGTCCGGAGACGCCATCCACGGCCACGGAGCCATAGCCCAGCCCTGCCGAGAACCAGAATCCGTCCCGGAGGGGCGCGTCCTCGGCCTGCTGGGCAGCTGCGACGCCGGCCCCCAGGAGGAGCAGCGGAAGGGCAAGGAAGAGGGAAAGGGCGGGGCCGAAGCGGATTCGGGCGCGTTCAGGCCGGGTGGGTGCGGTCGGGGTGGGTGCGGGCCGGGTGGGTGCGGGCCGGGTTCGACGCATCGGTCCTCCTGGGGCATGGGAATTCCGGTGGGCGGTGCGATCCGTGCATTCCGTGCAATCGCCCGAGACCCTTCGAGGCTAACCCAGCCCCCCGACATGGGCGTGCCCCGGGCCTGCTCCTGCGCCCGGCCCCCCCCCCGATGAAACTGCGCCCCCCCCCCCCCCGCCAAAACCCAGCCCCCCCCCCCCC
>REBX01000203.1 GCA_007692505.1 Gemmatimonadales bacterium | reverse complement strand
GTCCTGGTGGCGGTGGTGGAGGAGGTGATCCGGGTCCCGTCACAGGCGGTCCGTGACGGCGGCGTGTGGGTCGTCCTGGACGACGACACTGTGGAGTTCCGGGAGGTCGAAGTCGGGCTTCGGAACGACGAGATGGTGGAGATCACAGGCGGCCTGGAGGAGGGCGAGACCGTGGTGACGGAAGGGGCCTCCCTCCTGTCGGACGGCGCCCGGGTGCAGGTGGTGGACTCATGATCTTCCGATTCCTGCCCCGACTGGCCGTCCAGCGGCCGGTGCTGGCCACCATGCTGGTGGTGGTATTCGTCGTGCTGGGCATCTTCTCGCTGACCCAGCTCCGCTCCGAGCTGTATCCCGACGTGGAGTTCCCGGTGGTGAGCATCACCACCACCTATCCGGGGGCGGGCCCGGAGGAGGTGGAGGTCCAGGTGACGGAGCCCATCGAGGACGCGGTGTCCAACATCGCGAACCTGGACGACCTCACCTCCTTCTCCCGGGAGAACGTCTCCGTCGTGATCCTCCAGTTCAACCTGGACGTGGATCCCGACCTGGCCGCCATCGACGTGAAGGACCAGGTGGATGCCATCCGGGCGCAGCTCCCCGACGGGTCGGATCCCCCGGTGGTGCAGAAGTTCGACATCGACCAGTTCCCCATCCTGAACGTGGCGCTCTCGGGGCCCCAGGGGGCGGACCTCCTCTTCGAGCTCGCCGACGACGACATCCGGGAGCGTCTCTCCCGGGTGGAGGGCGTGGCGGACATCAGCGTGCTGGGCGGACGGGAGCGGGAGGTGGAGGTCCTGGTGGACCCGGAGCGCCTGGAGGCCTTCGACGTCACCCTCCCGCAGATCGTGGACCTGATCCGCGCCGAGAACGTTACCGTGCCCTCGGGACAGCTCCGGGACGACGAGTCCCAGACCTCGGTGCGGGTGGTGGGCGAGTACCGGGCCATCCAGGAGCTCGCGGAGCTCCGCCTCTTCCTGGCAGAGGACCAGGTGGTGGAGCTGGGCGAGCTGGCCACCATCCGGGACGGGCTCGGGGACCGGGACCAGCTGGCCCGGGCCCAGCGGCAGTCCGCCGTTTCCATTTCGGTGCAGCGCCAGAGCGACGCGAACACGGTTCGTACCGTGGACCTCCTCCTGGAGGAACTCACCGACATCGAGGCCGAGCTCCTGCCCCCCGGGGCCGAGCTCACCATCATCCAGGACGGCAGCGTGTTCATCCGGGATGCGATCCGGGACGTCCTGGTCTCCATCCTCTTCGGGATCATCCTCACGACCCTGATCCTGTTCCTCTTCCTCCACTCGTGGCGGGGAACGGTGATCGCCGCCGTGGCCATGCCGGCCACAATCCTCTCGGCCTTTCTCCTCATCGACCTCTGGGGCTTCTCCCTCAACGTCATGACCCTGCTGGCGCTGGGGGTCACGGTGGGGATCCTGGTGACGAACACCATCGTGGTGCTGGAGAACATCTACCGGTACCTGGACATGGGGTACTCGCCGGAGGAGGCCGCCGAGGAGGGGACGGCAGAGATCGGCATTGCGGTGGCGGCCTCGGCCCTCACCAACGTGGTGGTCTTCTCGCCCATTGCCTTCATGGAAGGGATCATCGGGCAGTTCTTCTATGCCTTCGGGCTCACGGTGGTGTTCGCCACCGTTTTCTCCCTCCTGATCTCCTTCATCCTGGCCCCCCTCCTTGGGGCACGGCTCCTCCGGAAGTACGAGGGCCGCAGGGCGGAACGGAGCTGGCTTGCCCCGGTGTGGCACCAGTGGGATCGGGGCTACCACGGGCTCCAGGAGAGCTACCGCACCGGGCTGGAATGGGCGCTGGCCCGAGCCCGGAACGGGTGGATCGTCATCGGGGCGGTCCTGGTCTTCTTCGCGGGATCGCTGGGGATCGCCAGCCAGTTCGTGGGCGGGGAGTTCCTCCCCCAGGCCGACGAGGGGATCGTCCAGATCGAGATCGAGCTCCCCACCGACGTGAGCCTGGACCGGATGGAGCGGGTGGTGATCCGAGCCGAGGAGCTCCTGCAGGACATCGAGGACGTGGAGTCCATCCTCACCACAGTGGCCGGGGGCACGGGCTTCCAGGCCGTGGCGGCGGCGGCGAACCGGGCGGAGATCCTCCTGAACCTCTCGGAGGATCGTTCCCGGAGCACGGACCAGGTCATGAGGGAGGTCCGGCCCCTCATGGCCCTCCTCCCCGATGCCGACATCACCGTGCAGATGGGCGGATCAGCCGGGGGACCCGCAGCCGGTGCGCCCATCCAGGTCCAGGTGACCGGCCCCGCCGACAACCTGGAGGAGGTGACCGAACAGGTGACCTCGTGGGTGGCCGAGGTGGAGGGACTCACCGATGTCCGGAACACCATCGAGATGCCTCGTCCCGAGCTCGTGTTCCGGCCGGACCGGGCCGCACTGGGTGACCTGGGACTCACGGTGAGCGAGATCGGGAGCATCGTGCGGGCCGCGGTGGAGGGCGAGGTGGCCGGGGTCTTCCGGGACGCCGGCGACGAGATCGACATCCGGGTCCGGTTCCCCGAAGAGGAGCGCCGTCGGGCCAGCCAGATCGAGAACCTCCAGATCCCCGTGGAGGGGGGTCGGGTGCCCCTGTCGGCCCTGGGTACGGTGGCGCTGGAGGAGACCCCGCCGGCCATCCTCCGGGAGAACCGGCAGCGGGCCTACGACGTGGAGGCCGAGATCGCCACCGGGAACCTGACGGAACGGGTGGCGGACGTGGAGGCCCGGTTGAACGAGGAGTCCCTCCCGCCGGGCTACAGCTGGAGCGTGGGCGGCGAGTTCGAGGACTTCGAGGAGGCCCTGGTGGAGATCCTGAGGGCCCTCCTCCTCGCCATCATCCTCACGTACATCGTCCTGGCCATGATCCTGGAGTCCTTCGTCCATCCCGTAACCATCATGCTCACCCTCCCCCTGGGAGCCGCCGGGGCCTTCCTGGCCCTCATGCTGGCCAACGTGCCCCTGAACATCTTCGCCATGATGGCCGTGGTCATGCTGGTGGGGATCGTGGTGAACAACGCCATCCTGATCCTGGACTACGCAGGCCAGCTCAAGGCCAAGGGGAAGGATGCCGCAACCGCCCTCCTGGAGGCAGCACCCGTGCGCCTCAGGCCCATCGTCATGAGTAACGTGGCCATCGCCGTCGCCCTCCTTCCGCAGGCCATGGGAACCGGGGCCGGAGCCGCCTTTCGGATCCCCATGGCGGTGGTGACCATCGGAGGCGCCGCGGTGGCCGCCGTCTTCACCCTCTTCCTTATCCCGGTGATCTACCTGAAGATGGAAACCCTGACCCTCGGGCTCCGGAGCCGCGTCGATGCGCTCCGGGAGCGCATGGCCGACGACACCTTCGACGAGGAGGAGTTCGCCGCCTCCAGGCGTCTCTGAGGAGGGGGGTGCTCCGGGCCGGGAATCCGCCGCTCGCCCCCGGGGTCCCGCCGGCGACCCGCCCCCCCCGGGTCCCCGGGGGGGGGGGCGGGAAGGGGTCAGGCCGGACCCGGCGTGCCTGCCCTGCCCCATAGGCCTCACCCCTGGCCCAGGAGGGCCTCCAGCTCGATGCGGGAGCTGGGGAGGGCCGCCGAGAGGACCTCGTGCCCACCTTCCGTGACCAGGACGTCGTCCTCGATGCGGATCCCCCTCCCCGCCCAGCGCTCGAACCCGGCAGGCAGGGGCGTCTCGCTTTCCGGCCCGAACAGCCCGGGGGGCGGCACGTAGAGGCCCGGCTCCACCGTGAGGATCATCCCCGGCTCCAGGATCCGGGGCCCCGATTCGGGTGACGCATAGTCCCCGGGGTCGTGGACGTCCAGCCCCAGCCAGTGGGAGGTCTGGTGGGGGAACCAGCGTTGGTGGGCACCCTCGACGGCCAGTTCCTCCGCCTCGCCGTCCAGGGCCCCCAGCTCCACGAGTCCCTCCAGGAGGTGGAGGACAGCCCGACGGTGGATGCGGTCCACCGGGACCCCCGGCGCGATGGCCTCCACGGCGGCGGCCCGTGCACCCTCCACCACGTCGTAGAGGTCGGCGCCGGGCCCCTGGAACCGGCCCCCGACCGGAACGGTGCGGGTCAGGTCCCCGGCCCAGGCCTCCACCTCGGCGCCTGCATCGATGAGGACCAGGTCGTCGTCCTCCATGCAGCTGTCGTTTGTCACGTAGTGGAGGATGCAGGCGTTCATGCCCGAGGCCACGATGGGAGCGAACGCCGGTCCCCTGGCCCCGGCCCGACGGAACGCCCCCGTCAGCGCCCCCTCCACCTCCCACTCGCCGGCGCCGGGACGCACCGCCTGGAGGGCCGCTCGGAACCCCTCCATGGTCACATCCACCGCCCGTCGCACCGCCGCCACCTCCTCGGGCCCCTTCCGGAGCCTGAGTTCGTCCAGGATCTCCCCCGGATCCACCACCGCCCGTGGCCCCGTTCCCGTCCGGGCGCCCCGCCGGCGGGCAGTGGCCAGGAGGCCCGTGATCCGGGCGTCGAAGGCCGGGTCCCGGCCCAGGCGGACGTGCAGTACCGGCGCTGACTTCACCAGCCCCCCCAGGTCCGAGTCCAGGCTCCGGAGGGGCCGGACGTCATCGATTCCAGTCCGCTCGCCGGCGCCCTCCACCCCCAGCCGGATCCCCGTCCACTGCTCCCGAGCCGGGTCCCGTTCCTCCACGAAGAGGACCTCTCCCACCTCCCCACCCAGGACGAGGACGCTTCCGGGCTCCTCCAGCCCCGTGAGGCGAAGGAGGTCCGAGTCCTGGCGGAACGGGAGCTCCGAGTCCCCGCTCCTCACCAAAACGGGCGCGGAAGGGAGGACCATGACCCGGTCCCCCAGGGCCTGGCGAACCTCCCGGCGACGACGGCGGAGGTGGTCCGGGTGGAATGCGGAATCGGAACGGGACATGGGGGGGCGTGTGGAAGGAAGGGAGGGTGCGGGAGGAGGCCCAACGGGTCTCCGAAGGTAGAAGGCCCATGGCTTCACCGGAAACCCTCGACAGCACCCCGTCGCCCCTCTACTTTCGCTCCCTCCCCCGTCCCCACAGCCGACTCCCCTCCCCCACGGACCTTCCGGATGGTTCGCCCCCTCCTCCTCGCCCTCCTCCTGGCCTCCGGCACGGTCCTCGCCGGCGGCTTCGGGGTGCCGTCTGCCCAGGCATCCGGGCCGACGGACACGGCTGGGGTACCGGCGGCAGGAAACCTGGCTGCCCTCCCGGACACCATCATCGTGGACACCCTGCGGGCGGACACCATTCCTCCCCCCGGACGGATCCAGCCGCCCCTGGGGCCCGACGGGCCCATCGAGCTCGAGGGGGTGACAGTCCGGATCCTCCGAAGCCCCATGCGCATCGACAACGCCCCGTTCTCGGTGTCCAGCCTCACGGACGAGATCCGCCTCAGGGGCCGATCGGACTCTTCCATCGAAGAGGCCCTCCAGGGCCTGCCCGGCGTGCAGGTCCAAAACCGCTTCAACGACGCAGTAGGGGAACGGATCTCCATCCGGGGCTTCGGGGGCCGTTCCCCCTTCGGGGCCCGGGGTGTCCGGATCCTTGTGGACGGGATCCCGGCCACCATGCCCGACGGGCAGGCCACCCTGGACCACCTGGACCTGGGGAGCCTGGGGGCGGTGGAGGCCCTCCGTGGACCGGGGTCCGCCCTCTACGGGAATGCCTCGGGAGGGGTCCTTGACTTCCGGACCCAGGATCCGGCCGAGGGACGTGTCCGGCAGGAGTTCAAGGCGGTGGACGGGGACCACGGGCTCCAGCGAGTCCAGTCCACCACCAGCGGATCCATCGGGGACGTGGGCTACCTCTTGAACCTCTCCCGGTATGGCTGGGGAGGGTACCGAAACACCCCCGGCGGACCGGAGGGCGCCTTCTTCGGTTCGGCCGACCGGGACCACCTGAACGGGTACGTCACCTTCCCCTTCATGGACGGGAGGGCCCGTATCACGTTGAACGGGATGGAGCTGGATGCGGAGAACCCGGGAGCGGTCACTGCAGAGGCCCTCTCCCATGGCCAGCGTCCGGCCCTGGCCGAGAACCTCCTCCAGCAGGCCGGGAAGACCTCGCGGCAGGGACAGCTCGGTGCCTCCTGGGAGGGTCCGGTCCGCACCCGCTTCCTCGAGGTGTCGGCGTGGGCCCTGGGCCTGGAGGCCGAGAGCCTCACCACGGCCGATGTCCTCCGGCTGGACCGAGGGGCCGGTGGAGTCCGGGCCCTTCTTCGCACGGAGCGGGATTCGGAGATGGGCCGCATGTGGTGGGGGATGGGCGCGGAGCTGGACCTGCAGCGGGACGACCGCCAGAGCTGGCGCAACGAGCGGGGTGCACGGGGGGCTCGCCTCCTGGTGCAGGACGAGAGGGTCCTGGGGGGCGCGGTCTTCATCCAGGCCCTCCTCCCCATCGCCCCCCGCCTGGACGTGCTCACCGGACTCCGCTACGACCGGATCCGGTTCCGGGCCCGGGACCGGATGCCGGGTACTGGGGGCGCCCAGGAGGGGCCCGAGAACGACGCCCGCACCCTGGACTCGGCCTCACCCTCCTTCGGGCTCCACCTGGACCTGCACCGGGGCCTGGGGCTCTTTGCCAATCTTTCCACCGCCTTCGAGACGCCCACCACCGAGGAGCTGGCCAACCGTTCCGATGGAGCCCGGGGCTTCAACCCCGACCTGGAACCCCAGGTGGGGATCACCTCGGAGGTGGGCGCCCGGGGCATCCTGCTCCCGGTGATGGCCTGGGAGGTGATCCACTTCAACACGGTCCTCTACAACGAGCTCGTGCCCTTCGAGGTGCAGGGGCAGGCCGGTCAGCGGTACTTCCGGAACCTGGGACGCTCCCAGCGTTCCGGCTTCGAAGTGTCCCTGCAATTCGACCCCGACCCCATGATCAGCAGCCGCCTGGTCCTCTCCACCAACGACGCCCGCTTCCGGGAGTACGAGGTGGACGGCACGGACTACCGGGGAAACCGGGTGCCCGGGATCTCGCCCCGGCGAGTGGAGGGGGTCCTCCGCCTGGGTCCTGGCCGCTGGTTCGCCGAGCTCCGGGGGGAGTGGAACGATGCCATCCCCGGCGACAACGAAAACTCCCCGGAGGCCGAGTCGCCCTCATACTCCCTTGTGGATTTCCGGGGCGGGCTCAACGATGTCCGGATCCTGGGGGTGGAGTTCAGCCCCTTCGCCGGAATGACCAACGTCTTCGACGAGGCGTACAACACCTCCGTGGTGGTGAACGCCGAGCGGGGCCGACACTTCGAGCCCGGCCCGGGCCGGAGCATCTACCTGGGGGGCCGCATCGCCGTGGAGCGCTGAGGCACACACCGACGGCCTCGGTGGGCACGAGCCACCGTGCTCCCCACGACGCTCCACATCACCCGGGTCACCCCCTCTCCCCAATGCCGCGTTGATCCCGGCATGGCGGTCCGTTAGCCTTTTCTCCAGTCCGCAATCGGGTCCCGCACCCGGACGGAGCGGGGCCACGTACATCCCCACCCACCGAGACCCGAATGTCCTTCATCGACGAGCAGGATCGCCGCTACGCCCCCCTCTGGAGCCGGATCCGGGAGCACCCCTTCCTCCTGGAGACCCGGGACGGCACCCTGGACCCGGAGACCTTCGCCACCTGGATGCGCCAGGACTACCTCTTCGTGGAGGCGGCCATCCCCTTCATCGGCGCCCTCCTCCCCAAGGCCCCCGTGGAGCACTGGGCCCCCCTCTCCGGGGTCATCGGGGCACTGGAGAAGGAGTTGCACCTCTTCGAGGAGCGGGCGGCCCGGGTGGGCGTCGAGCTCCGTGGTGCGCCTCCTGCCTTCGCCTGCCATGCCTACGTCCAGTTCCTCCTGAGCACGGCAGCCCACGCCAGCTACCCTGTGGCCTGGACCGTTCTCTATGCTGCGGAGCGAGCCTACCACGACTCCTGGGTGGTGGTCCGGGACGGGATCGACCCGGACTCTCCCTGGACCCCCTTTGTGGAGAACTGGGCCGGTGGCGAGTTCGCCTCCTACGTGGGTTGGCTCGGCGGCGAGCTGGAAACGCTGGCACGGGAGGCCTCGCCCGGCGAGCGGGAGCGCATGTCGGAGGCCTACCGCCTCACCCTCCTCTACGAGCTCGCCTTCTGGGAGATGGCCCACGGGGCGGAGGGCTGGCCGGGCACCGACGACGACCTGGCCCGGACCGCCGGGGGCCCCCGCTGGAACCCCGACCCCGAGGCCGCCACCGAAGGGGCCTGGAGTAACCTGGCAGACCACGCCCGGAAGGCCACCGGGGAGGTGGACCATGACTGAGCCCATCTCCATGCGGCTCCACGCCGCCGCCCTCCCCCTGTGGGAGGCCCAGCTGGACCACCCCTTCGTCCGGGGCATCGGCGACGGGACCCTGGAGGAGGAGCGCTTTCGCCGCTGGGTCCTCCAGGACTACGTCTACCTGAAGGAGTTCGCCCGGGTCTTCGCCTGGGCCGTGGCCAAGGCCGATCGCCTGGAGTCCATGGGGTGGTATGCCACCGTCCTGGACATGACGCTGAACAAGGAGATGGCCCTCCACCGGTCGTATGCGGAGCGCTTCGGGATCACGGAGGCCGAGCTCGAGGCGGTGTCCATGTGGCCCACCACCCGGGCCTACACGGACTTCCTGGTGCGGACCGCCGCCGACGGGGACATGGCGGATCTCCTGGCTGCCCTCCTCCCCTGCGCCTGGGGCTATATCGTCATCGGCCAGGCGCTGGCCGGTGGGGACCGGCCCGACGATGCCCGCTACGCCGACTGGATCGACCAGTACGCCTCGGAGGAATTCGAGTCGGCAGGCACCTGGCTCCGGGAGGAGCTGGACCGGGTGGTGGGGGCGGCAGACGTCCCCACCTTCACCCGCCTCCGGGAGATCTTCCTCCTCTCGTCCCGCTACGAGCTGCGCTTCTGGGACATGTGCTGGGAGGGAGAGGAGTGGCCCGCGGCGGAGGCCGGGAGGTAGCCCGGGAACGTTCGTCCACCGGAACCGAGGCCCCGGTGCCTCCCGGCGCCTGTGACGAGGCCCCCTGGTCCGCAGCGGTCAGGGGGCCTCGTTGCCATCCGGCTCCGCGCAGAGGGAGGGATGGTGGCGCACCACCAGTGCATTCACCACGGGGCGCTCCCCGAAGAAGTCGGAGGGTCGGCTCACCGTCCGGCCCCGGATCGCCATGGCGGAGGATCCCCCGCCATCCAGGTTGAACGCCTCCGTCACCCCCAGGGACTGGAAGAGGTGGGCCAACTCCGGGAGGGTCATCCCCTCCGAGCTCCCGGACCTCCGTCCGTCCACCACCACCCACCAGATCCTGTCGCCCCGGGGATCCCATCCCACGGCGGTGCGTGGCTGTCGCATGGAGGCGAAGCCCGGGCGATCCGCCTGCTCGAGGTCGCCCACCCAGCGCCCCGCCTCGAGGAGCGCGGGGAACCCCGACACCAGCTCCGCCTCCCGATCGGGCCGATCCGCCGAGAGGACCCAATCGCCCACCCGGATGGAGTCCCCCTCCCGGACGGCAATCCCCACACGGGGGCCATCGCCGGGACGCCAGGCAAAGACGGGGCGGGTCGCCCAACCCCGGACGTGTCCGTCGGAGGCCTCCAGGCCCACGGGAACGTCCTCGTCGGTATAGAAGTCGCCGTTGATGGCGGCCACCACCCCGGGCCCCGCCTTCCGGCTCAGCGCCGAGACCGCCTGCCGAGCTGCATCGTCATCGGCCCGGACCACCTTGAAGCCCACCTCGCAGACGCCGGGGTCGATCTCCAGGAGGTGGATGGTCCAGGGGTGGGACCCGCTCTGGATGGAGCGGTACACGATCCCCGCCTCCAGCTGGAAGGCCCGGGAGCGGTGGGGTTCCAGGTAGGTGAGGGCAGACTCGGGGAGCCCCCGAAGCATCTGGGGCGGCGGGTCCAGGGGCTCGCAGGCCGACGTCAGGAGGACCACGACGGGCAGGAGCACGAGCACACCGGTCCGGAGAGCTGCACGCCCCCGAGTGGCGGTGCAGCCGTGGATGCCGGCGTTCGTCGAGCTCCGAGACGGTTTCATGGTCCGTGGATCGTGGGGAAGGGCTCCCTCGGAGCCCCATACCATTCTACGTTATTGGACGTCCTGCCGCGGCCCCGGTTCCGACGGACCGCCCCGACAACTGCCTCCACCCTCAAGCCCCCCGCCCCCATCGTGACCACTGGATCCGGTCGGGCCCACGCCTCACTCGGGACCCTCTTCCGGGTCCTCCTCCTCGTGGCCGTCCCGGCCGTCCTGGCCGGTCCGGGCGCGGAGCCCCTCTCCGCCCAGAGCACGGAGGCGAACCGGGGGGAACTCCGCATCGGGGTCAACCTGGGGGGCACCGGGTTCCTGGGGATCGCCACCGAATATCGCAGGGGGGACTGGAGCGGTGAACTCCTGGTGGGCACCATCACCTTTCGCGAGATCGCCGTGGCGGTGTCCGGGAAACGCTACTTCGGGTCCGGACAGATCCGTCCCGCAGTGGGGGCGGGGCTCTGGAGCCTTACGGCCTGGACCGATGACGGGAGCGGCTCCATCCTCCTGGCCCGAGTCCCCCTGGCCGCCGACTGGCAGGTCACCGGGGGCCACCACGTGGGGCTGGAGGTGGCACTCAACCGCGCCCTGGCCGTGAACCGGCTGGACCCGGAGGACGACACCCCGCCCAACCGGACCATCGTCCCCCTCCCGGGAGCCTATTACCGGTACGGCTGGGTGCCCTGAAGGCAGCCCACCTCCCCGGGGGTTCATCAGGGCCGGAATTCCTCCGGCTCGTCCCAATCCTCCTCCCAGAAACGGTCCTCCGCCTCCCGGGCCGCCTCCTCGTCCAGGGGGCCGTCGTCGTACCCGGGCTCGGAGAGTTCGACCCGTCCCTCCCCCAGGATCTGGTCCAGGACCTCGTCGGAGACCACGGAGCGGCGACCGTCCACCACCTGCCGGATCTCCTGCCTGCGGGTCCACCAGGCCCCCACCACCAGGACAGAGAGGACCCCGAAGAGGAGGGCCCAGATCATGGCGATGCCCCGCTGCCCGTGGCAGGGTCCTGGCCCCCGTGATCCATCGCCTGGAGATGCCGCCCCTCTTCCCGGAGGAGTCGGGCCCCGGCCACGAAGAGGATGAGCCCGGGCACCAGGAGGAGGACCGGGGGGGCCTCCCCCGTGGCGGACGCCATCTCCCTGGAGACGGGCCACAGGGTCAGGGCCAGGATCGCACCGTTGTTCAGGAAGTGCATGAGGATGGCCGGGAAGATGGAGCGGGTCTCCACCACGATCCAGGCCAGGAGGATGCCGAGCCAGGCCGTGGGCAGGAATCGGAATGCAGTACCCGGAGCCAGGTGGAAGATTCCGAAGACCACCCCCGAGAGGAGGATGGCACCCACCACGGGGAGCCGGGAGCGGAGTCCCGAGAGGAGGACGCCCCGGAAGACCACCTCCTCGCAGATCGCCGGGAGGACGGCCACCAGGAGGACGAGCCAGACGATGCGCACCGGGTCGTCCGTGAGGATCATGTCGGTGAGGGCCTGGAGGAGCTCCTCGGGGACGGGGATGACGAAGCTCTGGAGCCAGGCCAGGAGCCAGGCCAGGGGGAGCCCTCCGGCCATGAGGAGGGCGGCGGCGGCCACACCCCTGGCAGATGCGGGACGGAGGGCCAGTGTGCGACGGGCGCTGAAGCCGCCCAGGCGGACCAGGAGGAGGGCCGGCAGGAGGAACACCCCCACCTGGGCCATGGCCATGCCGGCCTCCCCGAAGAGGATCTGGAGGGTGACGCCCACCACCACGTACAGGAGGGCGAGCCCCGCCACGAAGAGGAGGGCCTGCCCGGGAGACGGGGTGTCGGGTCCGGAGGAGGAGGGGCGGGCGGGCACGGGGATGGCGGGAGGGGATGGGTGGAGGTGAGGGCAGCGAAAGGTGCCCGCCCGAGACCGCTCCGGGCAACCCCGGGGTAAGGAAGGCGGTGCGGCCAGCCGTGCAACCCTCCGGCGGGGATCTGCCGTCGTAGGGGATGATGGCAAACCTCTTCCAGAACATGCCCCCCTGCCCATGACCGACGAGATCCTGATCCAGCGTGCCAGTCGGGGGGAGCCGGGCGCTGCCCGACAGCTCTACCGCCGGCATGCCGGGCGGGTACACGCGGTGGTCCGGAGGGTGACCGGCGACGAGGAAGCTGCCGGGGACTGCTGCCAGGAGACGTGGATCCGGATCTTCGACAACCTGGAGAGCTTCCGTGGCGAGGCCTCCTTCGGGAGCTGGGCTCACCGGATCGCCGTGAACACCACCCTGGACTGGCTCAGGCGGGAGGGCCCCCGCAGGAGCCGGGAGGGGCCCCTGTCCGAGACCCTCGCCTCGGGGCCGCGGCGGGGGGATGCCCTCCTGGCCGCCCGACTCGAGCGCGCCCTGGACCGGGTGCCCCTCCGGCAGCGCACCGTCCTGGTCCTCCACGACGTGGAGGGGTGGACCCACCGGGAGATCGCCGAGGCGCTGGGGATCGAGCCCGGGACCTCCAAGTCGCAGCTCCACCGGGCCCGCGCCCGGATGCGGGAGCTCCTCCCCGACCCGTCCGAACTGGCTGTGGGGGGCGCGGCGAGCCGCCCCACGGCCGGACCCCCAACCCAAATGGACCCATGAACGACCCCACGCGGCGTCACCTGACTCCCACCACGCTCGCCCGCCTGTTGGACGAGGACCCGACCCCCGGCGAGGCATCCCACCTGGACTCGTGCCCGGCCTGCAGGGCCGAACTGGAGGCGCTGGAGGCGGATCGCCAGGCCCTGGCGAAGCTGGCGGACCCCCCGACTCCCCCCCACGGGTGGGAGCGGCTGGAGGGGGTGCTCCGGGGTCGGGGACGGCTGGCCGGGGAGGCCGACGGGGGCCTCCCCCCTCTGGCTGAGGCCGAGACCGGGGCCCGGACGGGCGGGACGGCGGACCGGACCGGGGGGTCCGATGCGGGCGCACGGCCCACCCAGGCGAGGGCTGCAGGCTCCTCGGCGTGGCTCCAGCTCGCCGCGGCCCTCCTCCTCCTCCTGGGCGGGGGAGCCGGTGGGTGGTGGCTTGGCGCCGGGGGCGACGAGAGGGGGTCAGGAGTCGGCGCAGACCGGGGAGCCGTGGAGGCCGATGACGAGCGGCTGGTGGCCACCCTGGTCCAGGTGCTGGACGATGCGGAGGCCGCAGAGCTGGACCTGGACGGGGCCCTCCGCCTCCTGGACCTCACCGGCGAACTGCATCGGGCGGCCCTCCTGAGGGTGCGGGCCGTGGAGGGCGGGACCCTGGAGAGGTGGTCCCCCGAGGAGGAGGCCGTGTATCGCTTCGCCGCCCTGGACCACCTGGTCACCGCCAGCCGGGAGGCGGTCCGGGCCGCCCCCACCGACCCCTACCTGAACGGCCTGCTCCTGGATGTGCGGGCCGAACGCGATCTCGTCCTGCGCCAGGCCGGAACGGCCGTGCCGCGGGACCCCTGGTTCTGACCTGGAGGATTCCATGAAGATGATGTCCGTCCGGACCCTGACGGCCCTCGCGGCCACGGCCCTCCTCCTTCCCCTCGCCTCGGGGGTGGAGGGGCAGGACCGTCCAACCCCACCCCGAGTGGAAGTCGCAGCTCTCCCTGCCGTGGCCCCGCTGGCCAGCGCCTGGATCGGGCTCCAGATCGAAGAGAGGGAGGGGGTTCCCGAGCTGGACATCCTCGATGTGGAGGAGGGAAGCCCCGGAGATGACGCCGGACTCCGGGAGGGCGAGGTGATCGTCCTGGTGGATGGCGAGGCCGCCACCCTGGAGCGACTCCGGAGCCGGATGACGAGGCTGGATCCGGGAGATACGATCCGTCTCCAGGTCCGGGCACCCGACGGTGGCTCGAGGGAAGTGGCGGTGGAGACGGCGGAGAGGATGCCCCAGCTCTGGATGCTTGACGCCGAGGGCGACACCACATTCTTCCGGCTGGACCGGGGGGAGACCTTTGCCGACGTGCAGGAGCGCTTTTTCGGGAGCCGGCCCGGAGGGGGGGGCATCGCGCAGAACCCGGCCCTTTCCGGACTGAGGACCGCCATCGTGACCGGCACGGCGACCCAGATGGGTCAGGATGCCGTGGCCGGAGCCAGGTTCACCCCCATCAACGAGGGGCTGTCCACCTACTTCGGGGTGGAGCGGGGGCTCCTGGTGGTGGAGGTGGTGGAGGGCACGCCGGCCGCCGATTCGGGGCTCGAGTCCGGCGACGTGGTCGTCCGGGTGGATGGGGCCGAAGTCCGTGCGGTGGAGGAGCTCCGGAGGACCATCATGGAGGGATACCGGAGCCCTCCGGTCCAGCTCAGGGTTGTCCGTGAAGGCAGGGAAATCGAGTTGGAGCTGGACCGGGAGTAGGACCGGGGGGGAGTAGGACCGGGGACAGGCCCCCGCACCGAACCCCCGAACGCAGGAACGCCCGGCCTCCCTCGTGGGAAGCCGGGCGTTCCTGTATTCGAACTTCCGGGCGTCACTCGTACCGGAGCGCCTCGATGGGATCGAGCTTGGCAGCCCGCTGGGCCGGCCAGATCCCGAAGAAGAGACCGATCCCCGCCGAGAACGCCAGGGCGATGGCCACGGCCTCCAGGGAGATCGCCGTGTCCCAGCCCGCCATGTTGCTGATGAGGGCGGCACCTCCCGCCCCGGCAATCACGCCCAGCACACCTCCCAGGAAACAGAGGAGGAGAGACTCCACCAGGAACTGGAAGAGGATGGCACCCCGGGTGGCCCCCAGGGCCTTCCGGACGCCGATCTCCCGGGTCCGCTCCGTGACGCTCACCAGCATGATGTTCATGATCCCGATGCCGCCCACCAGGAGCGACACCCCGGCGATCCCCGCCAGGAGGAAGGTGAAGGCCCGGTTCGTCTCCTGGAAGGACTCAAGGAGGTCCGTGGAGTTCTGGATCCGGAAGTCCGCCGGCGCACCGGGACCGATCCTGTGCTCACGGCGCAGGGTGGCATCGATGACGTCGTAGGCGGGATCCATGTTGTCGGGCCCGGCGGTGACCTTGGTGAGGATGCTGTTCAGCCGGTCGCGCCCCCCGAACACCCGGTACTGGGCAGTGGACACCGGGATGAAGACCATGTCATCGGGACGAACCCAGCCCATCTCGCCCTTTTCGGCCAGCACACCCACCACTTCGAAGGGGGTACCCCGGATCTGCACGGTGCGGCCCACCAGGAGGGGGGCCGGCGTGTTCAGTTCGTCGGGGATGTTGTGCCCCACCACCACGACCCGGCGCCGCCCTTCCACCTCGCCCCAGTTGAAGGAGCGACCGTGCTCCACCGCCATGCTGTAGATGTCGAAGTAGGTGGGCCAGGTGCCCAGGACGCTGGAGTTCGTGTTCCAGCGCTGGTGGGTCACCTGCTGCCGCTGGCTGATCTCCGGCGCCACGATGAGCAGCTCACCGGCGTCCTCCATCAGCGCTTCGGCGTCGGAGGTGTAGAGCCGGGCCTGCTCGCCCGATGCCACACCTCCAACACCCCTCACCTGCTGGGGTCGGATGGTGAGGACGTCCGTCCCCATCCGCTGGATCTGGTCCTCCACCTGCTGCTGGGCGCCCTCGCCCAGGGCCACCATGGTGATGACCGCTCCCACGCCGATGACGATCCCCAGCGTGGTGAGGATGGAGCGCATGAGGTTTGCCCGGATTGCGGCCAGGGCGACGAAGATGATCTCCTTGATGATCATGGGCCGGCTCCCGTCAGCGGCCGAAGGGCATGCCGCCGCCCATCCGGTTCCGCATCTGCTCCTGGCGCTGGCGCTGTTGCTCCTGCAGCTGGGCGCCGCCCAGGAGGACGACCTCTTCACCCTCTTCGAGCCCCGCCAGGATCTCGGAGTTGTTCCAGTCGTTCACACCCACGATCACAGGCCGGGGAGTCACCACTCCGTCCGCATCCAGCACGAAGACGACTGAGGGAGTGCCGGACCCATCCCGTCCGGAAGCCCGAGCGCTCGACTGACCTGCCCCGCGGGCGGCCTGCATGAGGGCACGAACCGAGTCCTGCGAGATCTCGCCACTGGCCACCTTGTCCCGGAGTTCGGCCATGTCGGGCATGTCGGCAGGGGGCTCGGAGCCCTCGGCCCCGGCTTCGCCGGACTCGCCCCGGTCCTCCCGGACCTGCCGCATGAGGTCCTGGAAGGCGCTCTGGTCCACCCGAGCCTCTTCCTCGGAGAGCCCCAGGACCGAGCCGGCTGCAGCGACCTCACGCTGGGCCACGATGGCCATGTTGGGCAGGGTGAGGGTCTGGGGCCGCTCGGCGATGACCACCGTGACCTCGGCGCTCATCCCGGGCTTGAGCCGCTGGTCCTCGTTCTGCAGTTGGACGATGACCGGGAACATGGTGACGTTGGACTGGACCGTGGCCTGGGGCTCGATCTTCTCCACCATGCCCTCGAAGGTGCGGTCAGGGAAGGCCTCGACCCGAACATTCACAGGCATCCCCGCCTCGATGCGCCCCACATCCGTCTGGTCGATGAGGGTGCGGACCTGGACCACGTCCAGGTTGGCGATGGTGAGGAGCGTGGTGCCGCCGGAGGCACTGCCGGATGCCGAAGTGATGACCTGGCCGTCCTCCACCGCCTTGCTGAGCACCGTGCCATGCATGGGCGAGCGGATCGTCACGTCCTCCATCTGGAGCTGTGTGAGTTCCAGAGTGGTCTCGGCCCGGACCAGGTTTGCCCGGGCGTTCGCGTAGTCCAGGGTGCGGGACTCGTGGTCCTGCTCGGTGATCACCCCGGAGTCGTAGAGACGCTGGGACCGGTCGAGCTGGGCTCGGGACACGTTGTAGCGCTCCCGGGCCACTTCGTAGTCCGCCTCGGCCTGGTTCAGCGCGTTCTGGACGTCACGGGGGTCGATCTGCGCCAGGAGCGTGCCGGGCTCCACCCGGTCACCGACCTCGACGAACGTCTCCTGGACTTCACCGGAGGCCTTCGAGAGCACGTCGACCCGGCGAAGGGGCTCGAGCTCTCCACTGGCCTCGGCCACGATCTGGAGGTCGCCTCGCTCCACCATGGCGGTTGCGTAGCGGGGAGCCTCCTCTGCCTGTCCCTCGCCGCATGCGGCAAGGCCGAACGCGAGGGCCACTGCAAGCCCCATCGCACCAATGCGCCCGAAGAACGCGGACTCCGAAACCGTCTGCATGGTTGCTCCTCTCATGTGTTTCAGTGTTCTCCGGCCGCAGCGGCGACCTGCTCGATTTCTGCGATGGGCACGAGGCCCTCGCGGCCGGGGATCCGGCGCTCCTGGTTCATGAAGTCGCGCTCGATCACCCCATCCCTCAGATGGATCTGGCGCTTGGCGTACTCTGCGATGTCGTGCTCGTGGGTCACGACCACGATGGTCTGTCCCTGCTCGTTCAACCTGCCGAAGACCTCCATGATCTCCACGCTCGTCTTGGAGTCCAGGTTCCCCGTGGGCTCGTCGGCCAGGAGGATGGCAGGGTTGTTCACCAGGGCCCGGGCCACGGCAACCCGCTGCCGCTGTCCTCCGGAGAGTTCGGGCGGCTTGTGTCCAATCCGGTCGCCCAGTCCCACCATCTCCAGCTTCTCCCGGGCCCGGCGCTTCCGCTCGGAAGCAGGAGCACCCGCATAGATGAGGGGAAGTTCCACATTGTGCAGGGAGCTGGCCCGGGCCAGAAGGTTGAAGGTCTGGAAGACGAAACCGATCTCCCGGTTCCGGATGCGGGCCAACTGGGACTCGGAGAGCCTGCTCACATTCTGTCCGTTGAGCTCGTAGCTCCCTGCGGTGGGGGTGTCCAGACAGCCCACCATGTTCATGAAGGTGCTCTTTCCGCTTCCGGAAGGCCCCATGATGGCCACGTACTCGCCTTCGCAGATCCGGAGGTTGACCCCCCTCAACGCCCGGACCGTCTCCGATCCCAGCTGATAGGTCTTGGAGAGTCCAGCCGCCTCCATGACGGTGCGACGGCTCTCGTCCTCCACTCGGGTACCCGGCTCTCTCTCGTCCATGTCCTCGCTCGTTTCCTTGGAGCTGCCCTGCAGCCGTGGGGGCGACGGCCACCCTTTCCGGCAGTATGCCAAACAGGAGGCCTGTCACCGGGCCGTGCCCGAGCCGTGCCCTCGCAGGGGCGCGGCGCCAGGCGTTCACAACCCCACTACGACTGTGGTGCAGGAGGGATTCGTCAGGGGGGACGGGGCAACGACCCGAAGTGTTAAATCCCGCCCGGCGTCCCGGACCCGACCTTCGCTTTGGGGTGAAACGACAAGGGACCCCGTTGCGCCTCCGGGCGCAAGTGGGGTCCCTGTATCGGACCGGTCCTTCACTGTGGGGGTCAGTGGGGCAGGGTCAAATCACCTGCCCCTCCGAAGTGACGCCGGGACTGAATCAGGAGGCGGCCTTCCATCGACCGAAGGGAAGGGTGGGGACCGAGGGCATCTTCTCACCGTAGACGAAGGCGTGCACGCGGGGCGGGCGCATGGAGGCCCGGAGCCCACGCCCCCCGTCCTGGATCACGATGCCGGGCACGTCGTCGCAGGGAAACCGGGAAGGGGATGGCCCGTTGCGGCGGCTGCCGGATTCGTGTGAGCGGGACATTGGCATGAACCTCCTGAAGAGCGGCCGGGCGCAGTCCAGCCTCCGACCGGAAACGATTGCATCACGAACTGCACCGATTATCAGTGCAGGAACGATGCCAGGTCACGTCTCCCCCGGAGCCCCCTCTCGTTCCTCACATCTCCAGGGGGGCACACCCACGATCCGTGTCGGTCTGACGACAGGATCGTGTCGTTCCGACACACCTCACCGGGAGCGGCTGCACCCTCCCCTTCCCCGGTCTCTGCCTTCCCCGGCCCCGGGTGCGGGTCCCGCCCCTCTGGCCACGTCGTCCCGGGACCGCCAGGGCCGGGATCGGCCCAGGAGCTCGACGAGCTCCACGTCGGAGAGCTGGGGCAGGGACTGGGCCACGGCCATCACCTCCCGATCCGGGGAGGGCTCCTCCCCATCGGGGTCCCCATCCCCCTCGGCACCCGTCCCCTCACCTCCCAACTGCTTGCGGAACAGGACCCGAAGGAGGGGAGCTCCCGAGTCGGATGAAAATCCGGACCGGGTCCTCCCCCCTTCTTCCACAGCCCACCCGACCCCTTCCACCTCGATCCGTCGCTCGGCATCGCTCAGGGACGGCTCCACCTGGCGAGGAGCATGTGGAGGCGAATCCGCCGGTCCCATGAGGTCGCGAACCGAGAGTGGTTCCTTCTGCCCGTCGGAACTCATTCCGCTCCGCCCTCCCGTCGGACCTCGGCCCAGAGGTCCCGACTCTCCCGGATCCGCACGCACTCCAGGCGGGCGTTGCCGGGGATGACCGGAGCGATCCGGGACCAGACCCAACGACAGAGCGCTTCGGTGGAGGGCTGCATTCCGCCACTCCGGATCTCCGGGATCACCTCGTTCAGGTGCCCGTTGTGGAGGGCCGAGACCACTTCCCTGTCCAGGAGTGCATCCAGCGCCGGCAGGTCCACCACGAAGCCCGTGACCGGGTCCGGGATGCCGGAGACCGTGACCTCCAGCCGGTAGTCGTGGCCGTGGACCCGGACCTGGTCCCCGAACACCTCCTGGTTTCTCGCCGCATCCCATTGGGGGACCCGGTAGTGATGGGCCGCACTGAAGCCGGTGGCACGAGTAAGGAAGCTGCGGTCCGACGGGTGGGGGGGAGCGGGTCCGCGACGGGTGGATCCGGAACCGGCCGGATGGGTGGACATGGGTCGGACCAGGGCTGGAGAGGAACGTGGGGGCACCCCCGGGCGAAGCGATGCCCGGGGGCTCCCGGATCGGGCAACAGGATCGCCACCGGCCCTGCTCCATGGACCGGGGATCCGTCCCTCGTTACTCTACTGCCTCGATCCCGCCTTCGACAGGATCCCGACTCCGGACTTCCAGATGCCCCGAAGCCTCGACCCCCTCTTTTCACCCCGCTCCATCGCCGTCATCGGTGCTTCCCGGCGTCCAGGCACCATCGGCTGGCAAATCGTGGACAACCTCCTCCGCCACGGGTTCGAGGGCTCTGTCTACCCGGTGAATCCCTCGGCGCGCTCCGTCCATTCCGTCCCGGCGTGGCGGTCCGTCCGGGAGATCCCCGGCGAAGTGGACCTGGCCATCATCGTGGTGCCCAAGGAGCTGGTCCTCCAGGTCGTGGATGAGTGCGGCGAGAAGGGGGTCTCGGCCATCGTCGTGATCTCTGCCGGCTTTCGGGAGGTGGGAGGCAAGGGGGAGGAGAGGGAGGCCCGCCTCATGGAGCGGGTCCGCCGCTACGGGATGCGCCTGGTGGGCCCCAACTGCATGGGGGTGCTGAACACCGCCGAAGACGTGCGCATGAACGCGACCTTCGCGCCCACCATGCCTCCCGCCGGCCCGGTGAGCTTCCTCTCGCAGTCCGGGGCCCTGGGGGTGACGATCCTGGACTACGCCGCCGAATACGGGATCGGCATCCGCTCCTTCGTGTCCGTGGGCAACAAGCCCGACGTAAGCAGCAACGACGTCCTGGAGTACTGGGAGGCGGATCCGGGCACCCGGGTGATCCTCATGTACCTGGAGACCTTCGGGAACCCCCGCCACTTCACCCGGATCGCCCGGCGCGTGGCCCGGAAGAAGCCCATCATCGTGGTGAAGTCGGGCCGGACCCTGGCCGGAGCCCGGGCTGCCTCCTCCCATACCGGGTCGCTTTCCGGGAAGGACTCTGCCGCCGACGCCCTCCTGGCCCAGTGCGGCGTCCTCCGGGCCGACACGGTGGAAGAGGTGTTCGACCTGGCCATGGCGTTCGGCGTCTCCCCCCTTCCTGCCGGGAACCGGGTCGCCATCGTCACCAACGCAGGCGGACCGGGGATCATCATCGCCGATGCCTGCGAGGGGGAGGGCCTCCAGGTGGCCGAGTTCTCGCCGGAGACGCTGGAGCGCCTCCACAAGGTCTTCCCCGAAGAGGCCTCCGTCCGGAACCCGGTGGACATGGTGGCGTCGGCCACGGCGGAGAGCTACCGGGTCGCCCTGGAGATCGTCCTGGAGGACCCGGGGGTCGACGCGGCCATCGCCGCCTTCGTGCCTCCCCTGGGCATTCGGCAGTCCGATGTAGCCCAGGCCATCGTGGCGGCCCATGAGGGCCACCGGGACACCCCCATCCTGGCCGTCCTCATGGGTCGGGACGGTCTCCCGGAGGGACGGGCCGAACTCCAGGCCGCCGGGATCCCCGCCTACATCTTCCCCGAGTCGGCAGCCCGTGCCCTGGGCGCCATGGACCGGCATCGCCGCTGGGTGGAGCGGCCGGTACAGGCCCCCACCCGGTTTCCGGTGGAGCGGGAAGAAGTCCGTCAGATCATCGAGGGGGCGCGCTCCAAGGGACGGAGTCGCCTCCTGGAGCACGAGGCCTACAGGGTCCTGGAGGGGTACGGGATCCCCGTGGTCCGCCACGGCCTGGTCCGGAGCGAGGACGAGGCCGTCCAGGTGGCGGCCGAGATCGACGGGCCGGTGGTCCTGAAGGTTGTCTCTGCAGACATCGTTCACAAGACGGAGCTGGGGGGCGTGGTCCTGGAGCTGGAAGGGGAGGAGGAGGTCCGGAGCGGGTGGACCCGCCTGCAGGCCGCCATCTCGGAAGGCGCTCCCGACGCAGCCATCGAGGGCATCCTGGTGGCCGAGTACCGGACCCGGGGCCGGGAACTGATCCTGGGGATGAACACGGACCCCTCCTTCGGGCCCGTCCTCATGTTCGGGCTGGGAGGGATCTACGTGGAGACCTTCCGGGACGTGGCCTTCCGCCTCCCCCCCGTCACCGAAATGGAGGCGGGCGAGCTCATCCGGGAGATCCGGAGCTTTCCCATCCTGGAAGGGGTACGGGGCGAGGAAGGCGTCTGCCTCGACTCCGTGACACAGGCCATCCAGAGGCTCTCCCAGCTGGTCCTGGACCACCCGGCCCTGGAATCCCTGGACGTGAACCCCTTCCTGGCAACGCCTGGTGGAGGGGTGGCCCTGGACGCCCGGATCGCCCTGGTGCAGTGATGGTGCAGCGGCAGATCGGCAGCTGCAGCCATGGATCCGCCTCCTTTTCCATGGAGATGGGAATGGGTCGTTACGACGACATCACCGCGGCACAGCTCCGGGCCGACCTTGTCCGGTTTGCCCAGCTCATCCTCCGACTGGAGGAGGAGGATGGCCTCCTGGTGTCCCCGGCCGACCTTCAGACCCTGCTGGGTGAACTCCGCCGAAAGCTCTTCGCCTGGGAGGTCCGCTGCAGCCAACGGCTCGGGTCCCGTTCCGGTGACGAGGAGTCCGGGAGGGAGGACGACGCCGACGCCCGGGCCTCCGACGCCTCCCTGCGCATCGTGAAGGACGCCCTGGAGCGCGAGGCCGAACTCCGCCGGAAGTGGTCCTCGGAATCGGGCGGCGCCTCCGACTCCAACGGGGACTGAGAACGTCAACATGTCCACCTCCCCGCCACCGTCAGCCCCCGATGGTTCGGACACCTCCGAGCTGGAGCGCCGGGCCAGAGAACTGGAGGCACGGCTCCAGAGCCTGGAGGAAGCCCTCCTCGAAGCGGAATCGGCCCCCCTTCCCCTGGACTTTCGGAGCCGGGCTGCCGCCCGCACTGCCCTCATCCACCTCCGGGAAGCCATGGTGGCGGCCCGGCGGGCCCTGGAACGCCTGGACACGGCTGCAGGAGCCCGGCAGGATGCCCCCCGGGTCTTCGGGGACCAGCAGGTGGAGGACGCCCGGACCTCCGGCGTGGGTTCACTCCCCCCCGGGCTCTCCCGGTTCGTCCGGGACCGGGTCCGATCCCCCGGCTTCCGGTGGGAGGTGGAGCACGACCTGGAGCGGGGCTGGATCCTTCACTGGAAGGACTGGGGAGTCGACGATCGCCTCCTGGGCGGGGGCAGGATCGTGGAGAACCCATGGGTAGAGCGGTCCGACTGAAGTCGGTCCCTCCAGGATTCCTGCGGCGATGGTCCTCCAGGCCTCCCGGAATCGCGGGCTACGATCGATCCAGGCCGCCGCGGAGGGCTTCCAACGCGGTTTCGCCGTAAAACATCCTGATGTACTTCGCCTGGGTGTCCGTCACGGACCGGACTGCCCACACCAGGTGGACGTGGTTCGGCTCGCCGGGGCTGGTCTGAAGCGGCATCCCTGCCTCGTCGGGAGTCCGGCTCGCCTTCCGGTTGTTGCAGGGAGAACAGGCCGTGACCACGTTCTCCCAGGCGTTCTCACCCCCCCGGCTCACGGGCATGACGTGGTCGCGGGTGAGGAACTGCCGACCCCTCAGCTCCCGGCGGTGACACCCGCAGTACTGGCAAGTATACTCATCGCGGGCAAAGAGGAAGGTGTTCGTGACCTGCCGACGGAAGCGCCGGGGCACATGGACGTACCGAACCAGGCGGATCACCGCAGGCACCGGCCAGACGTGGGTCTCGGACCGGAACTGGCGACCCGCCTCCACCTCCAGGATCTCGGCCTTGCGATCCAGCACGAGCCGAATGGCCCGGCGGGCCGGGACGAGGGTGAGGGGCTCGAACGAAGCATTTAGGGCCAGGCAGCCCATGATTGGCCTCCCGCCGTGACGATTCCGTTGCCTCGCAGGGAAATCTATCGGGGGCCTCGCCCCCCGGCCAGCCCGACCCTGCCGGAAAGCCGAGCCGTCACAGGAGCGCTACGGGATCCCGATCCAGCGTGACCCGAACGTCGCCTCCCCGGGGCCGGAAATCCCCCATGAACCGGTGAAGGACTTCGGTGAGGGCGCCCACGCTGCCCCCCCTCAGAAAGAAGTGCCACCGCCAGCGACCGTGGAGGCGCTCCAGGGGGCAGGGCGCCGGTCCCACCAGATGGGCATCGCCGGGAACGGCTTCCAGACGGGGTCGGAGCCAGTCGGCGGCGTCCTCCGCCGCCCGGGCCGCCTCCTCGGCATCGGGAGAGCTCGTGACCACGTTGACCAGCCGGAGGTGAGGCGGGTAGGGAGGGGCCCGTCGCTCCTCCAACTCCCGACGGGCAAACCCCTCCCAGTCGTGCCGGAGGGCCGACTCCACGGCGTAGTGCTCCGGGAGGGTGCTCTGGATGATGACCTCCCCACCCAGCTCTCCCCGTCCCGCTCGGCCCGCCACCTGACTCAGGAGCTGGAAGGTCCGCTCGCTGGCCCGGAAGTCGGGGAGGTGTAGGCCCGTGTCGGCGTTCACCACCCCCACCAGGGTCACCCGGGGGAAGTCGAGGCCCTTGGCGATCATCTGCGTGCCCAGGAGAATGTCCACCTCCCCCCTCCTTACCCTGCCCAGGATCTCGGCATGGCTCCACTTGCCCCCGGTGGTATCCACGTCCATTCGGGCAATCCGGGCCCCGGGGAAAGCATCGGCCACGGCCCGCTCCACCTGTTCCGTGCCCAGCCCACGGAACTGCAGGTCCGAGTCGCCGCAGGCGGGGCAGCGGGAGGGAGCCGACTCCTCGTGGCGACAGTGGTGGCACCGGACCCGACCCAGGGTCCGGTGGTACGTGAGGGAGACGGAGCAATGGGGGCACTCCACCACGTGGCCGCAGGCCCGGCACTTCACGAAGGAGGCCCAGCCCCGTCGATTCAGGAGGAGGATGCTCTGCTCCCCCTTCTGGAGGCGGACTTTCACCGCAGCTTCAAGGAGG